>QHUJ01000129.1 GCA_003221895.1 Gemmatimonadota bacterium | reverse complement strand
GATTCCGCATTCTGAAGAGCGTCGAGATGGACATTCTGGAAAACGGCGAGCTCGATCTGCCCGACGACGTGCTCGCCGAAGCCGATTACGTAGTCGCGACGATTCATTACGGCCTGAAGCAGGCGGAGCGCCAGCTCACCGACCGGCTCCTCGCCGCGATCGCCAACCGGTGGGTGGACGCGATCGGCCACCCGACGGGGCGGATCCTACCGAACCGGCCTTCCTATGCACTCGACTTCGACGTGGTGGCCAAGGCCGCGGCACACGCGAAGTGTCTGCTGGAGATCAACGGCAGTGAGCGGCTCGATCTGCCCGATACCCTGGCCGCCGCGGCAAAATCGCACGGTGTGCGGTTCGTGCTGTCGACGGACGCGCACAATACGCGCGAACTCGGATTCATGCGGTTCGCCGTCGCCGTGGCGCGGCGGGCGTGGCTGACCGCGGCCGACATTCTCAATACCCGGGCGCTGCCTGACTTCCTGAAGGGACTACGACGCGCGAGAAACCGTTAGCAGCTCGATCTGGGCGACGGGCTCGAAGCTGTACCGGTGATGCCGGGTGGGGCCGAGCCGCTGAATCGCCTCGAGGTGCTCGGGCGTCGCGTAGCCCTTGTTCGTTTCCCAGAAGTAGCCGGGATGACGGGACGCCAGCCGGTCCATGAGATAATCCCGCAGCACCTTGGCGATCACCGAGGCAGCGGCAATCGAATGGCAAAGCGCGTCGCCGTCCACAATCGCTTCGTGTTCGCAGCCCAGCTCGGGACATGGCAGCCCGTCGATGAGCACATGCGACGGAGCAAAGCCCAGGCGATGCAGCGCGCGCGCCATCGCGAGAATGGACGCGCGGCGGATGTTCAGGCGATCGATCTCGCGCACGCTCGCGGCGCCGACCGCCACGGCAAAGGCGCGCTCGCGGATCTTCGCGGCGAACTTCGCGCGCTGCAATGCGGTGAGCACCTTGGAGTCGTCTAGGCCGCGAATCAGCTTCGCCCCCATGGGAAACACGACGGCCGCGGCGACCACTGGGCCAGCCAGTGGGCCGCGGCCGACTTCATCGATCCCGGCGACGCTGATCCTGCCTTCACCCCACAACGCCGCCTCGCGTTTCAACGACGGGCGGCGGTGGCTCACGTCTGCGACTGCTCCGGTTCGGAGGTCTCGGCTCCCGGGACGACGAGCTCCTGCCCTGCCCTCGCGCCCGCCCCCCTTGCCCCGCCCGCCCCGCCCGCCCCGCCCGTCCCGCCCGCCCCCCGCTTTTCGCGGATGCGGGCGGCTTTGCCGGCCAGACGGCGCAGGAAGTAGAGCTTGGCGCGCCGCACGCGGCCTTTGCGCAGGAGCCCGATCTCGGCAATCGACGGCGCATGCAGCGGAAAGATTCGCTCGACGCCGACGCCGGCCGAAATCTTCCGGACCGTGAACGTCTCGTTCACGCCGCCTCCGCGCCGGGCGATGCAAATGCCCTCGAACGCCTGCAGCCGCTCTTTCTCACCTTCGCGCACGCGTACCATGACGCGCAGCGTATCGCCAGGAGCGAAGGCCGGGATATCCGTCTTGAGGCCCTCGCGCTCGACCGCTCTCAACTTCTCCATACCTACTCTCCATGTCGCGACCAGAGATCAGGCCGCCGTTCGCGCGTCAGGCGCTCGGCTTGCGCCGCCCGCCATGCCGCAATCTTGTCGTGGTCGCCACTCAACAATACTTCCGGGACGTCGAGCCCGCGATAGCTGGGCGGCCGTGTGTAGCTCGGCGGCGCCAGCAGGCCTTCATAATGCGAATCGGTCGATGCCGATTCATGATCTCCCAACGCGCCGGGCAGGAGCCGCACCACGGCATCGACGATGCACAGCGCCGCGGGCTCGCCACCCGATAACACAAAATCTCCGATCGACACTTCTTCGGCACCCAGGCCATCGGCCACACGCTGGTCGACGTCCTTGTAATGACCGCACAGCAACGTCAACTCGCTGCCGACCGCATAGCGCACCGCGCTGTCGTGCGTGAAGGACCTGCCGCGCGCCGACAGCAACACGATCGGTGGCTTGACCCGCAGGTCCTCGACCGCCTCGAAAAACGGCTCGGGCTTCAGCACCATTCCCGCGCCGCCACCGTACGGCGTATCGTCCACCGTGCGATGCTTGTCGTGCGTGTACTGGCGCAGCTGCACGACCCGATATCGAACCAGTCCGGCGGTGGCGGCGCGTCCTAGAATGCTCGACCCGAGCGGAGCCGTGAACCACTCGGGAAACAGCGTCACCACGTTGATGCGCAACATCGCTTACTCGTCTACCGCCACGAGCTGATCGCGCCAGCGTTCCACCGCCGCGCGCGACGTGACGCCTTCGAACCCCAGCAACCATTCGCGGTGATAGGAGCGGCGGCGTGCCACCACCAGCGGGCCCGCCAGCACATCACGTGCTTCGTTCAGGACGTACAGCCGCGCCTTCGGCACGAAGACCGTCCCCGGATTCTCCACCAGGGGAATGACCGAGACTTCCCCCTGCTGGCCGTGCGGCTTACGCAGCCGCCCGACTACGCGGCGGGCGGAGGCTGCCGTTTGCCGAGTACGCCCGCCTTCTTGAGGAGCGAGCGCACCGTGTCGGTTGGCATCGCGCCCTTCTCCAGCCAGGCCCGCGCCTGCTCGGCGTTCACGTTGATCACCGCCGGTTTGGCCTTGGGGTTGTAATGGCCGATCGCGGCGACGAAGCGCCCGTCGCGGGGCGACTCGGAATCTGCGACCACGATGCGGAAATAGGCCTGCCCCTTCCGGCCCACCCTGCGGAGACGAATACGAGTTGCCATAACGTCCTACATCCTTTTCATGAACTTGCTGAGCTTGCGCATCTGCTGGAACTGTTCCAGCAGGCGATTCACTTCCTGCACGGGCCGTCCGGCCCCTTTCGCGATCCGCAACTTGCGATTGCCTTTCAACACGCTGGGATCGGCCCGCTCCTCCGGGGTCATGGACAGCACAATCGCCTCGACGTGCTTGAGACGTTTATCGTCCAGCGACACACCCTTCAGCGCCTTCGCGTTGATCCCCGGCAACAGTCCGAGCACCTGCTTGAGCGGACCCATGTTCTGCATCTGCTTCAGCGCGACCAGGAAATCCTGCAGGTCCATCCCCTTCTTGGAGCGGACCTTCTGCTCGAGTCGCTTCGCCGCCTCGGCATCGACGTTTGCCGCCGCCTTCTCGACCAGCGCGACCACGTCGCCCTGCCCCAGGATCCGTCCCGCCATACGGACCGGATCGAACGGCTCCAGTGCATCCGTCTTCTCCCCGACGCCGACGTATTTGATCGGCACGCCGGTCACGCCATGAATCGAGAGCGCCGCACCGCCCCGGGTGTCGCCGTCGAGCTTCGTCAGGATCACGCCGGTCAGCCCGACGCCGTCGTGGAAGCCCTTCGCGATCCTCACGGCGTCCTGCCCCGTCATACCGTCGGCGACGAGGAGAATCTCGCGCGGCTTCACGGCGTCCTTCACCGCGCGCAGCTCGTCCATCATCTCGCTATCGATCTGCAGCCGGCCCGCAGTGTCGACGATTACTGCGCGGGCGCGTTCCGATTCAGCTTCCCGCAGCGCGTCCTGTACCAGCTTCACGACGTTTCCCGTTTCCCGGTTCCCGAGAACCGGAACGCCGATTTGCTGTCCGAGCTGCTGGAGTTGCTCGGTCGCCGCGGGCCGGTACACGTCCGCCGCCACGAGGGCCGGCGCCTTCTGCTCGAGCTTCAGGCGCCGCGCGAGCTTGGCCGCGGTCGTCGTCTTGCCCGAGCCCTGCAACCCTACGAGCAATACCACCGTTGGACCTACAGAGGCGAACTCGAGCGGCACACCGTGGCGCGCCGCGACATTCGCCGCCAGATCCTGCTCGGTCGCGCCCAGCATGCGCGCGAGCTCGTCATGCACGAGCTTGGTGACCTGTTGGCCGGGACTGACGGCTTTGACCTCGAGCGCGCCGATCGCCTGTTCGCGAACCCGCTCGACGAAACCCCGGGTAACCTCGAAGCTCACGTCCGCTTCGAGCAGGTGGCGCCGGATCTCGCGCAACGCGTCGGTCACGTCGCCTTCCGAGAGCACCCCGCGGCCCCTGAGCCGGTTCAGTACGCCCGTCAGCTCCTCGGAAAGGGCCGTAAACATAAGCGTAGCAAGCTAAATGGCGAGTACCCCGAAACCAAGTGGGGGCCTAAGTTTGCGTCCTATGGCGGTCACACCACAGTGGTCGCGCCCCGATGACGCGGAGCGCCAGGCCCGGCTAGACGCGATGAAGCGGCGCGCCACCGGGCTGCTGGCCGTCGCGCTGCTGATCTTCATCGTGGCCCTGGTGTTCGAGCCGCAATACCCGTGGCTGGGCTACATCCGCGCGACGGCCGAGGCCTCCCTCGTGGGCGGTCTGGCCGACTGGTTCGCGGTGACGGCACTCTTCAAGCATCCGCTGGGCATTCCCATCCCGCACACCGCCATCGTTGCCACGCGCAAGGAACGGATCGGGCAGATCCTCGGCACATTCGTCCAGAAGCACTTCCTGTCGCGTGACGTGATCAGCGCAAATCTGCGCCGCGTGCATCCGGCGGAGCGGGCCGCGCTGTGGCTGGCCGACCGCGAGCACGCCCGTCAAATCGCCCGACAATTCGCGAGCGGCCTGGCCAAGACGCTCGAGGCCTTGCCGCGCGACGAGGTCCAGGAGCTCGTCGCTCACGTCGTGCGCAACCGCGTGCGCGCGTTTCGCGTCGCGCCCGCGCTCGGCAAGACGCTCGCGCTGGCGCTCGCCGACAACCGCCAGGAGGAGCTGCTCAACGCGGCCGTCCGCCTCGCGGCGGACGCGGTGCGGAACAACCGGGACGTGATTCGCGACCGCGTGCGCGCCGAGACGCCGTGGTGGGTGCCGCCCGTTCTGGATGACAAGATCTATCAAAAGATCATCGAGGCGGTCGAACGACTGCTTGGCGATATGGTCAAGGATCCCGCGCATCCCTTGCGGACCGCGTTCGACGATGCCATCAGGGATTTCATCGACCGCCTGCAGCACTCGCCCGAAGTGATCGCGCGCGCTGAGGCGCTCAAGGAAGAGTGGTTGATGGACGAGGGGACGCTCGAGCTCTCCAAACGACTGTGGGACGGGATTCAACAGGCTGTCAGCAATTACGCGACCGGCGCCGACGGGGGAGGGAGAGGCGCGCCCGGTGGCGACAGCACGCTCCCAACTCCTCTCGATAATGGTCTCAGTGAATTCGGCCGGACGCTACAATCGAATCCCGCCATTCTCGCCGAGATCGACGATCTGCTGATCGATCTGACCGCGGGTGTCGTTGAGAAGTACCGCGTCGAAATCGGCGACTTGATCGCGCAGACCGTCGCGGGCTGGGACCCCGCGGCGACGTCGCAGCGATTCGAGCTGGCGGTGGGAAGAGACCTGCAGTTTGTGCGCATCAACGGCACGCTGGTGGGAGGACTGGTCGGTCTCGCGATCTACACCATCAGTCGTTTGGTGCACTGAGTCGCACGGCCGGCACCGTAGTCCATCCCTTCCACGTCGCAGGGGCGTCTACCAACCGCACACCCGGTCGGCCTTGAATAGTCAGTTGCTGGATCTCCGACCGTCTGCCTGCCGGCTCGCTCGCCCGCCGTTTGGCCCACGCGCGCTCGAGCCCATGCGCGAATCTGGCCGCGGCGGCGCCGTCGTCCCACACGCTGTACCAGACCAGCGCGTCCGCCTTGTCGCCCAGCACCTGGTAGCGGTCGCCGTCCCATCCCTGAGCGAGCTGAGCCGCCTCCGCTTCGTCGTTCAGCCACTGCTGAAATAACAGCCGCGTCTCGAACTCGCCGAGATTGTCCTCATACTGGACCGTGTCGACGCTCGGCCCGGTGAAGACCAGATCCGTGGGCTCGTCTTTGGCAGCGTAGCGATCGGGGTGCAGGATCTGCTCGGTGGACGTCGGCATGTGCAACGGATCGAGGATCGACTCATCGAAATACTTCCGCCGGTACCAGATGATGAAATCCGCGCCACCCAGGTACGGGAAGACCAGCCCCTCGCGCAGCCACAGCGGCGCCTTGGAGAACTGCTGCATGCGCGCCTGCTGCTGCGCCATGACGGCTCGCTGTTTCCAGAACCAGCCCAGCGGGAACGTGTCGGGCTTCTGCTCCGGCATCAGCACGGGGATTTGGGCGACGGTGGCCTGTCCCTCGAGCACCGCCTGTGCCGCCGTGCGCCGGTCGTTGCGCCGTCGCTGCGTGATGATGGAGTCGAGCTTCACGTACTGATCTTGCAGCGCGTGCACCAGCTCGTGCGACACGACGACGCGCAGCTGATACGGCTCGATATCCGCAGGGATGTAGAGGGCGTTTGAGTCGGGATCGTAGTATCCGGCGATCTGCTCGGTCAGCAGATCGATCATGGTCGACCGCAGCTGCAGCGAATCGGGGATCAGGCCGAACAGCCGCAGCGACGACTGCAGGCCGGCGAGATCGCCGGGCGGCAGATCCTCGTCGAACTTGTGAATGACGTAGTCGCGGACTTGCGCCCGGGACCGGCGCAGCACGAGCGGCTCGCGCTTGAAGGGCAGGCCGGCCGCCTGCGCAACGAGCGGCATCATGCGGTGCACCATGTCCTTCAGCTCGGCCTCGCTCTGCACCTGCTGGGCGCGCTCGCGACATGCACTTCCGGCGACCAGCGCAACGACGACCCCACACAACGGCGCGAGCCTCAGCCGGCCCACTCGATGCCTTTCCCGACGGCGACGCCAACGACGCGGGCGATATCCTTCCCGTCGACCACGATGCCCTGACGCTCGAGCTCGGCCCGCAGCCGGCCGTCGAGATCGGCGCGCTGCTCATCGAGCGACGGGGCGGCGGGCGCGTGGGTCGGCGCCCGGCCCTCCTTTTCGTGCGACTCTTCCCGCGACCGAGCCGGTCGGCCACCCAGCAATTGCTCAATCTCCTCGCCAAATCTCTGCAGCACGGTGGCGAGATCGGGCAGCGGCTCTTCCGGCGCCGACTCCGCCTCTTCACTCGCGCCCCGGCGAATCAGGGCTTCGAGCTTCTTGCGATCCCGGATCAGCTTGTCGAGCTCCGGTGACACGTGGGCCGTCGCCTGCGCGTGCGCGCACGCCTCGTCCAGCACGTCGATGGCTTTGTCGGGGCGGGCGCGCTCCGGGACAAAGCGGTCGGTCAGCACGATCGCGGCCTTCAGCGCGTCGTCCACGATGGCGACGGCGTGATGACGCTCGAGCCGCGGCCGGCGCGCGACGAGCACCTCCCAGGTCTGAATCGCGTCCAGCTCCTCGATCGTGACCGGTTGAAAGCGCCGCTCGAGGGCGGGGTCGGAGCGGATCCACTTGGTGTACTCCTCGCCGGTGGTCGCGCCGATGATGCGAATGTCGCCGCGCACGAGGGCGGGTTTCAGCATGTTGGCCGCGTCCATCGCCGCGCCCATCGCGGTCCCCTGTCCGATCAGGTTGTGCAGCTCGTCGACGAACAGGATGAGATTGCGATCGGCTTGCAGCGCCTGGATGAGCCGGCGGATGCGGTCCTCGTACTGACCGCGGAACGACGTCCCCGCGAGCATCGAGACGTGGTCCAATCCGAGAATGCGGGCGTCCTTGAGTGCGGGCGGGACGTTACCGGCGGCGATCCGCTGGGCCAAGCCCTCGACGATCGCCGTCTTGCCGACACCCGCGCGCCCCACGAGCGCGGCGTTGTTTTTTCCCTGACGCAGCAGGATATCGATCACACGCGCGACCTCGGCATCGCGGCAGCGCACGGGCTCGAGATCGCCACGTCGCGCCTGCGCCGTGATGTCGATGCCGACGCGCTCCAGCACGTTACCGCTGTCGAACAATCCTTCGAACGGATTACCCATCTATGTCAATCACCTTTGAGAAAATGCCCATACCAGGCGATGATCGTATCGCCGAAAACGAACGCGACCACCGCGCCGACCGCGAGGAATACCCCGAACGGCACGAGGCGCTTCTTCTTGAGTGAGAGCGGCACGAAGATGAGCGAACCCAGCAACGCGCCCGCGAAGATGGTCAGCAGCACGCCGCGCCATCCCACAAAGCTACCCACCATCGCCATCATCTTGATGTCGCCGCCGCCCATCGCGTCCTCTTTGAATACCCAGCTGCCGGCGGTGCCGACGAGCCACAGGAGCGCGAACCCGACCGCCGCGCCGAGCAAGGCCTGCAGGAATCCCTGCACGCCGCCGCCGAGCGCGAGCAGCAGGCCGATCACGAGTCCTCCCCAGGTGAACTCGTCGGGAATGATGTAGTGCCGCGCATCGGTGATCGCGATGCCGAGCAGAATCGTTCCGAACAGCGCCGCCGCCACGGCATGCAGCGTCATGCCATACACGAGCAGGGAGACGCCGAACAACACGCCTACCAACGCTTCGATGAGGGGATACTGTTTCGAAATCGGCGCATGGCACCAGCGGCATTTGCCGCGCAGCCACAGCCAGGAGAACACGGGGATGTTGTCGCGCCAGGCGATCGGCTGCTTGCAGTGCGGGCACGTCGAACGTGGCCGCAGCAGCGATTGATCGCGCGGTAGTCGCAGGATGCAGACGTTGAGGAAGCTGCCGACGCAGAGTCCGACCAGGACCGCGCCGGCGACGATCAGCGGGTCAGCGCCCACGCAGCACCTCGTACAGCAGAATGCCGGCAGCAACGGCGACGTTGAGCGATTCCGCGCCGCGCGCGAGTGGAATCGCCACGCGCTGCGCGGCGATTTCATTGAGGTGTGGCCGGATGCCGGCTCCTTCGTTGCCCACCATCACCGCGATAAGCTCCTTCCGCGACGTGCGCGCTTCGAGGGCGCGCGGCAGCGGCACACCATCGGCGGCGGCCGCCCAGAGGAGCACGCCGTGCTCGCGGCCCCACGCAATGAACGGTCCGTCGTCGAGCTGGACGACGGGATGACGAAACGTGGCCCCCATCGCCGCGCGCAACGCCTTCGGGTTCATCGGATCGGCGCTGCCGCGCAACAGCAGGCTCGCCGACGCCCCGAGCGCGTGCGCCGTGCGAATCAGCGTCCCGACGTTGCCCGGATCCTGCACGCCGTCCACGACCAGCAGCGGACCGTCGGTCACGTCGTTGAGCGCCCACGTGCGCGGCTGCACGATCGCGAGGATGCCCTGCGGCGTCTCGGTGCCCGCGAGCTCCGCGAACGCGCGCGACCCCACCTCTTCGATCGCGACGGCGTGACTCGCCAGCTCGGCGGCGAGCGACTGGCCGCGCGTGGTGCGCGCGAGCTCAGGAGCGACGAGCGCGCCCTTGAACTCGAGACCGGCCGCGAGCGCCTCCTCGACCAGGCGCACGCCTTCGAGCACCGCCAGGCCGCGGCGGCCCCGCGCCTTGCGCCGTTGGAGATCGCGCACGGTCGTCTGCAGATTACTGGCGATGCGTGTTCTCGTACTGGCCATGGGTGTCCGTAAGATTGCCTGCCCCGTTGCTTTCGCCAAGCCGCGAGCGTTTCCATGAGGATCGCCCTCACGATTGCAGGCTCCGATTCGGGCGGAGGCGCGGGAATTCAGGCGGACCTCAAGACCTTTCACCAATTCGGCGTCTTCGGTACGACCGCGATTACGGCCGTCACCGCGCAAAACACCGTCGGCGTGCTCGATTGGCAAGCACTCCCCGCGGCGCTGGTCGGCCGGCAGATCGACGCGCTCGCCGCGGATCTCCCGCCCGACGCGGCCAAATCGGGAATGCTCGGCTCGGCCGCGATTATCGAAACGGTCGCGGAGCGCATCGTCGAGCACGGGCTGCCGAATTACGTGCTCGATCCCGTGATGGTCGCGACGTCGGGCGACCGGCTGCTCGATCGCGACGCGGAGACGTTGATCGCACGGCGACTCGTGCCATTGGCCGCCCTCGTCACGCCCAACTTGAACGAGGCGGAGATTCTCATCGAGGACACGGTGCGGACGCCCGATCAGATGGAGCGCGCCGGCCAGCTCCTCGTCGAGCTCGGCGCTCGCGCCGCGCTCATCAAGGGCGGTCACCTCACGGGCACGGACACGATTGTCGATGTGCTGGTGCAGCAGAGCGCCGTGCGCCGCTTCACGCACGAGCGGATCGATACGACCTCAACCCATGGAACCGGCTGCACATTGTCGGCTGGCATTGTGGCGGGCCTGGCGCTCGGTCGCTCGCTCGAGCAATCCGTCACCGACGCGCTCGACTTCGTGCATCGCGCGATCGCCGCGGCGCCCGGACTCGGACGCAAAGAGGGGCACGGGCCACTCAACCATTTCGTGCCCGCGCCCCGCCGACCGCCTCAGGACGGTCTGTAATTCTCTATCGTCTTATCGGCTGATCGTCCTATCGTCTGTTATGGGTTCCACCAGTACGTCACCTTCAGCATGAAGATGTTCGCGGCAGGCGCGCGTATCATCCGCTGCATCGAAGACCCGAAGTCGAATTCGCCGGTGTCGTCCGACGCCTGACGGGCCTGCGTCCACACGAAGAACAGTGTCGATCCCGGCATATACTCCCAGCGCAGCACCGCGTTGCCGCGCAGCGACTTGAAGCTGAAATCCGGATTGTAGGGCGCGGTCGTCGGCTCGTAGTCGTTGCTGCGCGGACGCGCCAGCCGCTTGAAGTCGTCGTACTTGCCCGCGGAAATCAGCGGCTGCGCATAGACCTGCAGTGACAACGTGGGACTGTAGGTCCAATTCATCCGGATCCCCGCGGACAGCTCGGTTTGCCGCAGGTGGCCGAACACATAGCTGGTCCCGTAGGTCGCCGTGGCCGTCGAGTCGGGAATCGCATCGACGTACTGCCGTGGATAGTGCCCGCCGGACAGGTTTGGGCCGACGGTGAGCGAGAGATTCGGCACCGGCAGGAACTGCACGTTGACGTACGAGTACCAGTCGTAATCCGCGCTCGCGCGGTAATACGTCCCGCCTCCGCCGCTGACCGTCAGCTGTTTGCGACTGTCACTATTCACATCGAGCCCGATCTGATATCCCGGAGGGATGAGGGCCAGCGGTCCCCCTCGCGTCAACCGATTGCTCACCGTCCACGGATTGTACGCGAGGTTCCAGTTCAGGCCCCAATAGTTGTGCAGCTGCAGGTAGCCGAACTGAAACAGGCCCGACCAGATGATGTTGCCGTCCCAGTCGTAGTTCCGGAACACGGCGCCACCGGCCTCCGCGTAGCGGAACAGCTTGCTGGGTTTGGTCCAGGTCCTGCCGCCGCCGAAATGCATGTTGACGTAGCCGGTGCGAGACAGAAAGCCCAGATCGTTGACGTCGAATCCCGGCGAGATCACGCCCACTGCGGAATTGACGAACGTGTTGCCGCCCTGCTTGGCGAGCGTCACGCGCGCGGCACCTCCGGAGAGCGACGTCGCCAACGTGTCGACAGTGACGTGCTCGTTGTCCGGCTGCTGGAAGTAGTGTGTGGAGCTGCGTTGCACGGCCGTGATCTGCGTCGGCGACCCTGCGATCCGCGAACCGGCGACCCAGGCGGTGGCGACCCACCGCTTCTTACCGTCGAGGAACACCCAGCCGTCCGAACCGAACATGAGCGCGCCACTGTTGTGCACATCGCGCAGCGCTTGATCGTCGAACGAGCGCCCAGCGAGGGTCGTCATGAACCCGAGCCCTTCCCGGCCCTTGTCGAATTCCTTCTGAGCCCGGTATACCCCGTAGCCTGCGAGCGGCTCGATCTCCTGACTCCAACGCCGGCCCGTGCTGTCCACCACAGTGGCTTGCTCACGCGCGGTCAGGGCCGTCACCCCGCCGACGTTCCAGCTGCCGGCGACCTTGCCGGTGAGTTTCACCGCGCCGAGGATGTGCGCCCCGCTGGGCGCGTCCACGTACCCGTTGGGCGGCGCGGAGGCGCCCAGGGAGCGCCCGATCCGCCGGCTATAGAAGAAGTTCGGGCCCGACCAGTTGAAGCCCCAGAAATTGCGCTGGCCGCCAAACCCGAAATTGAAGATCGACGAGCCCTCGACAAAGAACGGCCGCTTTTCGCTGAACTGTGTCTCGACATCGCTGAGATTGACCACCGCGGGGTCGACCTCGACTTGGCCGAAGTCCGGATTCGCCGTCACCGTGAGCGTCAGGTTCGACCCGAGGCCCAACCGGGCGTCCGCTCCGAAGCCCGGATCGACCTGCGAGCCGTCGTTGAACGGGTCAAGCTTCGCATGCGGGGTGAATGCCGCCCGGGTCGTTGCGTAGGGCATCAGCTCGATGCGACGCGGCGGCGCGATGCGCTCGATGCCCACCAGGTCCGGGAAGCGAGAAACGAATCCGGTGCCGTTCTTCGGCGTGTAGACGAGGTAGTCGAACTCGTTCTTCCGCGCGACGTCACGCCGAAAGTTGATGCCCCAGACATACTGGCTTTGTCGGACGAACCGCAGCTGGGAGTAGGGGATCCGCATCTCCGCCGTCCAGCCGGTGGCGTCACGGGTGACTTTGGCCTCCCATACACCGTCCCAGCTGTCGTCGTCCCACTCGTCGTTGAACAGCGTACCATCGTGCAGCGTGCCGGCGGCCGTTACGCCGAAGTAGAACCCGCTCCGCTTGTCGTGATACGGATCGATGAACACCTGGAACCGATCCGAATTCGTGCCCTGATCGCGGCGGGCGAGCCGGGCGACGATTGAATCAGGATGCGCGTCGTACAGCCGCGCGCCGATGTACAGCGCCGCGTCATCGTACGCGATGTAGACGACGGTGCTCTCGCTGGCCGCGGCACCCTCGGTGGGGTCGCGCTGCGTGAATCCCGTTATGCGATCGGCAGTCTGCCACAGGGACTCGCGGAGGACGCCGTCGACGGTGACGGCCTGGCCGCTGGTCAGGCGAATCGCGCGCACCAGTTGCGGCGCGGGCAGCGGAGGAGGCGGAGAATCGATGGCAACAGCAGGCGGCGGAGCGCCCGCCAAAGCGAGAAGCATTGCAAGCATCGTCGGCATATGCGTCCGGAGCTGAGGTTGAACGGTGACCCCGGTCGCGAACGCTGACGGCGAGCGCGCGGCGGTGAACGCTCCATATGACAGAGGGAGTTGAAAAAAGGTTGCAAACGACCGTCAGGATCAACCCAGAATCAGCCGGGCGAGTATTCCTTTCAATAAGACAGACAGCCGGCGGGCCACCTGCTCGCTGACCGCTAGAACCTCCTCGTGTGACAGGGCCTCGCCTGTGATACCGGCACCCGGGTTGGTAATGATGGAAAACCCCAGGCACCGTATCCCGCGCGACCGGGCTACCAACACCTCGGGCACGGTGGACATCCCGACGGCGTCTGCCCCCAGGCGCTCGAGCATCCGCACTTCGGTAGGCGTCTCGTAGGACGGACCAAGCAGCGCAACGTACACGCCCTCTTCCAGGGCGATGCCCAGGTCTCGCGCGACGGTGCGAGCGAGAAGTCTCAAGGCGCTGTCGTAGCAATGGTGCATGATGGGAAACCGCTGTTCGCCGGGCTGCGATGGTCCAGCCAGCGGGTTGCGCCACATGAGATTGATGTGGTCCGCGATCAGCATGAGGGTGCCACCCGGGAAGGTGCGGCGCACCCCTCCCGCGGCGTTCGTGACAATGAGGATCTCGATGCCGAGCTCGCCGAACACGCGTGCTGGGAGCCCGGCGGTCGCGGCGGAGTGCCCCTCATAAAGATGAAAGCGTCCGGCCTGCACGATGACCGGGACGCCTTCGAGCTTTCCGGCAACCAGCTCGCCTTTATGTCCTGCCACACCCGGCTCGGGAAAACCGGGGATCGCGCTATACGCGATCCGGATCGGATCGACTACCTCATCGGCGAGAAACCCCAATCCGGAACCCAGGACGATTGCGACGCGCGGCTTCAGGGTGCCGAGCCGCTTCCTGACGACTTCCGTTGCTTCACCAACACCGCCCGTCTTGCCAGTCCAGCCCGTCCCGCCGGTCTCCTTTCCCTTCACCATCACAGCAGGATTCCAGCCAGTGTGGCCGACAGGAAGTTGGCCAGCGTGCCCGCGATCATCGCGCGGAAGCCGAGGCGCGCGAGATCGTGCTTGCGGTCCGGCGCGAGCGCGCCGATGCCGCCGATCTGAATTCCGATGGAGCTCAGATTCGCGAAGCCGCACAAGGCGAACGTGGCGATCGTGAACGACACCGGGTCCAGAGTCCCTTTCAGCGGGCCGAGGTGGGCGTACGCAATGAATTCGTTGATCACCATGCGTTCGCCGAGCAGCGAGCCGACGACCCCACTGTCATGCCATGGGACACCCATGACCCACGCGATGGGGCGGAAGATCCAGCCCAACACCGTTTGCAGCGTTTCCGGAAACCAGGGCGCGAACCCGTGGATCCAGCCGAACGCGCCGTTGACGAGCGCGATGAGCGCGATGAACGAAATCAGCATCGCGATCACGTTGAGCATCAGGTACAGGCCCTCGCTCGTCCCGCGCGCCGCGGCGTCGAGCACATTCACATCGGTCCGAGGAATATCGACTTTGACGCCGCCCAGTGTTTCGGGCACCTCGGTCTCGGGCTCGAGGATCTTGGCCATCATGATCGTGCCCGGTGCAGTCATGATCACCGCCGTGAGCAGGTGCCGCGCCTCGATTCCGAACGCGATGTACGCGGCCATGATCGAGCCGGACACATGCGCCATCCCGGCCGTCATCACGGTCATGAGCTCGGAGCGCGTCATGCGCGGCAGGAAGGGGCGAATCGTCAGCGGGGCTTCGGTCTGTCCCATGAAGATCGAGGCTGCGACGTTGAGGCTCTCCGCACCGCTCGCGCCCAAGATCTTGTTCATCACCACGGCAAATGCCTTCACGACGATCTGCATGATGCCGAGGTAGTACATGATGGCGAACAGCGCGGAAACAAAGATGATCGCCGGCATGATCTGAAACGCGAACACGACGCCGAGACTCGAATGCTGCTTGCCGATCTCCCCGAACACGAATTCAGAGCCGGCATAGGAGAAGCCGAGAATCTTTGTCACCGTGGCACCAAGCCAGCGGAAGATCGTCTGCCCGATGGGCACGCGGAGCACAAAGATCGCGAAGAGGAGCTGCAGGCCGACACCCCACGCGACGACCCGCCGGCTGATCGCGCGCCGGTTACGCGAGAACGCGACACCGATGCCCAGGATCAGAATGAGACCGAAGACTCCTGTGAGTCGGGCGCCGAGTGAACGGGGTGTCGCGACCACCGGCGCTGCCGGCTCCGCCACCTGAGCCTTGGTGGTGTCGTGTGTAGTGTCCTGGGTGAACGCGTGGATTGTCGCACCGATCGCCCGGTTCATGTAGCGCGGCAGGGTAAACACGATCCCTACGCAGATGAAGGTTGCCGCGAACGCCCAGATGAACCGGCGCCATGAGGTCACGGAGTTCCCCTCCCCCCTAGTTCGTCGAGCTCGCTCTGCACGCGGGACACCAGTGCGACTTTCTCGTACTCCGGCAGAAACGCACTCTCGCAGGCGTTCAACACCACGCGCTGCAGCTCGTCGGGCGAGAGGCCCAATACGGCATGCGCCAGGAAATACTCATCGGTCAGGCTGATCCCGTCGGTCAGCGGTCCGTCGGTGTTCAGCGTGACCACGACGCCCTGCTGGAAATAGCGCTTAAAGGGATGCTCCGCCACCGATGGGACCACGTGCGTGTGCACGTTGCTCGTGAGACACATCTCGAGCGGAATTTTGCGCGCCACGACTTCCTCGAGCAGCGCCGGGTCCTCGGCGAGGCGCGTGCCGTGGCCGATGCGCTGCGCCCCCACGTCGTGCAGGGCCTGATCAATGGAATGAGGCCCGTCGCCCTCCCCGGCGTGACACGTACAGGCCATGCCGTGCGCGGCCGCATACTCGAATGCCGTGCGGTGCGCGCTGGCCGGATGCCCCCGCTCCGCGCCGGCAAGGTCGAATGCCGTGACGCCGGCCGCTCGATACTCCGCAGCCACCCGCGCGAGCTCCAGCGATTCGGCGGGCGGCCTGGTGCGCATGGCGCAGACAATCAGCCCGACCTTGGTCCCCGTCTCCGTCATCGCTCTCCGTACTCCGGCGAGCGGCGCCTCGATAGCCTCGGCGAGCGTGAGCGCGGGACGATGCAGCAGCGGCGAGTACCGCACCTCGACGTAGCGGACGTTCTCGGCGGCCTTGTCGATCACGAATTCGTAGGCGACGCGCTCGAGTGCGGCGGCCGTCTGGAGAACCGACAATGTGATCTGATACTTCTCGAGGTACTCCTCGAGGTTCTTGGCGTCGCGCACCAGCATCGCCTTGGCCAGCGCCTCCGGTGTATCAGCCGGGAGGCGGATTCCCTGCTGGCGCGCCAGCTCGAGCATCGTGGCGGGCCGCAGCGCGCCATCGAGGTGGACATGCAGCTCGGCCTTGGGCCAGCGGCGCAGCGTGTCCTTGGTGAGCCGCGGCTTCCCTTCCCGCTTCGCGGATACGACGACGCGGAAGACCGCGCCCGCTTCGCCGATCGCGTCGCCCGCGTCGACCGGCCGGCCGGCGGCATCGGTGACGTACGCGGCATTGTCGAGCAGGCGCGCGAGCCCGTCGTCCGCCTGTGCGACCGCGTCGCGCACACGGGCGCCGCGGGGGACATCGACCGCCTTGTCGTTGATGAACACCCGCATCAGCGGGCGGGTCCGGGCTTGTCCGTACGATGGAACCGCTCTTCGACCGGCGCCTCCGCCGGAGCAGGCAGCACGCCCAAATAGCGGATCAGGGCATCGAGATCGACGACATCGATGTCCTCTCTGGGGGATGAGCTCAGCATTCCGAATCCTGAGCCGCCGGTCGCCATGAAGTCGCTGACGACAAGCGTATACGTCGCATCCTTCTCGACGCTCTTGCCGTTGGGGAACCGCGTGCGCGTGATGCGCTTCCCCGGCTCCTTCCGGCCCTCGTACCAGACCTCCACGCCCGCGATGTGGCAATCGGGCAGGTGATCGCGTCCCGCGACGCAGTGCTCCAGCGCGTCCATCAGGACGGCGCCCTTTACCGTCAGACGCTGCAACCGGTTTTGAAATGGCTGCACCTGATACGCGTTCCCCCAGGTCACCGTGCCGGCCGGCAGGTCGGATCGAATGCCGCCGTTGTTCATGATCGCCACGTCGCCGCGGCCCGCACTGCGTTGTGCGTCGGCGATGAGCCGCCCCAGTCCGTACTCGTCCCCTTCGCGCTTCAGCGGGAACTTGAGACGCCCCACGGGACGCTCGGTGATCGCGCGAACGGCCTGCTGTTGGCGATCGAGCGTCTCCGTCATCGCCCCGTCGGGACGTACCTGATCGGCGTAAGGTGTGACCAGCTGCACCCGCACGTTCCGGCGTGTGCCGCCGACCCCCCTGGTACGCACGAAGTCCACCACCCCGATCGAGCGGCCGCTCGACTGCGCCTCGACGATGGGAATCCCATTCACGACCGTGTTGATGCGCTGGTGTGTGTGGCCGGCGACGATGAGATCCACCGAACCCGAGTCGAGCTGTCGCGCGACATCGAAGATTTCGCCATGGCAGCTCGCTCCCGTCTCCGCCATTGCGCCCGAATCGCACACCGCGCCGGCATGCGCCACCAGGATGACGAAGTCGGATGCCGCGCGCGCCGCGGGCAGGTACCGCTTGATCGCCTGCGCGCCGTTGCCGAACGCCAGGCCGCGGATGTTGCGCGCCGCGGTGCTCGTCGGCGTTTCGGAGGTCGTCAACCCGATGACCGCGATCCGCAGACCGTATTTCGTGATCAGCGTCCACGGCGTCGCCCACTCGGGCCGCGCGTCGCCCGCGGTATTGGTGATGTTGGCGGAGACGAACGGGTACTTGGCTTCACGGAATCGCGCCCGCATCGTATCCACCGACCAATCGAACTCATGATTGCCGATGGCGGCGGCGTCGATACCCAGCGTGTTCAGCGCGTCGATCGTGGTGCGCCCGAAAGTCGCATTGGAAAGTGCGGTTCCCTGCATCTCATCGCCGGCATCGAGACGCACGCTGGTGCAGCCGCAGGCCCGTGACAGACTGTCGAGCCACGGCTTGAGTGCCGCGACGCCGCCCACGGTTCGGTCGCCCGACCAATCCCACGTGCGCGGCTCGAGTTGGCCGTGCAGGTCACTCAGCGCGAGCACCCGGAGCACCGTGCTGTCCGGCACGCTCACTGCCACGACTGCCGGCGCAACCGTGGCTCGCGCCGCCGCGCGCGCCTGGTCCGGGATGATCGCCCAGCTGGGATGGAAGTAGCTCGCCGCCTGCAGCGTGCGGACGCGGCGCACCTCGTCGACCAGCAGCTCACGAATGTCCTCGCCGTGGTCGTACACGACGCGCGCGCTCGACACCATGGTGTAGCCGCCGCCGCCCGACTGGCGGTAGCTGTTCAGCGCCAGCGTGAAGCTGTCGGACGGCTGCACGATTTTGCCTTCATAGGCGAGGCCGCGGATGCGCTGCCCCACCGGCCGCGAGAGGTCGATGTTGTAGACGACGCCGCTCACGACGTCGTAGTTGTACGGTGGGAAGCTGTCGTTGATGATCGGTCCGCCCGGCCCGCCCGGCCCGCCCGGCTCGTAGGTCCGGAAATAGCGCGCCGACTGCTCGAGGTAGTCGCGCAGCTGCTGGCCCGAAATCTTCACGGCGCGCAGCGTGTTCTCGTACGGGTAAATCCCCGAGAGCTCGCGCTGATGAATTTCGCCTTCCGGCAGACCGGGTTGCACGTCGAAGACCGCGGCGGCCGACAGCTGCGCACCGGCTTTGCGCCGCTGCACGTCATTGATGAAGTCGAGCAGCGGTGTGTCCTGCACGCGCGCGTAGTGCGCGTCGAAGCCCGGGCCCGCGGTGCCCAGCGGCGTTCCGGCCCACAGGCGCGCCGCCTGGTGCGCCGCATCGATCCGCCGCGTAAAGCGCGTCAGCTCGGCCATCGCCGCGAGCGGAATCAGATCGGCATGGACATTGGTCACACGCCACCTGCCTCCTCCCCCCGCTGCCGGATCCTTGCTCAGCGAGACGTGCACGACCGCCAGGCTCTGCACCCAATTCTTCGGCTGGACGAAGTGAACACCGTTGATCACCGTGTCGCGAATTTCGCGGTGCGTGTGGCCGACGATCACGACGTCCGGTTTGGGGTTTACCGTGGCAAGCACCGCTGCGTCGTTTTCCGGTCCGACGCCCGTGGTATCGTAGGTCGATTCGCCAAAGCCGCTGTGGATCAACACGATCTTGAGATCGGCGCCCTCCCCATCGAGCCGGGCGAGGGCCATCGGGGCGGCTCCCGCGATGCGGCGCACCCGCGCGCGTCCGGCCAGCTGGGCCTTGTCCCATAACATCACGCCGGGCGTCGTGAACCCGGTGATGCCGACCTTCACCGGCCCGCGCGCGACGACCACCGTCTGCGGAAAGAACGGCGCACCTGTCGAGTCTTCGACATTCGCCGAGACATAGCGATACGTGGCCTGTTTGGCCGCGCCGCGCAGGAAATCCACCCCGAAGTCGAAATCGTGGTTCCCGGGCGTCACGACATCGTATTGCAGCGCGTTCAGGGCATCGACGATCGGCTGCGGCTGGCGCTTGTCGTACCGGCCGAAGTACGCGGCGAACGGATTGCCTTGAAGGAGATCGCCCGCATCCACCAGCACCAGGTTGGTCGGATAGCGGGCGCGCAGCGTTTCGAGCGCGGTGGCGGCGCGCGACAGCCCGCCCGGCGCGGCCGCGTCTTTGACGTAGTCCCAACCAAGCACCCGGCCGTGAACATCGGTCGTGGCGACGATGACGATGTGCGCCGTGTCTGGCTGAGGGGCGTTGGTTGGATTTTGGAACGCGAGCAAGATCGCTGAGAGCAGAATCATAGTGGGCACAAAGTTGCCAAACCGCCGCATCCCGCGCCACTTTCCGCCCCATGGAACTGCTCATCGTGCGGCACGCCATCGCAGAAGAGCCCGAGACGTGGGTGCCACGCGACGATGACCTGCGCCCGCTCACCGACGATGGTAAGAAGAAGATGAAAGAGGCGGCCAAGGGACTGCAGTCGCTCGTCCCAAAGCTCGACGTCCTGGCCAGCAGCCCCCTGACCCGCGCGATGCAGACCGCGGCAATCCTCGCGAAGGTGTACGAGAAACCCGAGCCCCTATCCGTCGACTCGCTGGCACCCGGCCAGCATCCGCCGGCGTTCGCTGAGTGGCTGCGTACCCAGGCGGCGCGGAAGGTGGTCGCGGTCGTCGGGCACGAGCCGTCGCTCGGCACCATCATCAGCTGGCTCACGGCAGGCATCGAGCAGTCGTTTTTCGAGCTCGGAAAAGGCGGCGCGTGCCTACTGACCCTCGGCGAGCGGATTGATGCGGGTGAAGCCATGATGGAGTGGGCGTTGCGACCCAGTCAGCTGCGAGCCCTGGGATAATGACCGACTTCCCTGCTGATCTCCTCAATCGTCCCGCGGCCGAAGCCACGGGTTTGCTGGCGCGGCACCAACTCGATGCCGCGGCAGCGGCGGGGTCCCGGCTCACCGATCGCAGCGACGCCGAGGCCCTGCACGACTTTCGCGTCGCGGTACGGCGCCTCCGTGTGACGCTGCGCGCGTATCCCACCCTGCGGGCGGGCGTTTCGAAAAAGTACCGGCGCCGGCTGCGCAAACTGGTACGCGACACGAATGCCGTGCGCGACGCCGAGGCACAGATCGCGTGGTTCCTGGACCACTCGGCGCAGTTCACTCCGTCGCAGCGCGCCGCGCTTGGCCCACTGCGTTCACGCCTGCGTGCGCGTCGCCGGCGGGCGCGCATCCACACGCATCTGAAACTGCAGCGGCGCTTTGCCAAGCTCGAGCGCAAAGTCAGACACGCCCTCACCGATCTGCCGGCCGATTCCGGGGCGCCGTTCCCCCGGTTTCGAACGATCGCGGCGGCGACGCTGGTCAGGTACGCGATGGATCTGCGCAAACGACTCGAGAGTGCGACCGTAACCAGCGCGACGGATCTGCACGCGACGCGGATCGCGGCGAAGCGGCTGCGCTACCTGCTCGAGCCGGTAGAAAAGGATCTCGCGCAGGGCATGCGGCTGCTTGACCGGTTGAAGCAGCTCCAGAACCTGTTTGGAGCGTTGACCGACGCGCACGAGCTGCAAGCCGAGCTGCAGCGAGCGTCTCAGACCGATCACGAGACGGGCGTGACGGCGGCCATGAGTCTGCTGGAAGCCGAGGTAGCCGGCTTATTGACGTCCGTGCAGGAGGATTGGTCGAGGGCTGGAATGGAGATCGAGAAGGAGGTGGCCGCAGCGGCCCGACAGATCAGCCCCACGGCGCGGCAACCGAAACCGCATCGGCTCCCCGCCAGGCGCGAGTCGCGCGGCGCCGCTAACTGGAACCCTCGTCAGGCACCTTCCGCCCCGCCGCGCCCTTAGCGCCGCGCCGCACGCGCGGCGCCGCGCCCCGGCGTGCTTCCCCTTTTCCTTTCTTCCCGTTGCGACGCAACACCGGTACGAACAAGCGATGACCGGCATGATCCACCACGTGGGCGGACCCACGCGCCAGGCTGTGGAGCACGGTCTGTGATCGGATCGTCGCCTGTCCTTCCGCCGGCCTGGCCCGGCGGTAAGTCCCATCGGGGTTCTGGAGCCGCGCCTTGACATTGTCGCCGAGAATCGTCGGCAGGATGCGGTCGACGATCCGCGCCTTGGGCTGCGCCTGCTCGACGGGAAACATGACCTCGATACGCCGCACGAAGTTGCGCGGCATCCAGTCGGCGCTCGCCAGGAAGACCTCGGGACTGCCGCCATTGCTGAAGTAGAACACGCGGCTGTGCTCCAAAAACCGGTCGACGATGCTGATCACGCGGATGCGCTCGGAGACGCCGGGGAGTCCCGCGCGCAGGCAGCAGATGCCCCGAATGATGAGGTCGATTTCCACGCCGGCCTGCGAGGCGCGATACAGCGCATCGATGACCGACACTTCGACCAGCGCGTTCATCTTCACGATGATGCGCGCCGGGCGTCCCGCCTCGGCGTGGCGGCGTTCCCGGTCGATGAGCGCGATGACGCGCTCGCGCAGCTCGACCGGCGCAACCAGGAGCTTGCGCCAGCGCCGCGACTGGGAGTAGCCGGTCAGCAGGTTGAACATTTCGCTGACGTCCTCACCGAACGCGGGGTCGGCGGTGAACAGCCCCACATCGGTATAGACGCGCGCCGTCGTCGGGTTGTAGTTGCCGGTCGAGAGATGCACGTAGCGTTGCAGACCGCCGCGCTCCCGCCGTACCACGAGCGCCGCCTTACAGTGTGTTTTCAAGCCGACGATCCCGTACACGACGTGGACGCCGGCCTGCTCGAGCTCGCGCGCCCAGACGATGTTGTTTTCCTCGTCGTAGCGAGCCTTCAGCTCCACCAGGGCGGTCACCTGCTTGCCGTTTTGCGCGGCGCGGGCCAGCGCGGAGACGATGGGACTCGCGCCGCTGGTCCGATACAACGTCTGCTTGATGGCCAGCACCTGCGGATCATCCGCCGCGCGATCGATGAAGTCGACCACGGCGCCGAACGATTCGTACGGGTGATGGACCAGCACATCCTGCGCGCGGATGATGTCGAACGGATTGTCGCCGCTCGCAAACGCCGGCGAGGGGCGCGGAACCAGCGCTTCGTCGCGCAGCGCCTTGAACCCCTCGCCTCGATGCAGCGCCATGAGCGCCGTCAGATCCACCGGTCCGTTCACGCGATACACGTCGTTTTCGCGCAGATCGAGCGCGCCCATCAGCATCTGCGCGAAGCGCTCATCTCCCGACGCGAGAATCTCGAGGCGCACCGCCTCGCCCAGAATCCGCTGGCGCAGCGTCTCTTCGATCGTTTGCAGGAGATCCTCGGCCTCGTCCTCATTGATCACGAGGTCGGTGTTGCGCGTGACGCGAAAGACGGTGTGCGCCAGCACGCGGAAGCCGCCGAACAGATCGCCGAGGTGCGCGGCGATGATCTCTTCGAGCAGCACGAACCGCAGCCGCTCGGTGGTGTCGTCGCCCGGGAGCGCCACGACCCGATCCAGCAGCGCCGGCACCTGCACGACGGCGAACAGTTGCTGGCCCGACTCCGCGTTTTCCACCAGCAGGACGATGTTGAGGCTCTTGTTGTGCACGTGCGGGAATGGATGGCCGGGATCGATCGCGAGCGGCGTAAGCACCGGATAGATCTCGCGCGCGAACAGCTTGTCGAGGTACTCGCGCTCCGCGGGATTCAGCTGATCGAACCCCACGCGCTCGATCCCCGCTGCCGCGAGGCCCGGCACGATCTCGGTGTCCAGCAGCCGATGCTGCTCGGCGACCAGCGCGTGCACGCGGGTCGCGATCTGCGCCAGCTGCTGCGCCGGATCGAGGCCGTCGGCGCCGTAGTCCTGCGGCTCGATGCCCGCGTACAGCTGCTGCTGCAGACCGGCGACCCGGACCTCGAAGAACTCGTCGAGATTCGCACTGAAGATCGCGGCGAACTTGAGACGCTCGAGCTGCGGATTCGTGCTGTCCGCCGCCTCCTCGAGCACGCGCGCGTTGAACTCGAGCCAGCTCAGCTCGCGGTTGAGATAATGATCGGGCGGAAACGCCGGCTGGTAATGGGACGGCATGATCAGCTCGCGGCGGCGAGGCGGAGACGCGGCTGCCGCCGCTCGGCGCCCCGCACCCACGCGAAGCGCGGCTCCAGGCCGAACGCGCGCACGAAGAGACCCGCTTTCCGCTCCGCCTCCCAAATCTCCACGCGCGGATCGGTCTTTGCCTGCAATGTCAATTCCACAAACCCGCGATGCGTCGCGCATGTCACGGCGGTGATGCGCTGCGTATGGGTCCGATCGAGCCCATCGGCGACCCGCAGGATTCCCGCGAGCTCGCGCACCAGTCGCCGGTCCGTGCTCTCCAGGCGCGCGTAGGCCGAGTGGCGCTTGGAGGGGAACGCTTTACGATGATACCGCGCGACGCACGCGACGATCTCGAGCTCGCGCGGCGTGTAGCCCTGCAGGTCGCCGTTGAGAATGAGATGATATGCGTGCTTGTGGTGCTTGGCGTGATTGATCACGTACCCGATGTCGTGCAGCAGCGCCGCGGCCTCCAGCAGCTCCCGCGCAGCGGCGGGAAGATTGAAGCGCTGCGCCAGGCCGTCGAACAGCTGTATCGCCAGACGGGCGACCTGCTCGCAATGCCGCTCGTTCGAGCGGCACTGCCGGGCGAACGCACGGGCCGAATCGAGCCGCTTGAGCGGGCGCGCGGACTCGCCCGCGTCCTTGGGGAAGCGGTCCGCGATCATCGCCAGCAGCAGGCCATCGCGCAGCCCGCCGTTGTTCACGACGATCTGCTGCGTGTCCAGGCGCTTCGCGAGGCGCGCGACCGCGGCAGTGCCGGCGACGATGATGTCCGCGCGGCGGGGGTTGAGTCCCGGAATCTCGCGGCGCTCCGCGAGCGGCGTGGCGCGCAGCCGGTGTAACAGGTGAACGACTTCGGCCCGCGTCAGCGCGTATCCCTGAACGGGACGCGCCGCCGGTTCCCGCTCCAGCTGCGCCATCTCCGCCAGATTGGTGAACGTGCCCCCGCTCCCGATCATGATCTCGGGATGGAAGGGCGGCTTGCGCAGCTTGTCGTCGAGCACGCGGTCGATGCCGCGACGCAGCTTGCGCCAGTGACTGGGTGACAGCGTGCCTGCCGTGTCGAAGCGCTCGGTCAGCCGCACGGCGCCGAGCGGCAGGGTGAGGACTTCATCGACAACGGCGCCCGCGGTGAGCGTGACTTCCATGCTGCCGCCGCCGATATCGACGATCGCCGCCGACCGTCCGGCGAGATCGAAATGACGCAATGCACTGCGCAGCACGAACTGCGCTTCTTCCTCGCCCGAGATGATCTCCACGCGCAGCCCGCAGCGCCGCCGCACTTCCTGGCAGAACGCGCGGCCGTTGGAGGCTTCTCGCACCGCGCTGGTCGCGACCGCGCGCAGCTCGGCGACCAGAAACCCGTCGGCGATGACTTTCATCTTGATGAGCGCCGCGAGGGAGCGCTCCATCGGCTCGCTGGCCAGCCGGCCGCGGGCAAACAGGCCGTGGCCCAATCGCGTCATCTCGCGCTCTTCATCGAGCACGCGATAGCGGCCATCGGCCTCGGCCTCGGCGACGATCAGGCGGAGCGAGTTCGTCCCGATGTCGATCGCGGCGAGACGAACTGGGGAAGCAGGCATTGGGACCATAAATTTACCTCTGCCCGCCCGCGCTCGTGAGCACGATTCTTTGTCACAAACCCGTTACATTCCCGTAACCGAGAAGAATCCCGATGCCTCGCCAGAAAGGATACTTTCACCGCCACCACGCGCGTTCCTTGGCGCGACGTGGCGACGCTGCAGCCAAAGGAGACCGTGTGAGGCCGCGCCTAGTCGGGGACTTGCTGGCGACGTTGAACGAACCGACACACCTGCGGATTTTGAACAGCGTTTCGCGGGTTCCACTCTCCGTTCCGGACCTCGCGGCGATTCTCGAGTTACCCGAGCCGATCGTGAGCGCCGCCATCGAGACGCTGCAGAACCTGCGGATCGTGCGCGCGTTCACGGTGGTGCCGCACGTGCTGTACACGCTCGCGCCGCTGGCGGCGCACCATGAACGGCTGGCGTGCGCGGCGCTCGACGCGGTCCGCGGCGATCCGGCGGCGCAGCGCGACCGCGCCGCGGCCCGGGCGCGTTCGCGCGCACGCCTCGACACCCGCGCGCGTCCAGCGCTCATGGATGCGACCTGACGGCGGAGGCGCGGCGGGAGAAGCGCCCCGCATTCTGGTTGTGGATGACGAGGCCGACATCACCGCGCTCGTCGCCTACCATCTCGCAAAAGAGGGTTATCGCGTAACCACCGCGGGCACCGGCGCCGACGCCCTGCGCGCCGCGCGCGAGGAGCGTCCCGATCTCGTCGTCCTCGATCTGATGCTCCCGGGCCACTCCGGATACGAAGTCCTCACCGAGCTGCGCCGGCGCGAGGAGACGCGCGACATCGGTGTGCTGCTGCTCACCGCCCGCAAGGAAGAACCCGACCGCATCAAGGGACTCACACTCGGCGCCGACGATTATCTCGCCAAGCCGTTCTCCCCGAAGGAGCTCGTGCTGCGTGTCGGCGCGATCCTCCGGAGGCTCGCGGCCCCCGCGGTCGCCGGCGGCAATCGGCTGACGGCGGGCCCGATCGCGCTCGACCGGGCCGCGCATCGGGTCAAAGTGCTGGACCAGGAAGTCGAGCTCACCGCGACCGAGTTCAAGCTGCTGGAGCGTCTCATCGAGCGGCGCGACCGGGTGCAGAGCCGGACGCAGCTGCTCGAATCGGTGTGGCAGGCGCAGCCCGACATCCAGACGCGGACCGTCGACATGCACGTGCAGCGGCTGCGCGCCAAGCTCGGCGCCGCCGGCGACTGGATCGAGACCGTGCGCGCCGTCGGCTACCGCTTCCGCGAACCGGCCGCTCTTCGATCCGCGCCAAGCGCAGTGCGCCAGCCCAACTCCCGCCGCCGCCGAACGTGAAGCTCTCCACGCGGTTGTTCGCGAGCATTGCCCTGCTCGTTGCTGCCGCGGTTGTCGCCTCGATCGTTGCCGCCGATGCGCTGTTGCGTCGCCACCTCGAGGCCGAAGTCGCCCGGGAGCTCGAGCGAGAGGCGCGGCTGGTGGCGGCGCTGGCGCCCCGCGACTCCGCGCAATGGCCCGAGTTCGCCGCCCTGGCCGGCACGCGGCTGGGACGCCGCGTCACCTTGATCGATGCCGAAGGGCATGTACGCGGCGACACCGAGTTCGATCGCGCGTCGCTGGCGCACCTCGAGAACCACCGCGGCCGGCCTGAGGTCCGCCAGGTGCTCGATTCAGGCGCGAGCGTCGGCGTCAATCAGCGGCTGAGCGCATCGACGAACGAGCCGCAGCTGTACGTGGCGGTGCGCGACGGTCCTCCCGGACTCGCGGTGGTGCGCGTCTCCACCACGCTCGTGACCGTGGACGTGCTGGTCCACTCGGTTCAGCGGGCGATCGCGCTGGCCGGACTCCTGCTGCTCCTCGCCGCCGCGCTGGTGGCCTGGCTGCTCGCCCGCGTCCTGGCCCGGCCGCTGCTGCGGATTGCGTCGGCCGCTCGCGACATCGCCGCCGGCCGCGCCACGGAATTTCCCGACGTCCACGTCCCGGAGCTGGCGTATCAGGTCGACGCGTTGCGGGCCATGCACCACGAGCTGGAGCGTCGCTTCGACGAGCTGCGGCGCGAGCGCGAAGAATCGCAGACGCTGCTCGAGTCGCTCTCGGATGGGGTGCTGGCCGCGGATCAACGCGGGGTCGTCGTATCGACGAACTCAGCGGCGCGGCGCCTGCTGGGATACGGACCGACGGAGCCGCTCCCGCCCCTCGCCGAGCTGTTTCACGACCGGCCGCATCGGACGTTGATGAAGGAGGTGCTGGCCCGTGCGGTCGTCGAGCATCGCGAGCTGGAGCTCGGCGGCAGCACGGTCGTGATTTCCGCGCGCCCGCTCGAAGGGGGCGGCACGCTGCTCGTGCTGAGCGACGTGACGCACCTGCGCCGGCTCGAAACGATTCGCCGCGACTTCGTCGCGAATGTGTCGCACGAGCTCAAGACGCCGCTCACGGCCATCGCCGGATATGCGGAAACGCTGGCCTCCGAAGCGGCCGAGGATTCGGAGGCCGGACGCTTCGCCGAGATCATCGTCGATCATGCCCATCGCATGCAGCGATTGGTGGACGACCTGCTGGATCTCTCGCGCATCGAATCGGGTGGCTGGCAGCCGGAGCCCGAGCCTGTTGCGGTCGAACCGGCCGCGCGGGATGCGTGGAGTCCCTTCGTGGAGCGGGCCGCCCAACGTGGCGTGCACTTCGAGACGGCGGTGACCGATTCCGCCGGGACAATCGCCGTCGACCCCGAAGCGTTGCGCCAGATCTTCACCAACCTGTTCGATAACGCGCTGCGCCACACGTCACGGGGGGGCCGCGTGCGTGTGCTCGCCGCTCAGGCGGACGGCGACGTCGTCGTGCGGGTCAGCGATACCGGCACGGGCATTCCCGCCGAGCACCTGCCGCGCATTTTCGAGCGGTTTTATCGCGTCGATCCGGGCCGCTCGCGTCAGGAAGGCGGCACCGGTCTCGGCCTCGCCATTGTGAAACATCTCGTCGAAGCGCACGGTGGAAGGGTTGCGGCAGAGAGTGAATTGGGTCGCGGTACCGCGATTCTGCTGACATTCCCCGTCGTTACACAGCCGTAACGCTGGCGTCACGGGCCATTGACGGTGCCGCGGCATCGTTAGCTCGTGCGTATAGCGCTCGTTTCAGACACGTACACGCCGCAGGTGAACGGCGTCACGACGGTGGTCGCGCGGATCGTTCATGTGCTCCGTGCCTTCGGTCACGAAGTCGTCGTTGTGGCACCGCGGTATCCCGCAAACGGAAAAGCCACCGAGTCCCCCACCGGAGAGCTGCGGGTTCCGTCGGCGCCGTTTCCACCGTATCCGGCGATTCGCCTCTCCATGCCGCGGTTCGGAACCGTGGCGAGCTTTCTCGACGCCTTCGAGCCGGACGTCGTCCACGTCGCCACCGAGGGCCCTCTCGGCCTGACCGGTCGGCGCTACGCGGTCAAGCACCACGTGCCGCTCGTCACGTCGTATCATACGAATTTCCCGCAGTACGCCCGCCATTACGGCGCCGGGATTGCCGAGCCCCTGGTCTGGAAGTGGCTGCGCTGGTTCCATCGGCCGGCGGTCCTCACCCAGACGCCAGGCGAAGCGGTGCGCGACGAGCTGGAGCACCGCGGCATTGGGCGACCGGTGGTCTGGGGGCGCGGCGTCGATACCAAACATTTTCATCCTGGCCGACGTAGCATCGGCTGGCGTCGCTGGCTCGCGGGAGGCGACGACACCGCCATCGTCCTGCACGTCGGTCGCCTCGCTCCGGAGAAGAACATGGAGGCGCTCGTGACCGCTTGGCGTGCCGCTCACGAGCGTGCCGGGCAGCGTGCGACGTTCGTCATCGCGGGCGAAGGCCCCGAGACCCGTCGCTTGCTCACCAACCTTCCGTGGGTACGCCAGCTCGGATTCCTCGACCGCGGCAGGCTCGCCGACGTATACGCGAGCGCCGATATCTGCATGCTGCCGTCCCGGACCGAGACCTGCGGGCTCGTTGCGCTCGAGGCGATGGCATCGGGTTTGGCGGTCATCGCGGCCGACGCCGGCGGCTTCCGCGAAAGCATCGATAACGGCCGCAATGGCGTGCTGATCGCTCCTGACGATGCGACGGGATTCGCCGCGGCAATCCTTTCCCTCGTGATCGCACCGCAGCGGCGGGCCGAGCTCGGCGCGGCGGCACGCGTCGTCGCGATGGCGCGAGACGTCGGTCCTGAGAACCTGGACCTGCTACAGCAGTACGCCACTGCCTCGAGGGGACTCTCGGTTGACGGAGCCGCTCCGTGCGCCGCGTAGTCCTCGTGCTCACGGACGGTCTGCGTCCCGACGCCATCACCCCGACGGACATGCCGTCGCTCGATTCGCTGTCGCGCACATACACGACGGCCCTGCGAGCCAGTACCGTCCGGCCGAGCCGCACGGTCGCGGCGCTCGCCTCGCTCGCCACGGGCGTGGCGCCCGCCACACACGGCCTGATCGAACCCGGGCTCGCGTTCCTGAAACGGCTGCCTTCGCTACGGCCGCTCGCGCGTGAGCTGACCCGCGGCGGTATTCCCAGCCAGGTACTCGCGAGTGAATTGCTGCCCGCGGAGCGCGCGGTACTGTGGGCGCTGACCAAGGCCGCGGGGCTGGGCCGCTACCGGTCGGCGGGACTGCGGGCCCGCGAGGTCGCACGCTCGGCCCTCACCGTCGCGCTGGGGCAGGAAGACGGGGGGGGCTGGTCTTCGTCTATCTCAACGATTGTGATCAGGCTGGTCACGCGCATGGCTGGATGTCGCCGCAGTACCGCGCAGCAGCCGTGGAGGTCGATGCCGCAATCGGAGTACTGGCGGACTTGACCGAGCACTCGCTGCTGATCGTCATGGCGGATCACGGCGGTGGAGGCGTGAGCCCACACGATCACGCCGAGCCGCACCCCGCCAACGATCACATTCCACTCATACTTGCCGGGCCCGACGTCACCCGGCGTCACCAGCTCACGCGGCATGTCTCCCTGCTCGACGTTCCGCCCACCGTGCTCTGGTGGTTCGGACTCGAGGTGCCGGTTACGTATGAGGGTCGCGTCCTGACTCAAGCCTTCACGCGGGCGGCTCAGCCCGTGGAGTCGGCGGTTTGATGCGCTGGCTAACCCATCTCGGCGGGGCGCGCGTCACGATCGGCACGGGCCTCGGACTGATCGCTGTCGGTGAGCGGCAGCTGGGTCTCGCGGTCCTCGTCGCGTTGACGCTGTCGCACATCGCGGTGCGCATCCTGAAGCGCGCCGTCGCCCGCCCGCGGCCGTGCGATGCGAACGGCCGGCCGCTCGCGCTCGTGGATCTGCCCGACCCCTTTTCCTTTCCTTCAGGACACGCGGCGGCGGCTACGGCGGTGGCGGGTTCGGTCTCGCTGGCTCATCCGCTCGCGGCGCCGGCGCTCGTACTATTGGCCGCCGCGATTGCGTATTCGCGGGTTGCATTGCGCGTGCATCATCTCGGCGACGTGATCGCCGGGGTGGCACTCGGCGCCGCCGGAGTGGCAGCCGCGAGCGCGCTGTTGTAGCTCTTTGGGCCAATCGTGGAGCACGCGGCGGACGCGGCAAGTTGGTGATCTACCCCACGCGGTGCTGGGTCGACATCCGGCGCCGGTTGCACGGCTGACGTCCGGATGCCAGGTAGCGGAGGCTCGTACGGCTCCGCTATCTGTTTTTCGGCCGGTCCCAGCTCCGTTACCAAATCGTGACACATACGACT
>QHUJ01000025.1 GCA_003221895.1 Gemmatimonadota bacterium | reverse complement strand
GCCGCCCCTGCGGCATGCAAGCGGCCCCCCCCCCAGCCCGGTGGTCCGTTGCCAGGTCTGACCGCCGCCCAGCGCGCCCAATTCGACAGCGGTCGCGCGGTGTTCGAGAGCACCTTCACGGCGCCGACCGGGCTCGGCCCGCTCTTCAACGCCAGTGGGTGCGGCGAGTGCCATGAGGACCCCGTCGCCGGCGGTGTCGGCGATGAAGTCGAGCGACATGCTGCGGTGTTCCATCCGGATCGTCCCGGGTTCGTGTGCGACCAGCTCGCCGCTGTGGGCGGCCCGGTCTTTCAGGATAGCGTGACCGCCGCGCTCCATGCGGCGCTCGGCATCGACCGCGAACCGCTGCCGCCGGGCGTCACTACCGTCGCGGCCCGGACCACACCGGATATCTTCGGCTTCGGACTGCTCGACGCCGTCCCCGACTCCGTCATCCTGTCATACGCTGATCCGGACGATAAGAATGGCGACGGCATCATGGGCCGTCCCAATCGCTTCGTTGACGGGCGGATCGGCCGCTTTGGGCGCAAAGCGTTCGTCCCCACGCTCCGCGAGTTCAACGATGGCGCCTTCCAGGTCGAGATCGGCATCACCAATCCATCGGTGCCGGTGGAGGGCACCGTCACCGGGCGCCCGTTGCCTCCCGGTACGGATCCGGCCCCCGACCCTGAGTTGACTGCCCACAGTCTCCAGCTCACGGACGCCTTTGTCCGCTTCCTCGCGCCACCGCCACCGCTCAAGCAGTCGGGCGAAGCGAAGCACGGGCGGGATGTGTTCACTCAGGTCGGATGCGCCGGTTGTCATATCCCTGTGTTGCGGACGGGCGATAACCCGATCGCGGCGCTGAGTCACCAGGAGGTCGCGGCTTATTCGGATTTGCTCCTGCACGACATGGGCGAGAAGCTCGCTGACATCTGCTTTGGCCTCGCGACGCCGAGTGAGTTCCGCACAGAGCCGCTGATGGGTCTCCGCTTCTCGACCCATTTCCTGCATGACGGGCGAGCCGCAACTCCTGAGCAGGCGATCGATTTCCACGGAGGCGAGGCGACCCGCTCGCGCGATCTGTTCCGCACGCTGCCGGCGGCCGATCGAGCGGCGCTGCTGGTGTTTCTGAAAACGCTGTAACCGTCAGCGGTGCAGCTGCTCGAAGTGCGGCTTCTCGACGATGCGATAGAACGCGATGATCGCCGCATGGGCGAAGCCGGCGGCGATCATTCCGGGCAGCGAGCGGGTGATCAGCGCGAGGCCGTACGTCTGGAGATAGCCGATGGTATACATCGGATTCGAGACGTACCGGTACGGACCGGTCGCGACGGGTCCGCGCGCGTTTGCGGGATCAAAGAAGTTGTGCCAGAAGTACGCGTCGCTGCCGAGCGTGCGAGCGGCCCAGAGCTTGGTGCCGCTGCCCACGACGGCGAGCGCGGCACCAATGATGACTGAGACGGTTGTGGAGACGGGCAGCGCAAGTGTGTTTCGCGTGAGCACGCACAGCAGGATGAAGGCGGCGGCGTCGTTGTTCATCACGATCGATGCGACGCGCCGGAACCGGCGAAACTCGCTCGCCTCGCGGTTTTCACGGTTGAGCGTAATCCCGACGTAGAGCACGTAGGCCAGCCGGCTGAGGATGGCGTAAGCGAAGGCTGCGATCTGGATGAGCACGGGCGGCAACATATAACAGGCGACTCACCAGCACTACGCCCACCCTAGGGGCCCCGGGGGGGGCATAGATCGCGTGGCGGGAACGCCACAGTGACGGAGTGCTCCGCCGGGTGGGTATTGATATTGAGACAAGGAGACCGTCATGAGACTACTGCGTCTGCTCCCGATTCCCTTCGCGTTGCTCGCCGTGGCGTGTAACGAGCCCGTTGGTCCCCCACCCAGGATTACCGCACTGCCGCGCGCCCTTACGACCGGCGAGCAGCAGATCATCGACGCCGATAACCGCTTTGCCATCAAGCTGTTGAAGCAGGTGACGGCGGATACCCGGGATACGCTCGAGAACCTGTTCGTTTCACCGCTGTCGGTGGCGATGGCGCTCGGCATGGCGTACAACGGCGCCGCCGGCACGACCGAGGATGCCATGCGCGCGACGCTCGAGCTGGATGCCATGAGTGTCACCGAGGTGAATGAGTCGTATCGCAGCCTGATCACGCTGCTGCGCGAGCTCGACCCGCGGGTGCGGTTTCAGATTGCGAATTCGATCTGGTATCTCCAGGGCTACGCGGTCGAGCAGTCGTTCCTCGATGCCAATCGTACCTACTATGATGCTCGAGTCGAGGCACTCGATTTCGCTTCGCCCACCGCTCCGATCACGATCAACAACTGGGTGAAGGACCAGACTCGCGGCGTCATCGATAAGATCGTCGACCAGATCCCCGACGGGATGCGGCTCTATCTGATCAACGCGATCTACTTCAAGGGCGACTGGACGGAGCAATTCGATCGCGCCCAGACGCAGCCGAGGCCATTTCATCTGCTCGACGGCTCCACGGTGAGCGTGCCGACGATGACGCATGGCCGGGAGGCGGACATGCGGGTCGGCAGGCCCGCGAACCCACTCGTTATGGACTTGCCGTACGGCGGCCAGGCGTTCTCGATGACCATCGTCTTGCCCGGCGACAGCGTCGGCGTGGATCAGCTCGTGGCGGACCTCACGGCGGACCAGTGGAATTCCTGGATCAGCAGTTTGCAGCCCCGGAAGAGCGAACTGTTTCTTCCAAAGTTCAAGCTCACAAACGACCTGACGCTCATCCCCTCGCTTGGCTCAATGGGGATGGGGATCGCCTTCGATCCCAACGCGGCGGACTTTTCGCGGATCCATTCCCCCTCGGAGCTTTATGTCACCGAGGTCAAGCACAAGAGTTTCGTGGACGTCGACGAAGAGGGCACGGAGGCTGCGGCGGTCACATCCGTCGGGGTCGGCCTGACGAGCGTGCCGCAATCAATCAACATCGATCGACCGTTCCTATTTGCGCTGCGGGAGAATCTGTCCGGGACGATCCTCTTCATGGGGGTGATTCGGCATCCGTGATGACGCCTGAAAGTGGAGGAAGGCGATGCAAGACGCTACCGCCGTTCAACGCCACTATGTACCGGAGGAGCGAATGCGACTGCCCTGCCAAGGATGAATCCCAACAGCCCAATACCAACCACAACCTCAACAGCAACAATTGTGCGGGCCAGTGCGGATACTGGGGCGATATCGCCGTAGCCGACGGTGCCCAGCGTTATCGTGCTGAAGTAAAGGGCATCGAAGTATGATGTGATATCTTGTGTGAACGGTGGCTGTCCATGCATCAACGCCACCTGCTGGAGTAAGGCCGCAAACAACGCATCGACCCAGATCCACACCATCACGCCAATGGCCAGCGCCTTCCACGGTCCCGCATCACGAAGACCGGCGTTCTCGGCAAAGCGCCTAAACGCCGCCCACAAAGGACCGTAGAAAAGAAAGGTCAGAGCAATGAGGGCTACTACCAGCACCCACCACTCAGGTGTTCTCGCGAGAAACCTCAAATCCTGAGCGAGTCGCTCCAGGGACCCATACCACGCGACCACGGCGTATGACGCGACAGCGCACGCAATGGTGACCAGCGCGAATCGTACAAGCCAAGGTTTTGACAGGGGCTCAACTGGAGCTATTCCGGTCAGTTGACGCCAGTTACGCCTTTGCGTGTCTTTCGGCGGCGAAGTGCCTGCGTCAGGATGCAAGCTGGACATGAGGTTGAAGAGCACATGATTGATTGGCGCTAGAGCAATCAGTGCCAGAGCCGGATGGGTCCGTTCATGGGCCAGTGTCACCGCCAAGAGACTCACCCGCCAGAGCTGCAGCGCATCAAGAGCCACCACAACGAGTGCAGGTTTCTTACGAAGGGCAGGCATCGATCACAGCCTTCACTGTCGGAGTGAGCAGCTGCGTAACTTGCACCCATGAAATGAAGACAGCAAAGCCTAGATGGCAGCACTCCCTCGCATAAGACTTGCGCGGAAGAGGTCAGCAAAGACACGGACGTGGGATTCCAGGAGCATGTGGTCACCGTCGCAGCCGTCCGGCCCGACGTACTTCTCCGTTTCGCGCGCTACCCGTTTCCAGCGAAGCATCGGGCTGCCCGGGCGCAGCCATCCCTTGTTGGGGAGAAACAAGCTGAGACGGCCGTCGAACTGGCGCGGTGTGTAACGACGCAGCCCCACGATCGTGGCCGCCTGAACCTTCGCGCGTAGCACCTCCACGGGATCCGGCGGGGCGGGAGGGGCGTTCCGCCGCGCTTTGCGGTCGCGCAGTCTCTGGGTGATGTACCGGCGGCGCTCCCCATTTGAAAGCGACAGCAGCACACGGGCGTGCTGGCGTACACTTTCCACCTCACCCGCGATGCGCTGTCCGAGCTGTGGCAGCCGCCGATACGACGTTGGATACGGACTCGTGAACAGGGCGACGGAGCGAATGGCCGCGCCGTGCTGCTGCAGTTGTCGCGCAAGCTCGAATGCGATGGTCCCTCCCGCACAATAGCCGGCGATGACGTACGAATCGTCGGGCCGATAGGCCCGGATCTGGGCGGCGAAGTAGGCAGCCAGATCCTCAATGCGCGTCAGGGGCTCGCTTTGACCATCGACACCCGGAGGCTGCAGTCCGAAGAGCGGCTGATCGTCCCCCAAGTGCTGCGCGAGCAGACGGTAGCAGAAGACGTCGCCGCTGTGTCCCGGCACGCCGAAGATGGGAGCGCGCGTGCCGTGCGGCTGCAGCGGCACGATAGCCCGCTCTTGCTGGGCGAGCGTCTCGGCCGAGCGGAGGAATTCCACGATATCGGCCTTGCGCTCGCGCAGCTGGTCGCGCAGCTCGGGCGTCAGCACACCGGTGGGGGCAGTGCACCGCAGCCGGTCGCCGTCCGCCCAGACCCGGATGTCGCGGCTCCGCAGCTCCTCGAGAAAGGCCGGCACGATCACAGCGCGAACTCCTCTCGCTCGACGGCGTCGGCGGCCGGCGCGCTCGCCTTCGCGACCCAGGCCAGCTGGTCGATGACCTCGGCCAGCCCCGCGATCGTCGGTCGCTCGAACAGGTTGCCGAGCGGCAGATCCACCCCGAACGTATCCCGGATGCGCGACAAGGCCTTCATCGCCACCAGTGATTGTCCTCCCAGGTCGAAGAAGTCGTCGGTGATGCCGATCTCCTCCACGACCAGCAGTTCGCGCCAAATGGCGGCGAGCGCCTTTTCCGTCTCCGTGCGCGGACCGACGACATCGCGAGTGGCGTGGATGTTCTCGTAGCAGAACGTCGGTAGCGCCTGCCGGTCGATTTTGCCGTTCGGCGTGAGCGGCAACCTGTCCAGACGGACGAAGTACGTGGGCAGCATGTAGTCCGGCAGCCACGTGGCGAGATGGGCGCGGAGCTCAGTAGTGGTCAGCGGCTTTTCGCTCACATAGTAGGCCGCCACGCGGCTGATGCTGGTCTCCGTCGTTTGCGCCGGTAGGGCGTAGCCGATCTGCCGCATGATCTGCTGAACCCGCGCTTCATCGAGCTCGTCGTCGAGCTCCTCCATGGCTTCATCGCGGGTCTTCTGTCCGAGACGCACATCCCAGCTGTACGGCAGCGCGTAATTGTGATAGCCGCGCTGCTTCTTGTGGACGTAGATGCCCACATCGTTGATGAGGCAGTTGGTCGAACGGCCCGTATCTGAAGGACGGATCCAGGGTGTGCGCTGCCGCAAGTAGGCGTGCATCTCCGCCAGCGGCGCGCTCCAATACCGGTAGAAGTCGACGAACTGGATGTCGCGGAACACGCCATCGTCGCGGAAAATGTCCACCTCGAGGTGACACGAGACCGCATCCTCACGCCGGTGGTAGGCTTTGCGCGCCTCGAGCACGAGGTCGTCCAGCTTGGCGACGTCGAAATCCTCACGCAGGAAGACCTCTTCGGTCAGGCGCGTCTCGAAAAACTGTCCACGGGACAGTCCGGTGACGATGTACCGGATGCCTTTCTCGTGAGCGAGGTTGGTGGCCAGTGTGTAGATCGTCTTGAAGCATCCATTGCAGACGTTGGCGAAGCGTTTGAGGCTGTCGACAAAGATCTCGTTCATGTGCGGCGTACCACCCATGACCAGCTCCACGCCCAGCGCGTCCACGACCCGCCGGATGTTGGTCTTCGCTTCATCCGAGATGAAGCCATTATCGAGGGTGAAGACCAGCGGCTTCAGCCCGAGGTCGCACAGGCGATACAGCATGTACGTGCTGTCCTTGCCGCCGCTCAACAACACCAGGCAGTCGTACGCTCCCGTTCGCCTCGCCTGCATCTCCGCGACGAGCGCCTTGAGCGCCTGCGGCGATTTGAAATACGCCTGCGCCTTGTCGACATACGCGTCAAACCCGCTGCAGACATTGCACACCCCCGCCGCGTCGTAACTCGTCCCCGGGACGTTGGACGCGAGGCCACAGCGCGTGCAGTGGGTCAGTCGTTTCGCGGCCCTCATCGCGACGGGATCGACGAGATCCACGACGCACTCGCGCACGCCGTCGTGCTGCAGCAGGCGGGCCTCGATCTCGCCGAGCTCGATGCGCGCGCCGGCGATCTTCACCTGATGATCCGCTCGACCCAGGAACTCCATGCGACCATCGGTGCCCCAGCGCGCGATGTCGCCGCTCTTGTACAATCGGAGCGGCGCCGCCGGGTCCGTCTGTCTTGGATCACCCGCGGTCAGGAATTTCTGCGCGGTGAGGTCCGGACGATTGAGGTAACCCCGCGCCAGTCCATCTCCCGCGAGGTACATCTCACCGATGACGCCGCTAGGCACGGGACGGAGCTGTTCGTCGAGGATGTAGACGCCGGCGTTCGCCGCGGGAACTCCGATCGGCACCGAAAGCGCGAGATCCTGCTGCACGTCGTAGCGGTGGATCATGCAACCGACGGTGGCCTCGGTAGGCCCATACTCGTTGTAGATCTCGACGGGGCGCCCGAAGGTCCGGGTAATGTCCCGCGCCAGCTCGGTTTTAAAATCCTCGCCGCCCACAATGAGCTTGCGAATCCTGGTGGCGCCAAGGTTCATGTCCTTGACCATCGCCAGGTGCGCGGGCGTGAGCTTGACGATGTCGAACCCGCCGTCCTCGACGACCTTGAAGATCGCCATGCCCGGCATCTTTGGGTCCTCGCGCACCACCACGATGCGGCCACCCGAAATGAGCGGCGTGAAGATCGACGTCACCGTGAGATCAAACGCCAGCGAGGAGAACAGCGGCCAGGACAGTCGTTCACCCCGACTGTACTGCTCCTTTGCCCACCAGATGTAGTTGACGAGGCTGCGGTGCTCGATCATCACGCCCTTGGGTGTGCCGGTGGAGCCCGACGTGTAAATGACGTAGGCGAGACTGTCGGGGGCGGTAGGCCGCCCGGGATTCACCACCGGTGCTCCCGCGATCGGCGCGAGGTCGGCGTCCAACGTCATGACGCGCGCGGCGCCCGGCGGCACGCTGCTTTCCAAATGCGATTGAGTCACCAGGACAGGCAGGGCGCCGGCGCGTGCGGCGGCGATGTCCCGCAGCATGAAGGCGAGGCGTTCCTTCGGAGACGCCTGATCGACGGGCACGTACGCGGCGCCGGTCTTGAGCACGCCGAGGATGGCGCACACCACGTCGATCGAGTGGTCCATATACAGCACCACGAGATGGTCCGGGCCAACGCCGCGTGCGCCGAGATGCGCTGCCACCCGGTTCGCGCGGTCCTTGAGCTCGCGATACGTCAGCGATTGATCGGCGCAGTGGATGGCGTCGTCGTCTGGCGTGCGGGCGACCTGGGCTTCAAAGAGCTCCACGACGGTCTTGTCGGCCGGGTATGGCGAGGCCGTGTCGTTGTACTCGCGGAGGTCTTGATTCATAGCGACGACGCGATCATCTCCTTCAGGATCTCGTTGGCGCCGGCGTAGATCCGGTGCACACGGCTGTCGGTCCACATGCGGGCGATCGGATACTCCGCCAGGTAGCCATAACCGCCGTGCAACTGCAGGCATTCATCGACAATGCGGCACTCGGCGTCGGTCAACCAATACTTGGCCATGGCGGTGCTGAAGGCGTCGAGTTCGCCGGCGACGAAGCGCTCGACACAGTCGTCGAGGAAGACGCGGGCGATGTGCGATTCAGTCTTGCACTCGGCCAACTTGAACCGCGTATTCTGAAAGTCGATGAGCGGCTTGCCGAACGCGTTGCGCTCCTTCACGTACTTGGTCGTGACGGCGACGGCTCGCTCTGCGGTTGCGACGGCGGCCACGCCGATCGCCAGGCGCTCATAGCTCATCTTGTCCATGATCTGGAACGACCCCTTGCCTTCGGCAGAACCGAGCAGGTTCGCGGCCGGCACCCGCACGTTCTCAAAGAACAGCTCGCAAGCGTCCTGCGCGTGCATGCCGATCTTCTCGAGCGGACGGCCCACGCGGTAACCGGGAAGATCTCTTGTTTCAACCATGATGAGTGAAATGGCTTTCGGTCCCGTCGCTTTCGGATCGGTTTTCACCGCGAGGCAGACGAGGCCTGCGTGCCAGCCGTTCGTGATGAACGTCTTCGAGCCATTGATGACGTAGTGGTCACCGTCGCGGCGGGCAGTCGTTGCGATGCCTTGCAGGTCCGAGCCCGCAGCGGGTTCGCTCATCGCAATGGCGCCAATCAGCTCTCCGCGCGCCATGCGGGGGAGCCACTCGCGTTTTTGCGCGTCGCTGCCGTACGCGAGGATGTAGTGCGCAACATTGTCATGAATGAAGGAATGAAGGGGCACGCCTTCGCGCGCGAGCTCCTCCACGACGACGGTTTCGTGGACGAACGTGCCTCCTCCGCCACCATATTCCGTTGGGACATCGCTGAGCAGCATCCCCACCGAGCCGGCCTTGGTCCACGCGTCAGGGTCCGGGAATCCCTGCTCGCGCCAGCGGTCCTGGTGAGGGACGAATTCGGTGCGTACGAACGCGCGGATGGTCGAGCGGAACGCCCGCAGCGCGTCAGCCGTCCGGGGGGGTTGGGAGAGAGAGATCATGTCTGGCTCGCGATCGCCACGACGTAGCCCGCAGCTGGACACAAACTGTCCAGCCGCCAGCCGGAGTCGTCCCCGCGTGTGTCATCGACGCGCAGGACCTTTGCCGGCTCCCCGGGCGCGAGCGTCACATCGAAGCGATCGAGCGGCATCGAGAGGCCGTCGCCGAGCGCCTTGACGAAGGCTTCCTTGCGGGTCCAGCAGTTGAAGAATCCCAGCTGCCTGTCGCATGGCTTGAGGCTGCGATACGTCGCGTTCTCGAGGCGCGAGAAATAGCGTGCGGCGATGTCGTCGGCGTCGCTGATCTCCCGGACGGCTTCGACGTCGATGCCGATCGCGTGTCCGCCTGAAAACGCGTACGCCGCAACATCATCGCAATGCGATACGTTGAAGTGCAGATCCGAGTCCGCGAACCGCCGTGAGAGTACCGGCTTGCCGTACGCGCCGTACTCGAACTCGACCGCCTGCGCTCGCACACCCAGCCGCGCCGCGAGCAGCTGCCGCAGGCGTGCTCGCACGACGATGAATCGGCTGGCGTCGCGATCGAAGGCAAACCGCCGGGCCCGGTGGCGCTCGGCGGCTGAGAGCAGCCCCGCCGACGCACGAACGGCTTCGGGCGCGGCCGCCAAACGCGTCACCACGACCTCGACGGGCGCGTCGGTCGTTTCCACGTCTTTGCATCCCCTGGGTGTGGTGACGACGCTCGTGCGCATGGTTCGTGCCAAGCACTGAGCCCAGAGGCCAGCCCACGACAAGTGGCACCGTCTCATCAGACTGATGCGCTCGCGCAACGGTGCCACCTTCGCAACGGTGGAGCGAGACCGCGGCGCAGCTCTTGCCCAAAACGGCGGCGCCAAGAGGGTCGGCATGGCTCGTCTACGACACGCGCACCGGGGCGGGGGGGGGAAGCGGATTGCAAAGTCGGCCGCTGGTCGGGCTCGCTGTTCGCACCAGCGACGTCCGGCTCACGCAAGCCCCGCGAGCCACACCAGGGGTGACGCAGACGTCGCTGTCGGAGGCTCTAGCGTTGGGGCCCGATGCGTGGGATGCGCTGCGCGCGCGCAGCACACCGCCATCCCC
>QHUJ01000191.1 GCA_003221895.1 Gemmatimonadota bacterium | reverse complement strand
CTGCGCCAGGGTGTTGGATTCGTGAGAACCGAAGACGTGAATGTCGTCCATGCCTTGTTTTCCACACTCTAAAGAGTGGGCCCAGTACCGCACTGCCCTTCAAGGGGAGTGTCTTGTGGGCCCATGCTTCAGCATGGGAACCTCCTCACCGGGATCTCAAATCCCTAAGGGTGCTCTCTAAGGCCATAGCCGGTACAACGTCCGCGGAAATGCGATCGCCTCTCTGATGTGCGGGATGCCACAAATCCACGCCACCGTCCGCTCGACGCCGAGCCCGAATCCCGCATGCACGAAGGTGCCGTACTTCCGCAGATCGAGATACCAGGAGTACGACTCCTCCGGCAACCCCTCGGCGCGAATGCGCGCCAGCAGCTTGTCGTAATCGTCCTCGCGCTGGCTGCCGCCGATGATTTCGCCGTAGCCCTCGGGCGCGAGACAGTCGTTGTTCAGCACGGTGCGCGGATCGGCGGGGTTCTCCTTCATGTAAAACGCCTTCACCGCCTTGGGATAGTTGTAGACGAACACCGGCCGGTCGTACTGCTTGGCGAGCAGCGTTTCGTGATCCCCGCCCAGATCGCGACCCCACTCCATGTCGCCGCCCAAGGACTTGAGTTTCTCGACGGCGTCCGTGTAAGAAATGCGGTGGAACGGAGGCACGACCCGCTCGAGCGGCGCGAGATCGCGACCCAATTCGGTGAGGTCGTCTTTGCGACGCTCGAGACAGCGCCCGACGATGTACGACACGAAGTCTTCCTGCAAGCGCATGTTGGCAGCGGAGTCGTTCCAGGCGACCTCGGGCTCCACCATCCAGAACTCGGTGAGGTGCCGGCGCGTCTTCGATTTCTCGGCGCGAAACGTGGGCCCGAAGCAGTAGACTTTGCCGAGCGCCGCCGCCGCGGCTTCGACGTAGAGCTGCCCCGTCTGCGCGAGATACGCCTTGCCCAAATCGAAGTAGTCGACCGAAAACAGCGTGCCCGCATGCTCGCCGATCGAGCCGGTGAGAATCGGAGTGTCCACCAGCGTGAAATGCCGCTCGTAAAAGAAGTCACGGATCGCCTGCACCACTTCGGCGCGCACGCGCGCGATCGCGACCTGCTGCTTGGACCGCAGCCACAGGTGGCGGTGCTCGAACAGGAACGCGATGCCATGCTCTTTCGGCGTGATCGGGAATTCGGGACTGGGACCCAGGATCGTGAGATCCGACGTCTGCAGCTCGACGCCGCCGGGCGCGCGCGCGTCCGGTCGCACGCTCCCGGTGACCTGGATCGACGTCTCCTGGGTAAGTTTCCCGAACGCCTCCCAGACCTCGGGGGCGACTTCTTTCTTGGAGAGCACCGCTTGCAGATAGCCCGTGCCGTCCCGCACGACGACGAACGCGATCTTGCCGCTCGAGCGGGTGGTCGCGGCCCAGCCGCGCACGGCGACCGCTTCGCCGGCGTGCTGCGGCAACTCATCGATCCAGTAACGATCCGGCATAGGCGCGGCATACTAGTGGCGGGCCTTTTCAGTGTCAACGCGATCACAAACGCGTGCGCGCCGGTCGTCAGAAGCGGTCCGGCCCGTCAGGAAACGAACTGGCTCGTCTATCTCGGGACCCCGCGCCACGATGCCGCCGCACAGGAGACCCTGAACCCCGACCCGCGGCCCTTATGGCACGTGGAGATCGGCCGCGGCGTCCGTGGCGCTCCGGCGCTCGGCGAGACCATCATCGCGGCCGGCACCGCGGACCGCTACGTCGTCGTCGTCGATCGCGCCAGCGGCGACGTGCTGTGGCGATCGCGGCTCGACGGCACCGCGCGCGCGGGCCCGCTGCTCGACCAAGACCGGCTCTACATCGCGACGGAAGCGCAGCCGGAAGGCCGGGTGTACGCCCTCCGACTGCGCGACGGCAAGACGCTCTGGAAAAGAGACGTTGGCAGCGTCGCGGCGCCCCTCACGTTCGATGGGGACGCGCTGTACGCGGGCACGGAAGATGGCGTCGTGTTCCGGCTCGACAGCGAGCATGGGAACATCGCCTGGCACCGGGCGTTGCCCGGATCGGTTCGCGCCGGCCCGGTCGCCACACCGTATGGCCTCGTCGTGACAACCACGACCGACACGCTCTACTTGCTCGACCGCGAAACCGGCGTCGTGCACGCGCACTTGCCGCTCCCGGGCGCGGTGCTCGCGACGCCCGCCAGCGACGGCCGTCGCATCTATCTCGCGACCACGAACGGGACGGTCATGGCGGTGACTCTCTCGCCGCTCTCGGTCGAATGGGATTTTCCGGCGGGCGATGCGGTGTACGGTGCGCCCGCGCTCGTCGCCGACACGCTGTTCGTGCTGGCGCGGGACGGCGAGCTCTGGATCATTCCGACGGAGGCGCCCCAGAGAGGGACGCACCACAGGCTCGACATCGTGGCGACCGCGGGACCCACACCGCTCGTCTCCGGGGTGCTGGTCGGCAGCGTGAGTGGCGAGGTGCTGCTCGTCGATCGCGAGACGGGCGCGATTAAATGGCGGACGCAGGTCGCAGGCCCCATCGAGGAGCCACCCCTGGTGCGCGACCGGCAGTTGGTCGTGATCGCCGGGCGAGGCAATATTCACACATACCGATGAAGCGATACCCGATCGTCGTTGCACTGCTTGCCGCCGGGGTGCTGCCGCTGCCGGCCCAGCGCATCACGACGCCGGCCTATGCCGTCGCGGAGCGCACGACCGCGCCCATGGGGTCCACGCACGGCACGTTTCGCGGCGCGCTCGTCCATTACGGCAAGTGGTTCACCGCGGCGGGGGCGGCGTACCTGACCTATCTCGCGGCG
>QHUJ01000190.1 GCA_003221895.1 Gemmatimonadota bacterium | reverse complement strand
CGCACGTCGCCAACCCGTATTCTCGGAAAGACGGATTAGACAGAGCGTACGGTTTGCGGAGTCCGGCAGCAGGTACGACGGTGCCCACGATTCCTCGGGAGGTAGCCCGCCGTCCCTTCCCTCGATCGGGTCGATCACCAGCGCGACCGAGATCTTGGTCTCGGCAAGACCGAGCGACTGCCACGCACTGTCGAGGCTCGCACGGATGCGCGTCTGCAGCGTCGCGTGCTCTGAATCGGCGCCGGCCATCATCAACACCGGTCGATCAAAATCGCGTAGCCGGACGGCCAGGCGCGCCTCGGCAAGCCGCCTCGCCATCTGCGCGCCACGCCATTCATCGGCGATCGCTTGCGCATGTAGTCGTGCCGGTGTCGCCTCAGGCCGTTGCGTAAAGATCGTCGCCTCGTCGCGACTTGCTCGGGTGCCACGGAACGGGATGGTTCCCGCCGCGGCGATGACGCACGCGACGATCGTTCCGAGTATCCAGAGCTTCACGTGGCGCGCCATCGCGAGCTTGTGAGCGCGCATCCCGCCAGCAACACAATCCACCCGAAAGCGATGAACGCTCCCCAGGGCGGGATCGTCACCGCGGCGGGTCGCGCCGCAATGATTTCCGTCCGCCAGTCCGACAACAACCTGTCGAGCCCGACCCCAGCGGCCGACGCCAGTCGGTTGCTGATCGCTCCATTCGAGTCGGCCAGCAAGCGAACGTACGCGCCTCGACCTCCCCGTCGTAGTGCCGCGTAAACCAGGAGCCGTCGAGCCTCGAGATCCAATGGTTGTGGAATTGCATGGTGCGGGATCGAGCGCAACAACTGGATGCAGGCGTTGTCATCGCCGCGGGTGCATCGGTTCCAACTCCCTGCTGTCGCGGGCCGATTGAAGTAGTCCGCGAATGATCGCTGCAGTACGACGCGACGTTCCAGCGCCGTTGGATACCATTTCAGAAAGGCATCGTCGGCATCGTCCAAATCGAGTGCCGAGCGGCAGCCGGTCAGATCACCCAAAAAGCAGCTCCGGGCGGCTTTAGACGGAGCGGTGACCAGTCGCACGTAGACGCGTCCGGCATCCGCCTTGGCCTCGAGGCGCGGGCGCACCGGACCACCCAGCCAGTCCCCGAACGCACGATCGGGCGGTGCGATAGGAACGTTGACGAGCAACAGACTGGTGAGATCCTGCACGCTGAGGTCCCAGGGCACTTCAGAACCGACACGCAGGACGCGCCGTCGCACCGTTGTGTCGGGATCGACAGCCTGAATGAAATAGGGCCGGGTCACGAGGCTCTGCGCCGCGGTGCCGTACAGACTGTCGATCAGTGGCCAGGCCTGAACCGCGGCCTCGCGCACGGCCAGCGGCGACCGATTGATCACGATGCGCAGGGCGCCCACGGCGATCGTGTCTCGCCCGCTGGTCGCGCGCTCCCGCTCCAGACTGTCGGCGATGAGCGCCAGCACGTTAGCCCTACGCCATTCTATCGCCAGACTATCCGCACGATGCTGGAGCCGGGCCACAGTCGTGTCTTGTGCTGGAAGGGCTCTAGCGGCGAGCAGCAACGATGCAAACGCGACGAGTCGCCTGTCAAACATCGATCAGCATCCAGCGACCGGTGAACACGGCGAGTGGACCTGGCCAATTCACCAGAATGATTTGCAGTCGATCGACCACGCTGAACTCGAGATTCGCGACGCTGGCGAAGACCTGGATGACGATGACCGCCGCCACCAACCCGAGAGTGAGTCCGGCCGTTCGCGCCGTTCCGGCGGATACCGCGAAGAAGAGGGAATAGGCGACCAACACCGCCAGCCCGAATCGCAGCGCCAGCGCTACGGGGTAGCCGTGCAAGCCGGGAGGTAGCGTCGCAGCCGCAATTGCGATGAGCGCCCCCACGGCGATGCCCAGGATCGGACCGGCCAGGACTGTGGCACCGGCCGCAAACCGGAGAAGCACATAACGCCAGCGCGGCAGCGGCAATGTCAGCGCATGGATGTGGCGGCCACGGTGATCGGGAGCCCAGGTCGCAATCGCGACGAGCAGGCCAAGCGCGGTGGCGAGCAGTGGATACAGGGTTCCCCATGACTGGACTGCGTGCAACAGCGCTTCCGCTTCCAGCGGACTGCGGTCGGCGCGCGCGGCACCCTGAAGAGAGACCAGCGGCAGCACGAACGCCGCCACCGTGCCCAGCACAACGATCAGCCTGGACCATTTCCACTGGCTGTAGAGAATCGCTCGGAACATGGTCATGTCCTCCCGGCCGCTTCCCGCGATGCCCGAAGCAGCTCCACGAAACTGTCCTCGAGGTCCAGATCAATGACGTCCTCGAGTGATGCACCGATGCCATCGAAGTACGCGGCCATCTCAGGCGACCAATCCCGCACGACCCACGTCTCGCCGGCGCCGTTGCCGATCTGCCGCCCCAGCAACACAAACGGCAGGCCACCAACCGTCTGGGGAGCACCCTTCACGCGGAGGCGCTTAATGCCGTTCTTGAGCGTGGCCATAGGTGTTTCGGTAACCAACCGGCCGTCGTCCAGCACGCCGATCCAGTCACAGATGCGCTCGAGCTCGTGGACGAGATGGCTGGAAATCAGGATGGTCGCCTTGTATTGCGATACATACTCGACCAATGCGAACAGAATGTCGCGCCGGACCACCGGATCGAGCCCGTCGGTCGGCTCGTCCAGGAGCAGGAGCTCGCCGCGCTGTGCCAGCGCGAGCAGGATCAACAGCTTGGCTTTCTGACCTTTGGACATCCGGCCGATAACCTGCTGATCGTCGAGCTGGAACTGTCGCAGCAGATCTTCCGCGCGGCGCGCATCCCAGGTGCGGTAGAATGGAGCCTGGAACTGGAGCATCTCGCGCACGCTAAACGTCGAATCGAGGTGCGGCTGTTCGGGCACGAACCCGATGCGCGCGAGCAGCCGAGGCGCGTCCGCGGGCATTTCGCCGTCGAGCACTCGAATGCGCCCGCGCTGCGGGCGGAGCAGTGCCAGCAGCAAACGCATCGTCGTCGTCTTCCCCGAGCCGTTGGGTCCCAGGAATCCGTAGATCGAGCCGGCGGGCACATGGATGTTGAGCCCGTGCAGCGCGAACCGTTTCCCGGCGCGATACTCGAGGCTTTCGGT
>QHUJ01000176.1 GCA_003221895.1 Gemmatimonadota bacterium | reverse complement strand
CATGCGACCGATTACGTGCTCGAGCACAAAGTGACGTTGTTCGCGCCTGGAGCGCAGACCGGCAAGCGGGTCGCGATTGTGGGCGCCGGTCCGGCTGGCCTCGCGTGCGCGCGCGATTTGCGGCGCAAAGGCCACGCGGTCACCGTGTTCGAGGCACAGTCGCAGCCAGGCGGCCTGAATACCTACGGCATTGCGGAGTACAAGCTCAAAAGCGATGTCGCCCTCGCCGAAGTGCAGGACATTCTCGATCTTGGTGTCGAGCTCAAGCTGGGCATTACGGTGAGCTCCATCGACGATCTGCTCGCGCGTTATGACGCGGTCTTCATCGGCGTCGGACTGGGCAGCACGAAACGGCTCGGCATTCCCGGCGACGATCTGCCCGGAGTCACGGACGCGCTCACCTTCATCGCGCATCTCAAGACCCATCCCTACCGGGACACGGCGGTCGGGCGCCAGGTCGTCGTGATCGGCGCCGGCAACACCGCGATCGACGCAGTCACACAAGCGAAACGACTCGGGGCGGCGACGACGACGATCGTCTACCGGCGCGGCGAAGCCGATATGCCCTGCTATCACTACGAATACGAGCTGGCGAAACGCGACGGCTGCGGCTTCCGATTCAATGCGGCACCGCAGCGTGTCGTCGGCAACGGCTCCGGGACGGTCGCGGCGCTGGAGGTGACGACCGCGCAGGGAAACGAAATGATTCCGTGCGACATGGTGATCGTGGCGATCGGGCAGGGTGACCGGACCGAGCTGCAGTGGCCGAAGGATGACCCCCGCGTGTTTGTCGGCGGAGACTGCGCCAATGGCGGTGCGGAAATTGTGAATGCGGCGGCAGAGGGAGTGGCGGCGGCGAAGAAGATTCACGAAAGGCTGACAAATGGCTGATCTCACCACACGTTTCGCGGGCATCGAGAGTCCGAACCCTTTCTGGCTGGCGTCCGGCCCACCCACCAACACCTACGGCCAGGTCGCGAAGGCCTTCGATCAAGGCTGGGGTGGCGCGGTCTGGAAGACGATCGGTGAGCCCATCATCAACGTCTTCTCGCGCTACGGCTCGGTCGACCTCGGGCAAAATCGCATGATGGGCTTTAACAATATCGAGCTCATCAGCGACCGTCCGATCGCCGAAAACCTCAAGGAAATCGCGGAGGTCAAGCGGAATTATCCGAAGCACGCCGTGATTGCATCGCTCATGGTCGAATCGAAGCGCGAAGCGTGGCACACGATCGTGAAGCAGACCGAGGACACCGGCGCCGACGGCATCGAGCTGAACTTCGGCTGCCCCCACGGCATGAGCGAGCGCGGCATGGGGAGCGCGGTTGGCCAGGTTCCCGATTACACCTGCCAGATTGTCGAATGGGTGAAGGAAGTCGCCACGATTCCCGTGATCGTGAAGCTCACGCCCAACGTCACCGACATCACCTACATCGCGCGCGCCGCGGTCAAAGGCGGGGCCGACGCGCTGTCGCTGATCAACACCATCAACTCGATCGTCGGCGTGGACTTGGCGACGTTCGAGCCGCAGCCGTCGGTCGCCGGGAAGTCGAGTCATGGCGGCTACTGCGGCCCCGCGGTCAAGCCGATCGCGCTGCATCTGGTGTCCGCCGTCGCCGGCGACCCGAAGGTCAAGATCCCGATCTCAGGGATCGGCGGCATTTCCTCGTGGCGCGATGCCGCGGAGTTCATCGCCCTTGGCGCCGGCACGCTGCAGGTGTGCACGGCCGTCATGCATTACGGTTTCCGCATCGTCGAAGACCTGATCGATGGCTTGTCGAACTGGATGGACGAGCGGGGCCATCGCACGATCGCCGATATTCGGGGCCGGGCACTGCCCCGGGTCGCGAAGTGGGAAGACCTCGATCTCAACTACCACCTGCTCGCGCACATCGATCAGGACAAGTGCATCAAGTGCGAGCTGTGCTGGACCGCCTGCGAGGACGGCGCGCATCAAGCGATCCGGCGCCTGCCGCGCGACAATGGCGGACCGGTGGTCGAGATCATCGAGGAAGCGTGCGTTGGGTGCAATCTCTGCGCTGCCGTCTGCCCGGTCCAGGATTGCATCACGATGCGGCAAGTCTCGAATGAGTATCCGGCAGTGAGCTGGAAGGAGTACGCTGCGGGTAAGGGCAGGCTTGCGCCGAGGTCGGAGCACTTCCATACCGCCACGTGGGGTTCCAGCACCAAGTAGCCAGTCGCAAGAGAAGTTGCGCAGTTGCGCAGACGGCGAAGTGGCTCCAAGTGGCAAGCCCCACGATGCAAGAAAAGGCTCCCACCGGCAAATAATCGATGCTGGTTGTCGCATTGCGCCTCCCATCTTGGCGTATGGGACACTTCAAGAAACTCATGGCATGGCAACATGCTCGTGCTCTCGCCCTCATCTCCAAGCCGCTGATCGCAAAGTTGCCTGACGACGAGCGCAGCTGCCTCGGCAACCAGTGGAAGCGCGCTGCATCGAGTGTGGTTCTGAACATTGCCGAGGGCGCCAGTCGACTCGGCAACAAAGAGTTTCGTAAACATCTAGGGATTGCTCGGGCGTCGTTGGATGAGATCGAGGCGATTATCGATCTGGCGGTGGGACTAGACTACTTGCGGCGCGAGGACGTTGCCAAGGCGTCCGCCGTGCGGGATGAATGCGCCCGCACGGTCTACGGCCTGATGAGGAAGCTCGGTGAGGAGTAGCAGCGACTCCGCTCTTGGAGCTTCCCACTTGGAGCCACTTCGCCGTCTGCGCAACTTCGCAACTACTCTGGTGGCTGGGAGCTTCAGGCTAGAGTCGCGTCGGCGGTCTGCGCAACTTCGCAACTACTCTGGTGGCTGGGAGCTTCAGGTTAGAGGCGCGTCGGCGGAGCCACCGGGGGCACCGTCACTTGCTCCGGCTCGGGGGTGAAATCCTCCCCCGGATTGATGAATCGGTCTCGTTCAAAATGGTACTGTTTGTCATAGAGCTGCCGGTAAC
>QHUJ01000128.1 GCA_003221895.1 Gemmatimonadota bacterium | reverse complement strand
CACGCGCAGCGTCACGGTGTAGCTGTTGGCCGTTACGTAGATGTGTGACGGGTTCTGGGCGGTCGAGGTCCCGCCGTCGCCGAACGTCCAGCTGTAGCTCGCGATCGAGCCGTCGGGGTCACTGCTCGTGCTCGTGAAACTGCAGGTCAGGACTGAGCAGCTGAACGTGAAGTTCGCCGTCGGAGCCTGGTTGGGCGCCGTCGCCGTCACGGACTTGGACGTCGTCGGGCTCTGCGCCCCAAGGTTGTCGGTCACCCGCAGCGTGACGGTGAACGTCCCGCCGGGCGAGGCGTAAATGTGCGACGGGTTCTGCGCCGTCGACGTCGCGCCGTCGCCAAAGTTCCAACTGTAGCTCGCGACCGTCCCGTCGGGATCACTGCTCGTGCTCGTGAAGCTGCAACTGAGCCCGGAGCAAGTGAATGTGAAGTTCGCAACCGGCGGCTGGTTGGGCGGCGGCGGCGGCGGCGGTGGCGGCGGCGGCGGTGGCGGCGGCGGCGGTGGCGGCGGCGGTGGCGGCGGTGGCGGCGGTGGCGGCGGCGGTGGCGGTGGCGGCGGCGGCGGTGGTGGTGGCGGCGGCGGCGGTGGTGGCGGCGGCGACGAAAGCGACGCGGCCCTCAAGGCCAGCGTCGTAACGAGCCACGTGTTCCGCTGCGGCCCGTAGAACCAGGTCCACTGGGGATCCAACGTTCCGGCACTCGTCGTTTTGTTGAACGCCACGTCCTCCTTGAAATAGTCATCTGCACCAGCACCCAACACGCTGGTGTAGCCTGACGGCCGGTCCAAGCCGGCGAGCCCACCCATGGTCACCGTGTAAATCATCGCGCCCGAGTCGGCTGTAATCGGTCTACTATGCGCGGGCGTGACAGTCGTGTCGGAGCCGGTGGCAGACGCATGATCGCCCAGGGCGTTCGCAAAGCTGTCGTCCACCCCGGTCCATGAGGAGATCATCACGCCGCCGTCCGTCGGGTACTGCGACAGCAGAGCCCGGACCGCGAGGACCACTCCGTTATTCGGATCGTTGGGGTCGGGGAAGTTCTGCACGTTCGTGGCGACGTACGTCGCCATCGAGTACCCGCCGGCGCTGACGTAGTCGACGAGGTGGTACGTATTGCCGACCCGCGTGTACTGCGCATCGGTGAGGACGTCATCGACTGAGTCGATGATGTTTATGTTTGTCGACCCCACCCAATAGAACGTTGCGACGATGACATCGCCGTGGTGCGGATTGGTCGGGTTAAACCCCTTGACGAGGCAGGGACTCACGACAGGGCACATCCCGTTCTCGCGCAGCGAACCATTGGCCTGGTTCAGTGCTGTGCCGTTCGCCGAGTATGAGAACGCCGGAAGTCGTGGTTGGGAGGGTGAGGATGGTGCGGTGCCTTCCGAACATGCCGCAACCACCGAGATCACGCTCAGAGCCCACGCCGCAGTCCGCAGTGACATACATGCCGCCTTTTCCCGAGGAGTCGCGCAACCGCGCGTGCTCCTGGGCAAGGATTGGACCGCTCGAGGCTCTCGTGGCGACGTCACTCCGCGCGCAGCGTTGCGTAGCTGCTGCGCCGCGGGCGCAACAGCTATGGCCCGCGCGCTACACCGCGTTGGGGGCTAGCTCTTCGTGCCCGCCAGGACGGCGGCGAGTCCCTGCACGCACCGCGCGATGCGCGCATAGACCTCGTCGAACACGTCGCGGCGCTGATCCACCGGATCGCGGATCGTTCGTGTCTCGACCGGTCCCGGATCGAAGTCACCGAGCAGGATCACGTCGGCCGGTCGCCGGCCGAACCGCTCGCAGATGTGCCGCCGCTGGGTGGGATCCATTACGATGATGAGGTCGGCGCGGGCCAACTGCGCGGTGATAAGGGTTGAGCGGTGGTCGGAGAGGTTCACGCGGTGGCGTTCCGCGGCGGCCATCGCCTCGGCCGGTGCCGGTCGATTGAATCCGATCAGCCCCGCCGAGCGCACGACGATGCCAAACGGCGCGACCGCGCGAGCGAGCAGCTCCGCTGCGAGCGGGCTGCGGCAGATGTTGCCGTGACACACCACGAGCAACGCCGCCGGGCGCGGGCGCGCCCGCAGGGCTGCGACGGCCTTGCGCCGGCGCAGCGGATGGAGCAGGCGTTCGGGTGTGCGGCGGACCCGCACCAGTAGATCATGCACAAGAGTCATCCATTGTTGCCCTCACGCGACACGCGCAGCTCCTCTCCGGGCAAAAAATAAGCCGAGTCCGTGGCCCGGTTCGTGCCTGAGCGGACCGGCATGCGATACCTTGTCACTGGCGGCGCTGGGTTCATCGGCTCGCATCTCGTCGAGCGGCTCGTGCGCGACGGCGCCGCGGTCACGGTGCTCGACGATCTCTCGACCGGACGCCGTGAAAACCTGCGCGCCGCGCGCGACCGCATCCGGTTCATCCGTGGCAGCGTCGCGCGCCTCGACGTTTGCCGGCGCGCCATGCAGGGCGTCGATTACGTGTTTCATCACGCCGCCGTCACATCGGTACCCCGCGCGACGCGCGATCCCCTCGCCGCCCATCATACGAATGTCACCGGGACTCTAAACGTGTTGCTCGCGGCGCGCGAGGCCGGGGTGACCCGTGTGGTGTTCGCCGGATCGACGGCGGCCTACGGGGATGCCGTCGAAGTCCCCCAGCACGAGGGGCTCCTGCCGAGCCCGCTGTCGGCGTATGCCGCGTCGAAGATCGCGGGCGAGGCCTACTGCCAGGCGTTCTGGCGGACGAATGGACTCGAGACCGTGGTGTTGCGCTACTTCAACATCTTCGGCCCGCGCCAGAACCTCGATTCGCAGTATGGCGCCGTGATCCCCCTGTTCATCGCGGCCGCCCTGCACCGCGACCCGCCGATCATCTTCGGCGACGGGGCCCAGACGCGCGACTTCACGTTTGTCACGAACGTCGTGGACGCAAACCTGCTCGCCTGTCATGCACCCGCCGATCTGGTCGCCGGCGCCGTCTTCAACATCGGGTGCGGCACGGCAACGAGCATTCGCGACCTGTGGCACCAGATCGCCTCGGTCGCAGGCGTGGAGACGGAGACCGAGCCGCTATACGACGCGGTCCGCGCTGGCGACGTGCGGCACTCCCAGGCGAGCATCGCGCGGGCGCGCGAGCAGCTCGGCTACGTCCCCACCGTGGACCTCGAAGCTGGGCTGCGGCGCACGGTGGCGTACTGTCGCGAGCGTCTCCATGCCCCCGCTCCAGCCAACCGGGCACCCAGAACCACGGTGGCGCGGCGGATCCCCCAGATGGAGCCCGGATATTCGCAGGCAGCGCTCCCCAGCTAGGCCACCGTGTGGCACCTTTGCCACATTCGCGGGTTTGATACAACCGCACTGTTGATCCGGCGCCACACTCCCTGGGCGTGGGAAACGTAACTCGTTGTCAGGCCATAAGCTGCCGACGTCGATGCAGCAGGCCCAATCTGTGCCGTTCGGTGCAACAATACCATCGGAGAGAGCCATGGCCGGACCGCTGCCGTCTGACCGAGCCTCGCGGGGACCCGCGAGCCGGTCGAATCGCAATCCCGAACTCATCGCCATCTCGCAGCTGACGCCGGACGTCAAGTCGACGATTCGCATTTTGATCGTCGACGACGAGCGCACGCTGCGTGAAAGCTGCGCCAGCGTGCTGCAATTCGAAGGCTATCAGGTGAGCATGTGCAGCCGCGGCGAAGAGGCGAAAGACCTGTTGCGACGCACGCCCTTCGACGTCGTCCTGCTCGATCTCTACATGTCCGACGTCCCGGGGATGAAGCTGCTGCGTGGCTGTCTGGATGCGCATCCCGACACGATCGCCATCATGATCACCGGGAACCCGAGTGTCGAGACGAGTCTCGAAGCACTCCGCGCCGGCGCCTGGGACTACCTGCCCAAGCCGTTTTCGGCGACCCATCTGCAAGTGCTGATCGGTCGCGCGGCGCACGCCGTGATGGTCGCCCGCGAATCGTACGCCATGCAGGCGGCGTTCGCGCGGGAGAATGGCAACAGCGACCTCGTGCGGGTGCTGGGCACGGCGCCGGCGTTCAAGCGCGTGGTCGATCTCGCTCGGCGGGTCGCTCCCACGGATGCCTCCGTGTTCATCACGGGGGAGAGCGGCAGCGGCAAGGAGCTGATCGCCCAGCTGATCCACTACCACAGCCGCCGCAGCAGCCGGCCCCTCGTCGCGATCAACTGCGCCGCGTTGCCCGAGCCGCTACTCGAATCGGAGATGTTCGGACATGTGAAGGGCGCATTCACGGGCGCGGTGCGCGACAAGCCCGGCCTCCTGGAGGCGGCCAATGGCGGCACGCTGTTGCTCGACGAGCTCGTCGAGATGCCGAAATCGATCCAGGCCAAGCTCCTGCGCGTGATCCAGGACGGTGTAGTCCGTCGCGTGGGCAGCGAGAACACCGACGCGGTCGTCAACGTGCGGTTCATCGCCTGCACCAATCGCAACCCGGAGGAGTCCGTCGAGCAGCACGTGTTGCGCGAGGATCTGTATTACCGGCTGCGGGTCGTGCCGCTTCATGTGCCGCCGCTGCGCGAGCGGCCGTCGGACATTTCGCTGCTGGCGGAGTTCTTCCTGTCGAAGTACTGGACGCGCCACCGCGGCTCGACGACGCCGCTTCCGAAATTCTCGGATGCCGCCGTGCGCGCACTCCGCTCCCGCTCCTGGAAAGGGAACGTGCGCGAATTGCAGAACGTCATGGAGCACATGGTGGTGTTGCTCGAACCCGGCGGCGACATCCGGCCCGAGGATATTCCGTCACTGGGCGACCGCCCGCAGGAAGCGTCCACCGCGTGGGGGCCGGCCAATATCTCGGCGGACGAGCCGTATTACGCCGCACGCGACCGGCTGATCGCCGACTTCGAGCTGCACTACTTGCGGCAGCTGCTGGCGCAGGCGGGTGGCAACATGTCCCGCGCCGCGCGCGTGGCCGGCGTCGATCGCACGACCCTGTATCGTCTGATGGAGCGCCATGGGCTGGATCGCCGGGTGCTCACCGCGGCCGAGCCGCAAACCGATACAAGCGGCAACGCCGTCGGGCAGGAGAACTCGGTGTAGCAGCCGCGCCACACGCGTTACTGTAGCACCCTCTCACAACAGCCTGTCGTCTGCTCACGACAACAAACTGACGCTCTGTGCCTGATTTCAGCGCCGCTGAATCAGGCATGGCGCGTGCGTTTGCAGGGGGCAACCGAACCCCGAGTTCGCGCAGATGACTACGTTCCCAATTGCTCTCGAGCAACCCGACGTCCCGCGGCGGAGATACGGGCGACGCCTGGCGGCAATTTCCGCCGTCGACGTCGCGCGCCGTGTCCTCAACGTGACGCTCGCGTTGGTCGCGCTCATCGTCGCCCTGCCGTTGCTCGCGATCATTGCCATCGCCGTCAAACTGAGCTCGCCCGGGCCCGTCTTCTACTCCCAGACCCGTGTCGGGCTGAATCGCCGACGGCTGCTGCCGTGGGGCAAGCGCTACCGCTCGACCGACTTCGGCGGCAAGCCGTTCACGATTTTCAAGTTTCGCACGATGCGGGTCAACGGCGAGACCAGGGGACCCGATGAGCCCGGACAGGTCTGGGCCACGCCCGACGATCCTCGCGTTACCCGGATCGGTCGCATCCTGCGCTTCTATCGACTCGATGAGCTGCCGCAGCTCGTGAACGTTCTCCTCGGCGACATGGATATCGTCGGCCCGCGCCCCGAGCAGCCGGCGATCTTCACCCAGCTGCGTGACCAGATTCCCGGATACCAGGCGCGCCAGCGCGTCCGGCCCGGCATCACGGGCTGGGCGCAGATCAACCAGCACTACGACAGCTCGATCGATGACGTCCGCCGCAAACTCGCGTTCGACCTCGAGTACCTCGGCCGTCGCTCGCTGACGGAAGACGTACGCATCATGCTGCGCACGTTACCGGTGGTCGCGGGGAAGTTCGGCGCCTGGTAGGGCTGCTTCGCATACAGTAACCACAGCACATCGGACCTGCGCTGCTGTAGTGGGTGGCGGTGGGACTCGGTCTGGCGACCGGGTTCGTCTGGCGCGGCCGCCTAGGCCGCGGGGGTTTCCTGCCGTCTGCGTTCGGGATCGCTAGTGCGGCCGGCATCGCGCCGCGACGTGATCTCGGGTAGGTCCAGCTCAAAGTAGAAGCGCGTGCCCCGGCCCAGCTGCGTCTCGACCTTCAGCTCCGAACCCATCCCCTCGGCAAGCTTGCGGCAGATGGCGAGTCCCAATCCCGTGGTGGAGAACATCTTTCCAGCACGCTGATCGTACCCGCGTGGCGCATCGCGGACGGAATCGAACAACGTCGGCATCATCGCCGGATCGATGCCCCGCCCGCTGTCGCGAATCGCGAACTCCACCCGACCCGGGCTGGTTTCGAGTGCGCCGATCTCGACGAATCCGTTCTCAGTGAACTTCAGCGCGTTGGTCGTGAGATTCAGCAGCACTCGCCTCAGCGCCACGGGGTGTCCCACCCGCTCGTCGATATGCGGTGGCTCCAGACGAACGGCAAGGCGCTTCACTTCGGCGATGGGGCGCACGATGTCGGCCACCGATTCCAGCACACTCGCGACCGAAAACGGAATCGGTTTCGGCTCCAGCAGCAGATGACTGCGGTTCAGATCGATGATGTCGCTGCCTACCGAGCTGAGCCCGAGCGCGGCGGTGCAGATCAGTCCGAGCTGCCGGCGCTGCATCTCGGTCAATGGACCACTTTCCTCCCGCTGCAGCGTCTCCGCGAGCACCAGGATCGAGGCCAGCGGCGAGTGCATGTCGTGCGCGACTTCGCCGAGCAGCTCCAAGCCGGCGGTGCCACCGAGTTGCGACACGAGTTGATGCGCGGCGCGATTCGCGACCGCGTCGCGCGCGCGCTCCATCGCGAGCAACAACACCGGCAACTGGGTCTCCGTGATCCCGTACGCCTTCCACCGACGCATCACCTCACCACGCATCACATCGAGGAGACGGCCCCCCAGATGCGACAAAGCCCGGGCGTCCATAACCGCGGCGGGTGTGACCTGCATCTCCGACACCGCGTCCACGACGCTGGCCGCGACGGCGCTCACGTCGGCCGGCGACGGATGGGGAAATTCTTGCGGCGATGAGGTGACGTGGCGCACGGCGAACTGCAGCAGTTCTGGCGGGATGTCCACAAGCCCGCTGCGCTTACTGGCCGGCGCGGACTCAGTACCGATCAGTTGTGACGAGCGTTCTAAAGGCATCAGACCGTGGTCGATAGGGCGAGTGTAAGCTACACGCTCCTAGGGAAGTTGCTAGGTGTCAACCCCTGCTGGGCATTCACCCTTGCGGACCCGTCACAATTGTGCGCTTTTCCAACACCGCTGCGGCGACCGCACTGCGCGACGATTCCACAGCGCTGTGGGCCTCCTGCTGCAGTTTGAAAAGATGAAAAACAGTGGTTCGGCCAATTAGCTGCAGGGGGCCATCTTAGCGCTGGAACGCCGCGCACGCATCGTGCAGATGAATTATGACTTCTGGAGCGCGGCCATGAGTGCAGCACCGCTTGTGATGAGAGGACTGGTAATGCCCACACGGGGACCGGCAGCACGGCCTGTCGACCTCTTGATTGCTAGCACGCATGAGTGGACCAGCCGTTCTCTGGCGACCATCCTCGCCCCGTACGGCTATGTCGTGGGCAAGACGTTCAATCGCGCCCAGACGCTCAAGCGCATCCGGACCAACCCACCCGACGCCGTCATCATCGACGAGCAGCTTCCCGATGGCGATGGCTATGCGCTGTGCCGCCAGCTCACCGACGAGAACCTCGTTTCCCCCAGCACGCCGATCTTCCTGGCGTTGTCGCGGCCGCCAACGCGGCGCGACCGGATTGCAGCGCTGCAGGCCAGTGCCTGGGCATGCCTGGGAGAACCGGTGGATGCCGAAGAGCTCGTCGCGATGCTCGGAGTGTACGTACCGGCCAAGCTCGAGGCGGATCAGGCACGCTCGCAGGGCCTGGTAGATGAGGCGACGGGCGTCTACAACATGCGCGGTCTGCTGCGGCGGGCGGACGAGTTGGCCGCAAGCGCCACGCGCCGCCATGTGGCGTTGTGTTGCGTGCTCCTGGCGCCCGAGATTGACGGCGCCGGTTACGTGGAGTCCTCGGATGAAGCAGCCACCACTGAGCCTCGCGACCATCCCTCTCCTCCGCTGTGGGTCCTGCGGAGCATCGCCAGCGCGCTGCGCTCAGCAACCCGACATTCGGACGCGATCGGCCGGCTCAGCACGAACTCGTTCGCGGTGGTCGCGGTCGATACGGACGCGGCACAGGCAAGGCAGCTGGCGGAGCGGCTGGGTGCTGCGATCGTCGCCAAGCCTGCGAGCGCAAACGTCCCGGCGCTCCCGAAGCTGCGGGTACGGGCAGGCTATCATGGTGTTGCCGCGGCGGATAAGACGTCGGTCGACGTGGCGGCCCTGATGCAGCAGGCGGATATGGCGCTGCAGCGAGCCCGCGCCGACTCGAGCCAGGGTTGGCTTCAGGGGTACTCCGCCTAGTCTCCTTCCTCTATATAAGCTCCACGCATCTGTCACGGGTCACTTACACTACCCGATTCTGAGGCCAAAACCCCGCACACTTTGACTGGCACCGCCCTTGCCCGAGCGGTGCGGCATGGCACGCTGTGCAATCCCCCTCGCGGCTGTCCTCGCCTCGCTCGCGCCCGGCGCGGTGCGCGCCCAGCAGGCGCAGACGCCCTACTCGTCGAGCCCCGTCGGGGTGCGCTGGTCCTTGCCGATCACTAGCGTGACTCGCCATGCCCCCTCCTGGAGCGCCACGGATATCGGCCTGGCGGGGGGCTTCCTGGCAGTCTTGTGGGTGGACGCGGCGCAGACCCGGTCCGTTGCGCGAGGGAGTTGGAGGGGATTCCACGAGGCCAACCCGATCATCGGGCCCCGGCCGACCGTCGGCCAGGTCAACACCTACACCGCCGCCGCCGCGGTAACGACGCTCGGCGTCGCCGCGGTCCTGCCAGCGCGTGCGCGCCGCTGGTGGTTGATCGGCGCACTCGCCGTCGAAGCCTACGCGGTGACAGGAACGACCAGCTCGGGCATCTCCCTACGCATCAACTAATGTTTGAAGATCTGCCCGAGTGTGTAGAGCGAAATCGGGATTGACAGCAGCACCGCTGTGAATTTGACGGCGTCGTAGGCACCACCAGTCTTCTCCGGAACCACCACTTCATCGCCGGGATGCAGGTCCATTTCGTCGATCGTGTGCCCTGCTGCGACCGCCGTGCGAACCTCGTGCTTATCCATCACGACGTGACCGCTTCGTCTGACAGCGACGTCGTTCAACGCCCCGCCTTTAACGCTTCCGCCGGCAGCCGTGATCACCGCGGGGAGCACGGAATTGGCCGGCACGGTGTAATAGCCGGGCTTCAACACGCCGCCGCTGACCGCGAGACTGATGAGCGGGCGCACATGCACCACCGGATCTCTGATGTACCGGCCGATCTGGACCGTCAGGAACGGCTCCAGCTCGGAGCGCAGCACGCCACGCAGCGACACGATACCAACGCCCGGCAGTGGCACTTCCTGGTTGGTCCCCACCGTAAACGTGTCTGAGAGCTGCTGCTCCGGCGTCTTGGCTGGCGGGAAGCCCGCGCCGGCTATGACGCCCGCGATGGGCCCCGGATCTTCCACCATGACCAGCAACCGGTCGCCGACGCGGAAGTCTCCCTCCGTGAGCCGTTGCTGCACGTACGTGGTCTCGCCGCGCAGGAAATCCTCCGATAGACCGCCGCGCTTTGGCGTCAGCGCTTGCTCGCGGAGCTGGCCGAGATACCGCTCGAGCTCCGGTCGCGCGACAATCAGACGGTGCGACAGCGGTTGTGGCGGTTTTTGCGCGACGGCATTCCGGGGAAGACCCAGGGCAGCGCACGCAGCGAGAGCGAGCAGTGACATGGAACGCATGGTGTTACTCCGGTGCTCGCATGAGGCGCGAAGCGGGCTGTTCGTCGCGCGCTTCGTAGCCCTCGAGGTAGTATGAGTAGTACTTATAGCGGCTGCCGCGGACGTCGTTCAATACCGCACCGAGCACGCGAATCGGGAGGTGCGTCAGCGCTTGGAGTTTGTTCTGTGCCATTTCCCGATCGCTGTAGCCCGTCCGCAGCACGAGCACCATGGCTCCCGTCGCGGTGCCGAGGGCGAGGGCGTCCACGCCGGCGGCGAGCGGCGGGCTATCGACGATTACCGCATCGTAGTTGGGCCGCAACTCGGCGAGCAGTCGTGGCAAGGGGGCCGAGCTCACGAGGACCGGCGCTATCTGGGTGCGCGTCCCCGAGGGCAGAAAGGACAACGTGCGGTACGTGGTTGACTGGATGGCCTGCGCGACGGGGACCTTCCCCATCAACACGTCAACAAGTCCCGGTAACCGCGGCGCCTTGAGCGTGCGATGCAGCACACCCTTGCGCACGTCCCCGTCGATGAGGAGGGTGCGAAAACCGGCATCCGCGAACGCCACGGCGACGTTCGATGCAACGAATGACTTGCCGTCGCTATGACCCGGGCTGGTCACCGTCACGACGGTTGGTCCGGCACCGTGCGCATGCAGCAGGTTGAGCCGGATCGCGCGTAGGGCCTCCACCGCCTCGAGCGCGCCCGCCTTCGCGCGACCGTTGCCGTTGCGCTCGAGATGCGGCACGGCGCCGAGGATGGTGAGTCCGAGAGCGCCGGTCACCTCCTCCGGGTACTGCACGCGTTTGTCGTTCTGATCGAGCACGACCGCTCCCGCGATGCCGGCGCTGAGACCGCCCAGCAATGCGAGCGCGATGAGGATTTTGGTCCAGCTCGCTGCCGGGTCTTCCGGTTGGACGGCGGGATCGATCAGCCGCACATCGGGGATGGCACTCACTTCCGCGAGCCGCGCTTCCTGGTAGCGGGCCGTCAGGTTGGAGACCGCCTGGTCGCGCAGGGTGACTTCGCGCACTAAGCGTTCTTCCTCGACGGCGAGCGGCGGAATGCGCCGCAAGCCGGTTGAGGCGGCGTTGATGCGCTGGGCCAGCTCGGTCTCGCGCAACCCGAGCTCGCTCGCGAGCTGCGTCGCCAGCGAGGGAATCGTCTGGCGCTGCAGCGTTTTGACATCCAACGCGATCCGTTGCACCGCCGGGCTGGCATCCGTATAGCGGCTCCGGATGGCCCGAAGCTCGGCTTGTTTGCTCGTCAAATCGCGCAGCGCCTGGGCGAGCTCGGTGGACTTCTGGACTGAGCCGATCATCGTCAGCGCGTCTACCGCGAGGTCGGCATCGGAGCCCTGCGCGAGAATGCGGTCGATGGCCGCCCGGTCGCGCCGCAGCTCCTCGCGGTTGACCTTCATGTCGAACAGCCCCGCAAACACCGGGTCATGGGGGAACTGCATGTTGGGCGCGATCGACGCCGTGCCCTCGGTATACTCTGTGACGGCGGACATCCGGAACTGCTTGAGCGACTGCTCGGCGGACGTGAGCTCCGTCCGCGCCTTGTCCAGCTGGTCCCCCAGGATGCGCGACAGCTCCGTCAGGTTCTGACGTTTCAGATCGGCCGCGGCCGCGACGAAGCGCTGCCCGACGGTGTTCACGATGTCCGTGATCTGCACCGGGTCGTCACCCGCGAGCTCGAGCCGCAGGAAGTTTCCGTCCAGATCGAGGCTCGTCTTGAGATGCTTGCCGAGCTTGCGGGCGGCTTCGTACGGCGCGTCCACGTCGAATTCCACGCGGCGTCCCGGCGTCAGCTTCTCGGCGGGGGGCGTCCAAAGGAATCCCAGCGCAGTGCCGACCGGCTCACCGGTCGCGCCATGCTGCAGCTCGGTCTTGTGCTTGTCCTGGAGCGCAAATCGGTGACCGGTGGCATCGATCACCAGGTAGTACCTCCCCGGCCGGATCCTGTCGGCCGCGCGGAAACCGCTGAACAGATCCGAGTCGGCGGGTTCCTTCGGCGTCAGGTACAGCTGCCGCGCGCGCACCACTTCTTCGAGGACGACGTTCGTGCGCAGCAGATCGGTCCAACCCGTGGAGATCGGCAGCTGGCCGGACCAGATCGGCCCTTGATCGCGCGGCGCCGGGTGCGCCGAGATCGAGATCCACACGGTGGCCCGGGCGACATACTCGGGGGCCAGCAAGAAGCTCGCGCCAACGCCGGCGGCAGTGGCGACCAGCGTGGCGCCCACCACCAGCCACTTATAGCGCAGGGCGGCAGAGACATAGCGTGGCCACTGGGCGAGCGGCGGCGGCTCCTGCGCGGACGCGATGCTGACAGGACGGGTCCCGTGCGGCTGGATGACGGTTGTGGTCGTGCGCGGATCGTTCTCCGGCCGCGGTGAAGGCAGTTCTCCGATCATGACGCGTTGGGCATCACGGGCATACCGATTTTATATATCCTGTTGGCGTAGGGGTGCTTTCGCGAACGCTCCGACCAGAACGGAAGACGCTGGTGCAAGCTTGATACCGTGGGCCGGCGTGCGCGCCGGAGCCGCAACCCGCCCGCATAGGCGGGGATGCGACGCTGCGACGTGAGCGGGCGCAAGGCCGTTATGTGCTCTGTAACACAATTGCGACAAGGTTGAATGTCACGCGCAGACGCGATTGCGTGTTAGAATTGCCTCTATAGGGGCTAGGACTGCGGCACTGAATTCGCTAACGTATGTGCCCGCGCGACCCGTGAGCCCGAACACCTGTTGACCGCGCACCACTCCCGAATCGCCCGCGCCGAATGACGCGTCGCTGTCGGGACCAAGTCGGAGACAGAATGCAGAGCTCCTCGCCCCACGGACTCGCAGCTCCGGCGCGTCGCAACAATGGCACCACCGCCGCGGACGTGTCGCGCCTTCTCCCGATCGATGCAGCGACGAAAACGAGCGTGCGCATCCTGGTGATCGACGACGAGCGCACGTTGCGCGACAGCTGCGCGACCGCGCTCCGGTTCGAAGGCTATCAGGTCGAGACCTGTGGCCGCGGCGAAGAGGCGCTCGAGACATTGCAGCGCCGCGCATTCGACATCGTCCTCATCGACTTGTACATGAGCGGTGTTCCGGGCATGCAGCTGCTCGCCGCTGCGTTGGCCGCGAATGCCGACGCGATCGTCATCGTCGTGACCGGCAAGCCGACGGTCGAGACGGCGCTCGAGACGTTGCGCGCCGGCGCGTGGGATTATCTGCCCAAGCCGTTCACCGGCAGCCAGCTGCAGGTGCTCGTCGGCCGCGCGACCCACACCGTGCTCGTCGGCCGCGAGACGCGAGCGCTGCGCGAGTCGGGCACTGAAGAGGCCGAGGAAGACGGCCCGCCGGTTCTGGGGGTCGCGCCCGCCTGCCGCGAGGCGATCGCCCTTGCCCGTCGTGTCGCAACTACCGATGCCTCGGTGTTCATCACCGGCGAGAGCGGCAGCGGCAAGGAGATGATTGCGCAATTCATCCATCGCCACAGCCGGCGGGCGAGCCGTCCCCTCATCGCGGTGAACTGCGCGGCGCTCCCCGAGGCCCTGCTCGAATCGGAAATGTTCGGGCACGTGAAGGGCGCGTTCACCGGCGCCATCCGCGACAAACCCGGGCTGCTCGAGGCGGCGCACGGCGGCACGATGTTCCTGGACGAGCTCATCGAAATGTCGAAGCCGATCCAGGCGAAGCTGCTGCGCGTGATTCAGGACGGCGTCGTCCGGCGCGTCGGCAGCGAGCAGACCGACGCGGTCGTAAACGTGCGGTTCATCGCCGCGACCAACGGTGATGCGGAGACCGCGGTGCGCCAGGGCATCCTGCGCGACGACCTCTATTACCGCCTCCGCGTCGTGCCGATCAAGGTGCCGCCGCTGCGCGACCGCACCGAAGACATTCCGCTCCTGGCGACGCATTTCCTCGAACAGTACTGGCGCCGCCATCGCAACCCCGACGAGGCCCTGCCGACGTTCAGCAAGGCCGCGTTGTGGGCGATGCGCGCGCATCCGTGGCCCGGCAACGTGCGCGAGTTGCAGAACGTGATCGAGCACGCGGTCGTGATGCTCGAGGCCGGCGCGGAAGTCGGCGTCGACGACATCCCGTTCATCTACGAGGGACGCAGCGACGACGAGCTGCTCACCGAGGCGACCGAGGCGCAGCCAGCGGAGGACGACGGCTACTACGCGGGCCGCGACCGGCTGCTCGCGGCGTTCGACAAGCGCTATCTCACCCGCGTCGTCATCCGCGCCGGCGGCAACCTGTCGAAGGCGGCTCGGCTCGCCAAAGTCGATCGCACCACGTTCTACCGTCTGATGGAGCGCCACGGCCTGCAGCGCGATCTGCTGGCCGGTCCCGACAAGTAATCCCGGCTGACCACCACGCCACGCGTGCGCGCGCAGCGCGCGTGTGGCGTCGCAGAATGCCCGCGCAGTTGTAACGCGTGCGTGGCAAGCGGCCGTCCGTCTCCCCCCCGCCATATGCCGTAACCCGTTTGATCACACAACATCGTCGGCGGCGCACGGGTTGCTTCTGGTGCGGCGGCAACCAACGACGACGAGGCCATGGCAATTCCGGCACATCTGACGACGACTCCTCCCGCGTCCCCGCCCTCTGCACCCCCGGCGCGGCGCGACTTTCTCCCGTTCTCACCCCCGCTCATCGGCGAAGAGGAAATCGCCGAGGTGGTCGATACCCTGCGGTCCGGCTGGATCACGAGCGGACCGAAGACGAAACGCTTCGAGCAGGACTTTGGCGGCTTTGTCGGAGCACCGACGGGCGGCGCCCTGGCGCTCAATTCGTGCACGGCCGCGCTCCACACGGCGCTGGTGACGGCGGGGATCGAGCCGGGCGCTGAGGTGATCACGACGCCGATGACCTTCGCGGCGTCGGTGAATGTGATCGAGCACGTCGGGGCACGACCCGTATTGGTCGATGTCGAGCCTGATACGCTGAACATCGACCCCGCGCGTGTCGCGGCGGCCGTCACGCCGCGCACGCGCGCCGTCCTGCCGGTCCACTTCGCCGGCCACCCCGTGGCGCTCGATGAGATCAACGAGATCGCGCGCGCGCATGGGCTGACGGTGATCGAGGACGCGGCCCACGCCCTCCCCGCAAGCTATCGCGGCCGGCGCATCGGGTCCGGCACCAATCCGGCGGCGTTCAGCTTCTACGCGACCAAGAACCTCACGACCGGCGAAGGCGGGATGCTCACCGGCGAGACCGCGTTCGTGGAGCGCGCGCGGATCGTCGCGCTGCACGGCATGAGTCGCGACGCCTGGAAACGCTACGACCGCGGCGGTCACTGGTTCTATGAAGTCGTCTTGCCGGGCTTCAAGTACAACATGCCTGACATCCAGGCGGCGCTCGGGCTATGGCAGCTGCGCAAGCTCGGCGGCTTTCAGGAGCGGCGCCACGCCGTGGTGCGCGCCTACGACGACGCGTTCGGCGACAACGACGCGCTCGAGCTGCCAGCGCGCCGCGTCGAGGTCGAGCACGCCTGGCACCTGTACGTGCTGCGACTGCGGCCCGACGCGCTCACGATCGGCCGGGACGCGTTCATCGAGGAGCTCCGGCACCGCAATATCGGGACGTCGGTGCACTTCATCCCGATCCATCTGCACCCCTACTATCGCGCGAAGTACCAGTACCGGCCCGACAGCTTCCCCATCGCGTTCGGCAACTATGAGCGGATGCTGAGCCTGCCGTTGAATCCGCGGCTCAGCGACGCCGACGTGACGGATGTCATCGAGGCGGTGCTCGACGTCGTCCGGCGGTACCGCCGATGAACGCGCTCGCGGTTCCCGCCGGTGAACCGCGCCGCGTGCTGGCGATCGCCGCGCATCCGGACGACGAAGTCCTGGGGTGCGGCGGGACCCTCGCGCTGCATGCCCGCGCCGGCGACGCGGTCACGGCCGTCATTGCCTGTGAAGGGGAATCCTTGCGGTACGGGCCCGACGGCGTGGGACAGACCCAGCATACGCAGCGTGCCGCCGAGGTCCTCGGCCTGGTCGAATCCCGGCAGCTGGGCTTCCCCGATCAGCGGCTCGATACGCTCTCGCTGCTCGACCTGATCGCTCCGCTGGAGCGCGTCGTGCGGGACGTACGGCCGTCCGTCGTCTACTGCCAATTCGGAAGCGATGCCAACCGCGACCACGAGCTGTTGTTCCGCGCGGCGCTCGTCGCCACCCGGCCGCTCGAATCGTTTATCGAGGCCGTATACGTGTTCGACACGGCGAGCAGCACGGAGTGGGGCTACCCGCGCTCGTTCGTCCCGGATACGTGGGTCGACATCTCGCAGACGCTCGAGCAAAAGCTCTGCGCGATGGCGTGCTATGAGAGCGAAGTGCGACCCTACCCACATCCGCGCTCGATCGACGCGCTGCGCAATCGCGGCCGCGCGTGGGGCAACCAGGTCTGCATGGACGCCGCGGAGGTGTTCATGACCGTCCGCCGCGCGTTGCGCGCCGGCCGGATGCCCATCTGACATTTTCCTGTGACGCAGCTGGGACTAAAGTGTGGCCGTTCTGTGGCAAAGCGTGCTCACGCGCACGAGCGCGGCGCACGCTCATGGCGAAGCAACCCACAGCACGGTTGTGAGTTAGTCGTGCTCACGCGCGCAACACCCCAAGGCACGAGACCTGATGTGGACTCGCACGCATGACATCCCTCCGATTTGAATTCGACTATCTGGCTCGCCGCGTCGCCTGGCCGGCGCGCTTCCTCGCTACGGGAGCGCGCACCCTCGATGACGCCCTGCGCCAGCCGGCGATGCGGCGTCTCGCAAAGGTCGCGGTGGACCTCCTGTGCGCCGCGGGCGCCGTGCTGGCCGCGGTTGCCGCCGGCGAAGGGTTGGCCCGGTACGGTCTGCTTGAGACGGCGATGCTCGCACTGCTCGTGGGCGCGTTGCTCGTTGTCACCGACACGCTCAGCGGCAGCTATCGCAGCATCTGGCGCTACACCAGCCTGTCCGAGGCGTTCGCGCTCGCCGCGTCGTGCGGCCTCGTGCTGCTGGCCCTGCTCGGTCTCCGGGCGGCGGGCACGCTGGACCTCTCACTCGCGACCGTCCTGCTGATCGTCTCGTTCATGCTGTTGCTGAGCGTCAGCGCGCGCGGGTTGCGCCGCTGGTCGCTCCTGGCGAACGCCCCGCTCCGCCGGCGTGTGACCGACGGGTCGCCTGCCCGCCGCGTGTTGATCGCCGGGGCCGGACGACACGGCTTGTCGATCGCCCGCGAGCTGACTGCGGGCGGGGTACCCGGAGTAGAGCTCGTCGGCTTCCTGGACGACGATCCCGCCAAGCAGGACGCCGTCGTGAACGGCATCCCGGTGCTGGGGACGTTGCAGAATGCACTCGAGCTGGCCGAGCGTGAGGACGTCAGCGAGGTCATCGTTGCCATGCCCGACGCGCAGCGAGAGGTGATCCGCACCTTCGGGCGGCGCCTCGAAGATGTCGGCATCCGCGTACGGGCCGTCGGCGGCATCGCCCGTTTCGTCCAGGGCCGGGACGTTCACCGGCCGGGCGGCGTCACGTTCGATGAGCTGCTCGCCTTGATGCCCGCCGGGGCGAAACGGCACACGGCGACGAACGGCCTGCGCCGCGTCCTCGTGACCGGCGGCGCCGGATTCATCGGCTCGCATCTCACGCGCATGCTGCTGGAGCGCGGCTACCATGTGCGCGTCCTGGACCGGTTCGACTATGGGCACGCAGGGCTGCACGGCCTCTCCGATCCGCGGCTTGAAATCATCACGGGCGACGTGTGCAACAGCCGGGACGTCAGCAGGGCGCTGCGCGACGTGCACGGCGTCATCGCCCTCGCCGCGATCGTCGGTGACCCGGCGTGCAACCTCGATCCCGAAGAGACGATCAACCTCAATTACACCGCGACCAAGGTGCTCATCGAGGCGTGCAACTTCTACGGCGTGCAGCGCGTGGTGTTCGCCTCCAGCTGCAGCGTCTACGGAGCGAGCAATCACGACCTGCTCACCGAGCAGTCGCGCCTCAACCCGGTGTCGCTGTACGCCCGCACGCGGGTGCTGAGTGAGAGCATCCTGTTCGACCGCGCCGGCGCCGTCGAGCCGGTGGTGCTGCGACTCTCCACCGTGTTCGGTCTGTCGCCGCGGATGCGCTTCGATCTGGTGGTAAACACCCTCACGGTGCGCGCCGTGGTCGATGGCAAGATCGCCATCTTCGGCGGCAATCAGTGGCGTCCCAATGTGCACTGCCGCGATGCCGCCCGCGCGTTCATCCGCGCACTCGAAGCGCCGGCGGCGCTGGTGGCCGGCGAGATCTTCAACGTCGGCGGCGACGACCTGAACCACACCATCGCCGACCTGGGCAACATGGTGGCCGAGATCGTCGGGGGTGTGCACGTCACGCACCAGGCGAACGTCCCCGATCCGCGCGACTATCGCGTCAGCTTCGAGAAGATCCGGCGCACGCTCGGGTTCGAGCCGGAGTACACGGTTGCGGCCGGCATCAAGGAAGTCGCGGCCGCCGTGTCCGCCGAGCCGGGCCTGCGCGCCTACCAGAGCGCGGCCTATCACAATGTGCAGGCGTTGCAGCAGGCGTTCACGAAGCCTCGGCGACGCCGCACCGACTGGATTCCTGCTCACCCCGCCCCGTCGCCTGCGCACCGTGAGGCGGCGATCGTGTGACCCAGCGAGGCAACTGACCGTCCGTGCAAACCACGGATTTTCTGGTGGTGGGCGGTGGCATCCTCGGACTCACGCTCGCCCTCGACCTCAAGCAACGCTACGGAGACTGCTCGGTCACCCTGCTCGAGAAGGAGCAGGCGTGTGGCCTGCATGCGAGCGGCCGTAATTCGGGCGTCCTCCACGCCGGCTTCTACTACAGCGCCGACACGCTGAAGGCGCGGCTCACCCGCGACGGCAATAGCCAGCTCGCGGCCTACTGCGTCGAGCGGAAGCTGCCCCTGCTGCGGTGCGGCAAGCTCGTCGTGGCAACCTGCGCGGCGGACCTGCCAGGCCTCGAGGAGCTGCAGAGTCGCGGCACAGCGAACGGCGTCACGCTCGAGCTCCTCACCGCCGAGGAAGCGCGGCGCATCGAGCCCCGGGCTCGGACGCACGAGTGGGCGCTCTTTTCCCCACGCACCGCTACGGTGTCGCCATCGGCCATCATGGCGTCGCTCGTCGCTGACGCGCGCGCTGCCGGAATCACGATTCGCACTGGCACCGCGTACCGCGGTCGGGTGCGCGGCGCCGGCAGCGTACACACGACGAGCGGCCTGCTCGAGCCTGGCTATGTCGTCAACGCGGCCGGTCTCTACGCGGACCGCGTCGCGCGCGATTACGGGTTCTCGGAGCGCTACCGTATCCTCCCCTTCCGCGGCCTGTACCTGCTCGGGGAGCCCGGGGCCCTCCGCCTGCGCACGCACATCTATCCCGTGCCCACGCTGGCGAATCCATTCCTCGGCGTGCATCTGACCCGCTGCCTCGACGGCAGCGAAAAGATCGGGCCGAGCGCCATGCCTGCCCTCTGGCGCGAGCACTACGGCGGATTGCGCGGCTTCTCGGTCAGCGAATGTCTGACGATTGCCGGGCGCGAGCTGATGATGCTGGCCAGTGACCCGGTCTTCCGTCGCCTGGCCGTCGCGGAACTCGGTGCCGGTGGGCGCGGTGGCCTGGTGCGCCGCGCCGCGGCGCTCGTCGATGGCCTACACCCCGCCGCGTTCCAGCGCTGGGGCCGGCCGGGGATCCGCGCGCAACTCTACGATCTGCGCGAACGCCGCCTCGAGATGGACTTCCGCTACGAGGGCGACGATCGCTCGTTCCACATCCTCAACGCCGTCTCACCCGCGTTCACGTGCGCGCTCTCGCTCGCCGCCTATCTGGGTCAGCAGATCGACATGCGCCTGCACGGGCAGGAGCAGGCGGCATGACCAACGCGACGACGACTTCCGCGGCTTCCCCCGCGCCACCGACACTCACCAAGCGGGCGTCTCTCACGACCGTGGCGTACGCGCTCGAGTACGGCGCGAAAACCGTCGTCGGGCTGATCGTCACGCCGATCCTCGTCAGCCATCTCGGCCAGATGTTGTACGGGGTCTACGAGGTGCTCATCCGGCTAGCGAGCTACCTGACCCCGATCAGTGGCCGGCCCGCCGAAGCGCTCAGACTGCTGGTTGCCAGCCGCCAGCGCTCGAACGACACGGCGGCGCAACGGCGCGGCGTCGGCGGCGCGCTCCTGGTGTGGCTGCTGTTTCTGCCGCTCGCCGTCCTGGGCGGAGCGGCTTTGACGTGGTTTGCCCCGGCACTGACCGGCGTCGATCCCGCCTACTCGAGTGTGGTGCGGCTGGCGTGCGCGCTCATGGTCGCGGCGGTGCTCCTCGGCGGTCCACTCGCGATCCCCGAGTCGGTGCTGTACGGGATGAACCTCGGCTACAAGCGCATGGAGCTGCAGGCCAGTCTCAGCCTCGTCGGCGGCCTGCTCACTGCGGGCGCGGCGTACGCCGGGCTGGGCCTCGCGGGCGTCGCGGGGGCGCAGCTGGTGCTCGCGGCACTCACCGGTCTTGCCTACTGGCTGATCGCGCGCGCGTACGTCGCCTGGCTCGGTGTGGCGCGACCCGAGCGCGCGGATATCCGGTCGTGTTTCGCCATGAGCGGGTGGCTGTCCATCGGCGATCTCGTCGCCAAGCTGCTGCTCGCCAGCGACCTGGTGATCATCGGGGCGATGCTGTCCCCGACGGTCGTGACGATGTACGTGCTGACGGGCTACGCCGCGCGCACCGTGGTGATCCTGTACAGCGCCGCCGTAACCTCCGCGATGCCCGGACTGGGCAGCCTGATCGGTCGCAAGCAGTTCGAATGGGCGGCGCTGGTACGTCACGAGGTTCTCGTGCTGACGTGGCTGTTCGCGGCAGCGGCCGGGACGACGATTCTCGTGTGGAATCGCTCATTCCTAACGCTGTGGGTGGGTGACCAACAGTGGACCGGGCCCCTCGTGAATCTGCTCCTGGTCCTCATCGCGATGCAGAGCGCGTTCATCCGGGCCGACTCGTACGTCATCGACGCCGCGTTGCGCCCCAGGAGCCGCGTCCAGATCGGCGCCGCCGCTGCGGTCCTCACCTTGCCCGGCATGATCACGTTGACCCCGCTCCTCGGACTGCCTGGCCTGTGTGTCAGCATCCTCGCCGGGCGCGCAGTGCAAAGCATCGGCTACCCGCGCGTCGCGCGCGCGTGTCTCGACGGGGAAGAGACCGCTACAGCCAGCCCATTCTGGCCGATCATCGTGCTGGCCGCGTTGTTCGCCGCAGCGACCGGCGCCGGCTCGGCACTTGTGGTGTCCGGATGGCTGCCGATGATCGCGGGCGTGTCGCTCACCTTCGCGCTCGCCGGTGTCATCGCATTCGCCATCGGACTGTCGTCCGCCGATCGCCATATGCTGCGCGCGCGCGTCGCCGCCATCATCGGCAGGCACCGCTGATGTCCGCTCCCCGGCCCATGCCGACCTCCACGCTGCACTGCCACGAAGTGGCGGGCCTGCAACGTCTCGCTTGGCTCGCCATCGCCGAACCCGACCGGCGGGGGGGGCGGGCGGGGGGGGCGGGGGGGGCGGGGGGCGGCGGACGGCGCGTGGACGTCTATCACGGCACCGCGGTAGAGCGGCGCGATGACTGGATCGTCGAAGGCACCTGGGATGGGGAGTTCCGGAGCGGCGACTTCCATCAGAGCAACCACTTCTTCGGCACGGGCATTCGCGTCGAGGCTGGAGCGGTGCATTTTGTCCCGTCCAGCGCGCTCGTCAATCGGCTGATCTACTGCGAGTACCGAGATCACCTCGTGGTCTCGAACAGTCTCGCATTGATGCTCGGCTTCACCGGCGCCGCGCTCGATCCGGCCCACGATTATCGTGCGGAGACATACGCGATCCGGCAGGGACCGGCTGCCTATCAACGCGCGTTTCGCGTGCTGCACCCGGAGATCGTCACCTTCTACCAGCTGTACGACGAGAGCCTGGTCGTCGCGGGCAGTGAAATTCGGTTCGAATCACGCCGAACCGCGCCGGCGCTGGCCTCGTTCGAGCAATATCGCGCACTCGTCGAGGATGCTCTACTCAAACTGCGCGCGAATTACACGAGCGCTGAGCGCCGCGTCCCCATGCGCGCGTTCGCGACGATTTCGTCGGGATACGACTCGACCGCCGCCGCCGTGCTCATCAAGGACCTCGGCATCGAGCTCTGCTTCACGAGCCGTCGCTCCAATTCCCATATCCCTCCCTGGCTCAGTCCCCGGACGGGACTCGATGACGGCAAGCCGGTGGCCGACTTGCTCGGGCTCCGCACCAAGTACCTCGAGCGCCGTCGTTCCCGGATCACCGACAACGAACTCTACTTCCTCGCGCCCGGCTGCGCGCCCACGTCGACCGTGCTGCACTCGCTCGCTCATCATCTCGAGCAACGCGACGGCGCCGCGGTGGTTTACACCGGGTTCCAGGGCGACGAGGTGTGGGACACCAACCATTGGGAGCGCGTCTATCAGGACAGCGGCGTGCTGCGCGGCGATACCGCGGCGCTGATGTTGTCGGAGATCCGGCTGAAATGCGGCATGGTCAATATCGCGGTGCCGTCGCTGTTCGCGCGCTCGATTCGCGATCTCGCGATCATCGCGACGTCAGCGGAGATGGCGCGGTGGCGTGTCCCCGGCGACTACGACCGCCCCATCCCGCGCCGCATCCTCGAAAGCGCTGGTGTGCCCGGAAACCTGTACGGCGGGCGCAAGAAAGCGGTCGTCGAGCGGCCGACCTACCCCATGCAGCGCGAATTACGCCGGCAGTTCTTCGCCTACCTGCAGGCCACGCAGCAATGCTCCGCGCTGTTCGTCTATCTGCACGGAGTGCTCAATAGCGTGGCCTGGCCCTTCGTGCGCAGCTGGCACCTGATGCGGAAGAAGCTGTTCAAGATCGAGCCGCCGAATACGCCATGGGCCTACCTGTGGCCACGCGTGGATTTCCCGCGCGCGCTGTTTATCTGGGCCGCGAGTGTGCTGGCAGCCCGGCTCGCGACGCAGCTCGAGGCGGCCGGTGTGAAGCTGCCGGGCTCGATTCGCCGGAATTCCCCGACCCTGCCCCCGCCCGCGACGGTGGCGGGTGCCAGCCTTGCCCAGGGATGGAGACGCTGATGCGGCTGCGCTATACGGCAATGCCCGCCTGGCCTCCCCTGGCATGGCTCGCGCGACTGACTCCCGGCGACACGGTCGACGTGTTTCATGGGTCGGACGTCGCCATCAAGCAGGAGTGGTTCGGAGAAGCGGTTTGGGATGGGCCCTATCCGCTCGGCGACATGGATCATACCGACGTGGTGTTCGGATCCGGTGGCCGCCTGCGGTGGGGGTTGCTGGGCAGCAGCGTGACGTTCGTCTCCTCTGCCTCGACCGTGGACCGTCTGCAGTCCATGACGGCCTGCGGCGCGACCTGGGTGTCGAACTCCCTGGTCTGCTTGCTGGCAACGGTGGGAGCCAGTGTGGACCCCGCCTACCCCGCGTATTTTCGCGACTTCAAGTCGATTACGGCGGGTCTCGCTCGCTACACACGCACGCTCGCGACATCAGAAGGCGAGATACGGTTCACGTATTACCACAACCTCGTCTGGGACGGGCAGTCGCTGCGCGAGGTCACGAAGCCCAGGCCGGCGCGGAGCTTTGCATCGTTCCCCAGCTATCGCGCGTTTCTCGAATCGTCGCTCGCCCGGCTCATGGAGAACGCGTCCGCCCCAGGTCGTTCGTTCGTATTCGATCCCCTGGGAACGATCTCGTCCGGCTACGACTCAGCCACGGTGGCGGCGCTGGCCCGTCCGGGCCTTCGAGAAGCGATCGCATTCGATCGCTCCGGCTCGGGCGAGCAAGACAGCGGGGCGGCGATCGCGGCGGCCCTCGATATCCGGCTCACGGTCATCGAGCGCGATGCCTGGCGCGCGACCACCTTACCCGAGGTCCCGTTTCTCTCTGCCGACGCGAAAGGCGAGGACGTGTACTTCAGCAGCGCGGCGGCACAGCTCAAGCGCCGGCTGCTCCTGACGGGATTCCATGGCGACCGGGTGTGGAGCACGCGGGGCCAGGGCGACCATCTCACGCGCGGCGACCAGTCCGGCCTCTCCCTCACCGAGTACCGGTTGTGGGCCGGGTTCGTGCATTGCCCGGTGCCGTTCCTGGGTGCTCGCAACATCGACGAGATCAGCGCGATCAGTCGCTCGGAGGCGATGGCGCGCTGGTCGACGGGATCGCGCTACAGCCGCCCGATCTGCCGCCGAGTGCTCGAGGAGTCCGGCGTGAGTGGTGAGCACTTCGGGCAGTCCAAGAAGGCCGCATCGGTCCTGTTCTTCAAATCGGATGGGCGCCTCTCGGAATCGGCGCGCCAGGACTACGGGGCCTGGCTCGAGCGTCACGGCCTCTCGCCTGCGCGCTGGAGCAGCGTGCGCCGCTGGGCGGTTGCCGCGCGGTCGTTGCTGCCCAGTGGCCCGCACGATCACCGGTATCGCCCGCTCTTCCCCTGGGCCATGGAGCACGCCATGGAGCGTTACGCGAGGGTGCCGCAACCGTACGAGCTGGTGGGAGCCGTGCCGTGATCAAGCGTCTCCTCGATGTGCTGCTCGCCGCAGTCGCATTGATCGTCATCAGTCCCGTGCTCGCGGTCGCGGCGATCGGGATCCGCCTGTCGAGTCCCGGCCCGATCTTCTACCGGGCTGACCTCATCGGTCGGAACGGGCGCTCCTTCACGATGTATAAGCTCCGGACGATGCACGTCGATCACGCCGGCTTCGACAGCATCATCACCGCCGCGCGGGACCCACGAGTCTTTCGCCTCGGCGCCTGGTTGCGCCGGGTCAAGCTCGATGAGTTTCCGCAGCTCATCAACATCTTGCGGGGTGACATGTCGATTGTGGGACCACGACCCGAGAATGCGCGCATCGTGGAGCGCTACTACGGGCCCGCACACCGGGAGCTGCTGCGCGTGTCACCGGGTTTGACGAGTCCCGGCACGCTGTACGACTACACGCACGGAGACGACCTCGTCGGCTCCAGCAATCCCGAGCAGGCGTACGTGGAGCGACTGCTTCCCGTCCGCCTGGCGCTGGACCAGGTGTATGTGCACCGCGCGTCCCTGAGCTACGATGCCGTGCTCGTCGCCCGGACCGTGGGGCTCATCGTCGCCGTCGTGTGTGGCCGACGCCGGTTCGGTGACCAACCGGAAATGGCCGAGGCGCGAAAGCTCGTCGCCCCGGTAACGGGGACCGCAGCGAGCAGCAACGTCGCCACGGCATAGCTGTGAGCAGGCTGCCACAAGCTGCCTGACCAGACTTGCTCGTGAACCCGCAACCGACTGCAACGAGATGAATTAGGTGGGTCGATTGCGAGCATGGAAGATGCGGCGTGGCTGTGAGCCAGCTGCAACAAGCTGCCTGACCAGATTTGCGCGTACACCCGCAACCGGCTGCAACGAGGGCAGTTAGACGCTCCGGTCGCGAGTATCAAGATCCTGTCGGCACATGTAGGCTCAGCGTGGAGGAGCCCCATGATGGTCGCGCCCCGGTCTCCAGGGCTCGCAGTACCCGACGCTTTCCCACCCAGTGTGGCCGCTGAAGAGCAGCGGATGCGGCTGGCGTGGGCAAAGCGGCCGCAGAAGGACCCTCGCTACTCCTGGTCCAACGCCGGCCATCTGCTTAACCGGCAAGAGCGGGAGCGCGCCGCGCTGCGCGCGCTCGCGCGTCATGACTTTCTGCCGCTCGCGTCCAAGTCCATTCTCGAGGTGGGCTGCGGCACGGGCGGCTGGCTGCGCGACTTCGTTCGCTGGGGAGCGCAGCCCACCGACATCACCGGGATCGATCTACTGCCCGATCGCGTATCCGAAGCGCAGCGCCTGTGCCCGCCCGGCGTGCGGCTGGAGTGCGGCAGCGCTACCCAGTTGCCGTGGGCCGCGGAGGAGTTCGACCTCGTGCTGCAGGCGACGACGCTCACCGCCGTCCTCGACCGGCCCGTCAGGCGCCAGATAGCGGGTGAGATGCGCCGCGTGTTGAAGCCTGGAGGCTTGATTCTCTGGTACGACTTCCGCTTCGACAACCCATGGAATCGTGATGTCCAGGGTATCGGCAAGCAGGAGATCCGCGAACTGTTCCCGGGCTACAAGGTGGAGTTGCGCCGTGTCACTCTCGCCCCGCCGGTCGCGCGCTGGGTGGCGGCCCGCTCCCGGCTTGCCGCAGCTATGCTGGCCAGCTTTCCCTTCCTGCTCACGCACTACCTGGGCGTGCTGCTGCCTCCCGCAGTCTGAGCTTGGATGGACCCCCGAAAGGACGACATGCGATACGCACGCGTAGGGATGTTGGCGGTCGTGGCCACGGTGGCGGTGTGGGCCGCCACGTGCAAGGCGAGCGACGGCCCTCCTCCACCTCCCCCCGCTCCGTCGGTCGACGTGGGCGTCGACATGCGCACGTCCCCCGGCACGGCGGTCTCGGTCACCGCGCGCGTCGCCCCGCGAGGTGCGAACGGCAGTTCGTATCGCTGGACGCTCACGTGGGGTGACGGCTCCGCCGACAGCGGCAGTGCCGGCTCCGACGGGATGATCTCGACCAGCCACGCCTACGCGGCGGTCGGGCAGTACGCGGTGAGCCTCACGGGTCGCGCGTCCACCGGGGCCACGGCCAACGACACCGCCACCGTCATCGTGGAACCCGCGGGCACACCCCAGGTATTGATCGGCGCTGGCGACATCGGAGCGTGTGGCCTGCCGCACTCGCAACGGGTCGCCGCGCTGATCGACACGATTCCTGGCACCGTGTTCACGCTGGGCGATAACGCGTATCCCAACGCCACCGCGACCGACTACGCGAACTGCTACGCCCCGACCTGGGGCAGCTTCAAGAAGCGGACGCATCCCACGTCCGGCAACCACGAGTTCCAGGAGTACCATCACGACACGACGGCCGACGGCTACTTCGCGTACTTCGGGGTCGCCGCGGGCACCCAGCCCATGGGCATCTACAGCTATGGCCTGGGCTCCTGGCACATCATCGTTTTGAATTCGAGCTTCGAGGAATCCGTGGCTGCGGGCCGAGCGCTCAGTCGCGACAAGCAGCTCGACTGGCTGCGCAAGGACCTCGCCGCGCATCCGGCGCCGTGCACACTGGCCATGTGGCACCATCCGCGCTTCAGCTCGGGCACAGCGCACGGCAGCGACACCTTGCAGCAACCGTTCTGGCAGGCACTGTACGATGCCAACGCCGATGTGATCCTCGTTGGACACGAGCACAACTACGAGCGGTTCGCCCCCCAGAAGCCGGACGGCACACTCGACCGCGCACGCGGAATCCGTGAATTCGTCGCCGGCACGGGAGGGGGTGGCTACGACTCGCTCGATGCGGCGAAGGTCGGCGTCGGCAACAGCGAGGTCGGGGCCATGGAGCACGGCGCGCTCAAGCTCACCCTGTTCGCCGACTCGTATCACTGGGAGTTCCTCGAGACATTGCCCCCGGTGCACCACGAATTCCACGATTCCGGGACGGCCTCGTGTCACTGATGGGGTCCAGCCTGCCGTAACAGGCCAACCGCGTAGCTGTAAGACAGCTGCGACACCGGGCCGCTGGCGGCTCCCGTCGCTTTGCGCAACGCCATGCCGCACATGAGGTTTCGGACAGGTGTTGCGCGCATGCTGCATGCAGGGCTCTACCGGCATGCCACGGCACATCCCTGCGCCGCCCTCCGGGCGGCTTACATCGGTATTCGTTGTAATTGCGTCATTGCTGTTGACGATGTGTCACGGCGATCAAGGACCGCCCGCCCCGACAGAAGTCGGGACGGGTCCACGCCCGAGCTTCCAGTTCAACGCCAGCACGGTCTCGCTGGTAGGAGCGGGAAACATCGCGCGGTGCGATCGCACGAACGACGAGGCCACGGCGAACCTGCTCGACGGGATCTCCGGTACGGTCTTCACACTCGGCGACAACGCCTACCCGAACGGCACGGCTGCCAATTTCACCTGCTACAACGCGAGCTGGGGCCGTCATAAGGCGCGGACCTATCCGGCTACCGGGAATCACGAGTACGACTCGAGTGCGACCGCGGCGGGTTACTTCGCGTATTTCGGCGCGGCAGCGGGCACCGCGCCAGGTGGCTATTACAGTTACGACATCGGCAACTACTGGCACATCATCGTCCTCAACAGCAATTACACCAAAGTCCCGGCCGCCGTTGGATCACCGCAGGAGACCTGGCTCCGGGCCGATCTCGCCGCGAACACGAAACCGTGCGTGTTGGCGATGTGGCATAACCCCCGGTTCTACTCGACGACCGCCAGCTCGTTTTCACCGTCGTCGTCGGTGAAGCCGTTCTGGGACGACCTCATCGCTGCCCACGCGACGCTTATCCTGAACGCGCACATGCGCGGGTATGAGCGGTTCGCGCCGCAGACCAGCGCCGGCGTGGCAGATCCGGTGAACGGCATCCGCCAGATCACCGTCGGGACCGGCGGTGAAGGACTCGACGGCCCCAACACGTTGATTATTCCGAACAGTGAAGTGCAGATCCCCAACGTGTACGGCGTTCTCGCTCTTACGCTGAGTCAGGGCAGCTATGCGTGGCAATTCGTGCCGGTCGCGGGACAATCGGCGAGCGACGCGGGAACCGGGGCGTGCTGGGGCCAGGGACCGATGACGCCCACCGCGGACGCGGGGCCGGACAAGGCGGCGAATGCGGGCGACACCGTCAGCGTGACCATCAGCTTCACCGATCCTGGGCCGAACGACGCGCCTTGGAACTACGTGATCACCTGGGGCGACGGGACTTCGACGACCGGAACCAAGACGACCGTAACACCAGTCGTCGCGTCCCACGTCTATGCGACGCTGCCGGACAGTGCACGCGTGACCGTCACCAACGCGTTCGGGATGTCGGGATCGGATTCGCTCGCCGTGACGCAGGCGCCGACCAGTGGTGCCGTGCTCGTGGGCGCTGGCGATATCGCCGACGGCGCGTACCCCGGTGACTCCCTCACCGCCAACCTGCTCGACGGCATTCAGGGCACCGTTTTCACGCTCGGCGACAACGCCTATCAGAACGGATCGAGCAGCGACTTTGCGAACTATTACCAGCCGACTTGGGGCCGCCACAAGACCCGCACCAAGCCCGTGGTCGGTAATCACGAGTATATGATCTCGGGCGCCAGCGGCTACTTCGGCTACTTCGGTGCCGCTGCTGGAGATCCGACGAAAGGCTATTACAGCTACGACCTCGGCACCTGGCACGTCATCGCACTGAATGGCGAGCTCGATATCACGCCGGCCTCGCAGCAAGTGCAGTGGCTCCGCAACGACCTCGCGCTGCACAGCGGGCGGTGCACCCTCGCCTACTGGCACGCGCCCCGCTTCGTCTCGGGAGTGGCAATCACCAGTAACCCCAAGTATCAGACGCTGTGGGACACGCTGTACAAGTACGGCGTGGACGTGGTCCTCAACGGGCACAAGCACAGCTACGAGCGTATCGCGCCCGAGACGCCGGCTCAGGTCCTCGACACGCTGTACGGCATTCGCGCGTTCATCGTGGGCACGGGCGGCACCGGCCTCGACGGCGGCAGCCCGCCGCGGGTTCCCAACAGCGAAGTCATCAACACGCACACGTGGGGCGTCGTGAAGCTGACGCTCAATGACGGCTCCTACACATGGCAATTCATTCCCGTGGCGGGCTCGACATTCATGGACGCGGGGAGCGGTCTGTGCCATGACGCGGCATCGGCCGTCAACCACCCGCCCGTCGCCGTACTCAACGGCCCCGCAACCGGTACCGAAGGCAGCGCTGTGACGTTCAATGGCAGCGGATCGTCCGACCCCGATGGCGACGGGCTGAACTACGCCTGGACCTTCGGGGATGGCACGAGCGGCAGCGGCATCACACCGAGCCACACCTACACCGACAACGGGACCTATACCGTCACGCTGACCGTGACGGATGTGCGCGGGCTCGCCGGGGCGCCCGTGACGCAGACGATCACGATCGCCAATGCAACGCCCGTGGTGACGGCGGCAGCGCAGTCGGCAAGTGTGGGCGCGAGCTTCAGCTTCACCGCCACGTTCAGCGATGCGGGAACGGGCGATGGTCCCTGGTCCTACACGATCGACTGGGGGGACAGCTCGATCGTGACGAGTGGCAGCGTCGCGAGCCAGAGCACTCCGATCACGGCCGCGCACACCTACGCGAGCGCCGGCACGAGGAGTGTGACGGTGACTTCGACGGACAAGGATGGAGGCGCCGGCTCGGCCTCGGCGACCGTGACGGTGGCGGCCGCCAACAATGCGCCGACCGCGGCCGCCGGTGGACCTTACACGGGGAGCGAGGGCAGCCCCGTCACCTTCAACGGCGCCGGCTCCTCGGACCCCGACGGTGACGCGCTCACCTACGCCTGGACGTTCGGCGACGGCACGACGGGCAGCGGCGTCGCGCCGAGCCACACGTATGTCGACAATGGCACATTCGTCGTGACGCTGACCGTCACCGACACGCACGGTGCGTCGAGCGCGCCCGTCAGCACGACGGCGACGATCGCCAACGTCGCACCCACGGTGAACGCCGGCGCCAATCAAACCGTGATGGCGGGCCTGCCGCTGACGGTCAACGCGACGTTCAGTGACCCGGGCATTAACGACGCCACGTTCTCCTACTCCATCGACTGGGGCGATGGGACGGGCCCGACGACGGGCACGAAGAGTACTGCGGCCGCTCCGATCCAGGCGAGTCACAGCTACACCGCCGCAGGGACGGCGCTCGTGACCGTCACCGTCACGGACAAGGATGGCGGTGCGGGCAGCGGCACGGCAACGATGACGATCACGCCGCCGGTGGTCGCCGCCACACTCGTGGGCGCGGGCAATATCTCGCGTTGCACTCGCACGGGCGACGACGCCACCGCCGCAATCCTCGACACCGTGCAGGGCACCGTATTCTCCGCCGGCGGAGAATACGAGGGAACGCTGACCGCGTACCAGACCTGCTACGATCCGACGTGGGGGCGATACAAAGCGCGCACCTACCCGGTGCCGGGAAAGCACGACTACGACTCGAGCGCCACGGCGGCCGGCTACTTCGGCTACTACGGGGCGGTGGCCGGTGACCCCACTCGGGGGTACTACAGCTTCGACCTGGGTGCGTGGCACATCCTCATGCTGAACAGCAATAACGCATTCGTCTCCACCGCCGTGGGATCACCCCAGGAGACGTGGCTCCGCAACGACCTCGCCGCCACGGCGAAGCAGTGCGTACTCGCGGTCTGGCACCACCCGCGGTTCTACTCGACCACCTCGAGCACGTTCTACCCGAATAACACCGTGAAGCCGTTCTGGGATGACCTCTACGCAGCCCATGCCGAGATCATCGTCAACGCACAGATGCGCGACTACGAGCGGTTCGCCCCACAGACGTCGGCGGGCGTGGCCGATGCGAACGGGCTGCGCGAGTTCATCGTCGGCACGGGCGGCGAGGGACTAGACGGTCCCAGCACGCTGATCACCGCGAACAGTGAGGTCCGGATCAGCGGCGTGTACGGGGTGCTGAAACTGTCGCTCGCGGATGCCGGCTACTCGTGGCAGTTCATCCCGGTGGCAGGACAGACAGCGACGGACGCAGGCAGTGGGACGTGCCACTGACCGGGAGAAAGCACGTGCCCGATATCCCGGTCGAATCGCCTCCTCGTCTCGACATAGCCCCCCGCTCTCTGGTGCTCGAGCTGGGAGATGCGCTCGAGCGGCGCAACGTCAATTACTGCTGCCAGTGGAAGGGCAACTGGAAGAAGAAGCGCTGGATGTCGGGCGAAGGGGACATCGACCTGTTGGTCGACCGCACGACCGAGCCGCTTTTCACGGCCGTGCTCGAGGAGCTGGGCTTTCGCCGCGCGACACCACCCCCGGCATCCCGGGTCGCAGGCATGGAGAGCTGTTTCGGGCTGGACCCCGCGACCGGGCGCCTGATTCACATCCACGTCCACTACCAACTACTGACCGGTGGGTTCTGGACGACGATCTATCGCCTGCCGCTCGAGCGGGCGCTGCTCCAATCGACGACGCATCGCAACGTCTTCCGTACGCCGGCACCCGAGTTCGAGCTGCTGATTTTTGCGATTCGGATGGTGCAGCGGCATCGCTGGCGGGATGTGCTGGGTGGCGAGCCGAAGTGGCTCAAGGCAATCCAAGGAGAACTGGATGCGCTGCTCAAGCAGGCCGAGTTGCACCGGCTGGCCGACGTCCTGGCACAGCATCTCCCCACGATATCGATGCTCTTCGTGGACGAATGTCTCGCGTCGCTGCGGCCCGGATACTCCCGGTGGGGTCGCGTGACTCTGCGCCGACAGCTGCACCGCAACCTGCAATCCCATGCCAAGCGAGCGCCGACCGCGCTGAAGGTCATGCTTAAGGTTCGCTCGCTGCTGACACTCGGCGGACGGCTCGGGGCCGCACCGGCGAAGAAGCGGTTGGCGCACGGCGGCACCGTAATTGCGCTGCTCGGCGGCGACGGCTCCGGCAAGTCCACCTGCACGCAGGAGCTCGCTGCCTGGCTCGGGGGCGACCTCGATGTCATGACGGCGCATCTCGGTCGCCCGCCCCGGTCGGTGCTTACGCTGCTCGTCGGCGGGCTGCTGAAGATCTGGCGGAGATTCAAGAATGAGCCGGACGATCCAAGGGAGTTCCCCGGATACCTCCAGTGCGTGCGCGAGCTGTGCACGGCCCGCGATCGCCACCGCCTGTACCTGGCCGCGCGCCGCTTTGCGCTTGCAGGGGGTATTGCGCTGTGCGAGCGCTATCCGATGCCACAGAACTACGAGCTCGCCGGGCCAAGGCTCGACCCATACGCCGAACGCCTGTCCAGGAATGCGCTCGGCCGCTGGCTCATGCGACGCGAGCAGCGGTACTACCAGGACATCCTCGCGCCCGACGTGCTGATCGTGCTGCGGATCGATCCCGAGCTGGCGGTGCGGCGCAAGACGACCGAGCCGGCGGACTACGTGCGCGCCCGGAACATGTCGATCAGCGCCGCCGATTGGTCCGGCAGCGGCGCCCGCTTCGTCGACGCCGGCCGGCCCCTGGCGGAGGTGATCGCGGACCTCAAGACGATCATCTGGGCGGAGCTGTAGCCATGGTTGCAGAGGTCGTTGGTCCTGCCGGCGCCGGCAAGAGCAGTCTGACCGAGCGCCTCTCGCAACAGCCGGGCGCGACGCGGGCCAGCATCTTCAGACTGCCGCGCGTGTGGTGGGTGATCGGCGCCCTCCAATCGATCCCCGCGCTCGTGGCGCTCTGCATCCGCACCCGGTCGCTCCCGTGGGAAGACCTGCGGCACATCATCCGGCTCCGGACACTGCATCGGCTGCTCCAGCGCCAGCGCGCGGCCGGGACACGGCTCGTACTCCTCGATGAAGGCCCCGTATTCGCCCTCGCCTGGCTCCAGGTGTATGGCCGCGATCGCCTGCGCAATGCCGCGATGGCGGCGTGGTGGCGCGACACCGCCCGGGAATGGGCGCGCGCGCTCGATGTCGTCGTGCTGCTTGACGCCCCCGACGCCGTCCTGGCAAGCCGAGTCCGCGAGCGCGCCAAGCCGCATCCGATGAAGCATAAGACCGACGCGGAGATTGCGACCTTCAGCGCCACCTACCGGGAAGCCTACGCGGGGGTCATCTCCGCTCTCACCGCCGAGAACCATGTCCGGGTGGTCTCGCTGAGCAGCGACGGAGACACGCCCGAACGCGTGTCGACCCGCGTTCTCGATCTGATCGAAGCCAATGGGAACTGAGATCGCCGGGTTGGCAGTCCGCCCCCCCTCCCAGACCGCCAGGCGCTCGGGCAGCGCGAGCCTGACGCGACGGGCCGGGCTGAACGTCGCGGCTTCGTTGCTCGACTACGGCGCGAAAATCGCCATCAACTTCATCGTCATTCCGATCCTGGTCGCTGGGCTGGGCCGCTCACTCTACGGCGTCTGGGAGATGCTCGGCCGCCTCGTGGGCTATCTCACCGCCGGCGATGGGCGGCCGACGCAGGCCCTGCGCCTGGTCGTATCCAACCTCCAGGACAGTGAAGACGACGAGGCCAAGCGCCGCTACATCGGTGCCGCACTCGTGGTCTGGCTGCTCTTTATTCCGGTGATTCTGGCGGCGGGCGCCGTCGTCGTGTGGCTCGCGCCGAAGCTCACGCAGGTGGCTCCCGCGGTGCAGCCGAGCGTCCGCCTCACCGCCGCTTTGCTGGTCGTCAGCCTGCTGTTTGCGAACCTCGCCTCGCTCCCCGAGTCGGTGCTCCGGGGAATGAATCTGGGCTACAAGCGGATGGGTCTTCAGGCCGGTCTCGAGGTGCTCGGCGGAGCGATGACGGCCGGCGCCATCGGTGTGGGACTCGGGATCGCAGGTGCCGCGGCCTCGCAGATCGTGTTCGGCGTTTTGCTCGGCGTGACCTTCTGGTACGTGGTGCGGAAATACATCCCCTGGTTTGGCGTCGCGCGGCCCACCAAGGCCGATGTGCGCTCGCTACTCGGCCTATCGGCCTGGTATTCCGGGGGCGAAGCCATCGCCAAGCTGCTGCTCGCGAGCGATGCCGTTATCCTTGGCATCCTCGTCTCCCCCGGTGCCGTGGCGTCGTATGTGCTCACGGGCCACGCTGCCCGGCTGGCCATCAACGTGCATCTGCTCGCGGCGGGTGGGGCGACGCCGGGGATCGGCGGTCTCATCGGCAAGCAACAGATGGACAAGGCTGCTCGCCTCCGCTACGAGCTGCTGGCGGTAACATGGGCGTTCGCCGCGTCCGTTGGTGGCACGATCCTCTTGTGGAACCGGTCGTTTCTGTCCATGTGGGTCGGTTCGGTGAATTACGCCGGGCCGCTGATCAACCTGTTCATTGTGCTCATCATGACGCAGACCGCGCTGATTCGCAGCGACTCGTTCATCATCGACGCGACCCTGCAGCCGCGCCGGCGCGTCATCGTGGCCGCGGCGACCGCGGCCATCACCATCGCGCTCGCGTCAGTGCTGACGTGGCGTTTCGGCATGATCGGGTTGTGCATCGGGATGTTCGCCGGTCGCATGACCCAGAGCATCGCGTATCCAGTGCTGGCCCATTCGTGCCTCAACAGCGCGAGCACGCCGAGCCTGGCCACGTTCATCCGGCCGTTGATCGTATTGACGCTGGTCTTCGCCGGGTGCGCGTACTTCGGCCAATACCTCATTGTCGACCACTGGGCGGTGTGGGTGCTGGGCGTCGCCGCGACTTTCGTGCTGATCCTTGGCGCCGCGGTTTTCAGTGGGTTACCGGCGCACTATCGCCGGACCGTGCTCTGGCGAGTCCGCGAGCTGAGTCGTCTGTCACGATGACCGTCACCGCGCTCCCGGCGCAGGTAGCAGCCACCCGGCCGCGGCCGGCCGTCACAGCGTTTACGACCCAGATCATCTGCTTCGCCTTCTATCTCTTTGTCTTGTCGATCCCATACGAGTTCTCGGACCGCGATGCGTCGTCCTTCCCGATCGAGATCCCGACCGCGGTAGGCGCACTGTTTCTGGCGACGACGTTTCTTGCGCCTTCCGCGAGCTTCGGCCGCCTGACGCGCGCCGCACGCTGGTTCCTGGTCTACTTCTATGCGTTCCTGGTGGCCGCCGCGATCAGCGGCCGCGACCACGTCGCGACGGTCGCCAACGGCGCGGACTACTGGCTCGAAGTGTCGAAGATGCTGGCGTCCCTCGTCGAGTTGTTCCTGATCTTCTGTATCGGTCGCAATCTGATGCGGTCGCAGACCGTGGCGGTACGCGCGCTCGCCACGTTCGCGGTGGCCTGCATCGCACGCGCGGCGATGCCGTTCCTCGGGATTCTCACCACCCTGCACAAGGTGCAAACCGGCGGGACGCGCGTTTCCGCGCTGGGACAGAACTCGAATCACGCGGCCATGATCCTGGGAGCGGGCCTGATCGTCATGGTGGGCCTGTCGTTTGGCCACTTCCGCAAGACTTGGTGGCGCAAACCGGTTACCGGCGCTGCGCTGATCGGTTTCCTCGCGTACGCCGTCGCCAACACCGGGTCCCGCGGCGGCCTCCTCGCTGTCGCGCTCGGGATCCTGGCGTTTTTGTTTCAGAGCGGTGATCTGCGGCACCTGGCACGCAACATGGCGCTCGCCGTGCTCCTCATTGGTGCGATCGCTGTCGCCGCCTACAACTCCGAGGTAATGCGCAACCGGATGGAGGACACGCTCGAGACCGGCACGCTCACCGGTCGCGAGCTGATCTATCCCACCGTGGTGGGAATGATCGTGGAACGGCCGTTCTTCGGATGGGGACCGGCGAACAACAAGTATGAGCTCGGCCGGCGATTGGAAGAGCGCGTGCGCCGGCGGCGCGGCACGCACAACTCGGTGCTCGAGGTGCTGAGCGCCACGGGCCTCGTTTCCGCGATCCCATTTCTGATGGGGACCTGGTTCTGCTTCCTGAGCGCCTGGCGGGCACGCAAAGGCCCCGACGGTACCCTGCCGCTGGCCCTCGCCGTCACTGCCATGGCGTCGAACATGAGCGGCGATTGGTTCATTACACCGCTCTTCTGGTTCGCTCTGTCCTACGCGCAAGCAGGGGAAGACCACGCTGCAGACCTCGCGGCGCTCTCCCCACCTCGAAGTCCTGGTCTGTCCGGGCGTAACGTGACGCCCGCGCAGATGTAACGGAGCTGCTACAAAGACTGCCGGTCTCGCAGTGATACAAGACATAACTGATTGCTGTTCAAGATGTTACAGCGCGGCACTCTCCGCACGCGTCCTGCTCTGCGGCAGTAGGAGAGACCTCGAAAAGACAGGATGCTGATCACCTTGTCGGGCTTAGATGGGGCTGGGAAGTCGACGCTGATCCAGGGGCTGCTCGCGGCTCTGGAAGAGCGTGGTGTACCCGTCGCGGTGCTTCATCTCGACCACGACGTCGGCGTCTACGCGGCGTTCCGCAAAGTGCGCGATGGTGGCGTGGGCCCAACTGTTTCCCAGCCGGGAGACGCGAACCCATCACTTGCACGCCGCATTCGCAACGCCGTCGTGTGGAGCAAAGTGCTGCGACGCCTGATCTACCCGATCGACGTCCTCGTGCTGCTCTGCTATCGCGCCTACATCGAAGGGATTCAACGTCGCATTCTCGTCATGGACCGCTATCACTACGACACGCTCGTGGACCTTTGGAGCGAGAGCATCTGGGGCCGACTCTGGACTCGCGTGCTCAAGGTCTTCACTCCAACGCCGGCGTTGCCGATCCTCGTGGAGACGCGCCCCGAAGTGGCGTTCGCCCGCAAGCAGGAATACTCGGTGCCCTACCTACGTGATCGCTGGAACGCGTATACCCGCGTGTTTGGGCGGGTGGCGAATGCCGTGAAGCTCCGCAATGACGATCCGGGCACGGCACGCGACGATCTGCGCCGCATCGCCATGGAGCGAGTGGGAACCGCCACCGCTGAGGGATCGGGCTCCGCCCTCCCGATCCGCGTGCTGATGATTACCAGCGAGTGGCCCGTTCCCGACGGGCGCCCGCGCACCACGTTCTTCATCAAACGCCAGGTGGAGTTTCTGCAGGCTGCGGGTGTCCATGTGGATGTCTTCCACTTCAAAGGCAACGGCAAACCCTGGAACTACGTCAAGGCGTGGTTGGAAGCGGGGCGGCGGGTCCGGCGAGGCAACTATGATCTCGTGCACGCCCAGTTCGGTCAGAGCGGCGTGCTCGCTTTGCCGAAGCGGCTGCCCCTGGTGGTGACGTTCCGCGGCGACGATCTCCAGGGCATCGAGGACGCGGCCGGGCGCCTCACGACCGGGGGCCGGCTGCTCAAGCTCGCCTCCCAGTTCGTGGCGCGCCGCGCCGACGCGACGGTGGTTGTGTCCGAGCATATGACGCGCTTCGTGCCGCCGCCGGCGCGCGCACACGTCATTCCGTCGGGACTCGACCTGGGTCTCTTTCGCCTCATTCCGCAGAACGAGGCGCGCCGGCACCTGGCCCTGCCGGCCGACAAGCGGCTCGTGCTGTTCGCGGGAGACCCCGCCCTGACCCGCAAGCGGTATTGGCTCGCGAAAGCGGCACTCGAGCTGGTCGATCCGTCACTCGGTGCCGAGCTCGTGGTGGCGTGGGGCGCTCCACACTCGGACATCCCGTTCTACATGAATGCGTGCGACGCGCTGGTCTTCACCTCCATGCAGGAGGGATCGCCCAACGTCGTGAAGGAGGCGCTCGCCTGCGATCTCCCGGTGGTCTCGGTGGCTGTCGGCGACGTGCCGCTGCGCCTGCAGCGCATCGAAGGATGCGAGCTCTGCGCCGACGATCAGCCGGCGACGATCGCGCGTGCGTTGGAGCGCGTCCTGCGCGCAGGCCGGCGCATTGCCGGGCGGGAGACGATCCAGGCACTGGATGAACGGCGCCTGACTCAGGACGTCATCGCGATCTACCGCTCCGTGCTGACTCGACAGAAGCCCTCGTTGCAAGCCATGGAGACGACCGATGCCGTTTCATAACCGGCGCGTCCTGGTCCTCGACGGACACACCAATCAGGCGCTCGCCTGCGCGCGCTCACTGGGGCGCGGCGGCGCCACCGTGTTCATCGCAAGCCCGACGCGGCGCCCGCTCGCCGCCTGGTCCCGCTACTGCCGTGATTCCTTCCACCAGTCCGGCGACAGCGTCGCGGCTCTGGCCGAAGTGCGCGACTGGGCTCGCGTGCAGGGAGTGCAGGTCGTCTTGCCGCAGCGCGAGCGCACCTGCCTGATGTTGAACACCGAGCGCCATGAATGGGAGCGTTGGGGCATGCGGCTCGGCTGCGGTCCCACGGACCTGCTGCTGCGTGCCTTCGACAAGGCGAGCACGTTGAGGTTTGCCCAAGCGTGTGGCGTGCGCATTCCACCCACGGGATTCCCGACGTCGTTCGCCGAGGCGCGCGAGGCCGCGGCTGCCGTTGGCTATCCGTGCATCGTCAAGCCGCGTCTGAGCGACTACTGGGACGGCAACCACTACGTAGCGGCTCACGGCGCGGAATACGTACAGAATGAGGCCGATCTCGAAGCGACGGTGCTCGCGTGCCGCCAGGGCACACTCTGGCCCCTGATCCAGGGCGTGGTCGGCGGTCGCGGCAAGGGCGTGTTTGCGCTGTACGACCGCGGCACACCCATCGTCTGGTTCGCGCACGAGCGGCTCCGCGATATCCGACCGTCGGGCTCGGGCAGCAGTCTTCGCCGGTCGATTCCGGTCGAGCCCCGCTTGCGCGAGCCGTCGATGCGGCTGCTCGCCGCGATGGGCTGGCATGGACCGGCCATGGTGGAGTTCCGCGATGATGGCGAGGGCGAGCCGTGCCTCATGGAGGTCAACGGCCGGTTCTGGAGCTCGCTCGCGCTCGCCGTCGCCGCAGGCGTCGACTTCCCCGCTATGTGGACAGCGCTGATCGGCAACATGCCTGTCGCTGCACCGGTCGATTACAAGTCCGGCGTCACGCTTCGCTGGTTGTGGGGCGACGTGAAACGCGCGCTCTTCATCCTCGATGGTCCGCCTCCGGGTTGTCCTGTCCCCTATCCCAGCTGGGCGAAGGGGTTCTGGGAAATCCTGGGACCGCAGCCGCGCGGCACAAGAAGCGAGATGTGGAGTTGGAACGATCCGTGGCCGAGCGTGGGCGAATGGGTGCAGGGCGCTGCTGAGCTCGGGCGCGTCGTGCGCGAGCGGCTGTGGCACCGTCGAGCACCCGCGACACAGCGCGCGGTTCTCCCGTCCGCGCCGGTGGCCGCGCCTATGCCAGCCCCTGCTCCTGCCTCCCCTCCCCCGAGCCAGGTCTCGGAGACGGTGATGGCGATCCAGGCATGACCACCCACTCCCAGCGCTCCACGGTGACGGTGATTGTGCCGTGCCGCAACGAAGAGCGCTTCATTGCGCGCTGCCTCGACTCCATACTCTCGACGACGTACCCCCACGATCGCCTCGAAGTGCTGGTCGTAGACGGGCGGAGCGAGGACCGCACGCTGGCCATTCTCAACGAGTACGTGAACCGATATCCGATGATCCGCGTGCTCGACAACCCCGGGCGGATTCAGCCGATCGCCCTGAACGTCGGCATTCGCGCCGCCGCCGGCGAGATCATCGTGCGCATGGACGCCCACGCGCTGTACCCGCCCAACTACATCGGCGACCTCGTGGCCGCGCTCGTGGAAACCGGCGCTGACAACGTGGGTGGGGTGATCGTCACCCAGCCCGCCACCGAAACACCCGTCGGTCGTGCGATCGCGCTCGCGCTGTCGCACCCGTTCGGCGTCGGCAACGCCTACTTCCGCATCGGCGTGCGCCAATCGCGCTGGGTGGACACGGTGGCGTTCTTCTGTTGCCGCCGGGAGACATTCGACCGGGTTGGGCTGTTCGACGAACACCAGCGCGACGAAGACAGTGAATTCAACGCGCGCCTGATCAGCGCAGGCGGACGCGTGTTGCTCGTCCCGCAGGTCGTGGCGTACTACTACGCGCGCGAGACGCTGCGTCAGGTCGCTCGCATGTACTACCAGTACGGGTATTCCAAGCCGCTCGTCGTCGGGAAGCTGGGCCGCGTAACCACGTTCCGGCAGCTCGTCCCACCGCTCTTCCTGTTGTCACTCCTCGTGAGCGCCATCCTCGCCCCGCGGATTCACTCGGCCCGCGTGGTGCTCGCGGGGATGGCCGCGACGTACATCCTCACCGCGGTAGGGTGCGCGCTGGTTGCGGCGCGCAAGTCGGGCCTCCGGACCATGGCAACACTTGCCCTGGTCTTTCCTATCGTCCATTTCAGTTACGGGATCGGCTATCTGCGATCCGTGATCGAATTCCTCAGAGGATCCCGCCGGACGTGGCCGGCCAGCCTACCGCTGTCGCGCTGACAGCCGTCTTCGCGTATCACGACGTGACCGACGATCCCCGGGACTCAGGGTTCGAAGGTCCCGGCGCCACGGTCTTCAAACACGATTGGGCGACCTTCGCGAAGCACCTCGACGCACTCGCGGGCGCGGCCATGCGTGCCGAGCTCGTCACGGCGATCGACTTCACGACCCCCGGCCGGCGGCTGTTACTGACCTTTGACGATGGGGGGCGCAGCGCGGTCGAGATCGGCGATGAGCTGTGCCGCCGCGGGTGGCTCGGCCACTTCTTCGTCACGACCGACCGCATCGGAACGCCGGGCTTTCTCGATGCCCCCCAAATCCGGTACCTGCGCGGCTGCGGGCACATCGTCGGCAGTCACTCGCATACCCACCCCGACATCTTCCGCGAGCTGACGCGGGACCAGATGATGACCGAGTGGCGCATCAGCTGCGACCGGCTGGCCGATCTCCTGGGCGAGCCGTGCATCGCCGCCGCCGTGCCGGGCGGAGACATCTCGCCGCTGGTACTGGCAACCGCCGGCCCCGCAGGCTTGCGCTACCTCTTCACCTGCGAGCCGACGCTCACTGCCGAGCTGGTCGACGGATGCTGGATGGTAGGCCGTTTCTCGCCGAAGGCGGCCACACCAGCCGCGCGGATCGGGCGGCTCGCGCATTTCAATGGCTGGGGTCGGGCGATGCTGGTCCGCCGAGTCAAGAACTTCGTCCGGGCGGCGCTACCCGGACCGTACCGCTACTACGTGCAGCGGCAGAGCCAACGGCCCCTCGCAAAGCCCTCATAAAAAAAACCCATCCCCCCAAAGCGGAGGGATGGGTTCCTAGCACGTCTGCACTTTCTAGTTGCTTACCGTCACCGTCACGCCGGCTGAGGTCGTGGTGTGGCCAACGGCGTCTCTCGCGATCGCCGTGAGGGTATAGGTACCGTTCGCCACGCCGTGCGAGTCCCACGAGAGCGCATACTTCGTGGGGCCGGTAGCACCAGGACCGCTGACTCCACCCGTCGTCACTTCGGCACCGATGGACGTGCCGTTCATCTGGAACTGAACGCCAACCACGTCGCGGTCGTCCACCGCAGTCGCCCTCAGGGTCACGACGCCCGTGAGCGTCGTGCTGCCGGTAAGTCCCGGGGAATACATCCCCACGATGGGCGGTGCCACATCCGGCAGCGTATTCGGGTGAGCGGCGTGCCACGCTGCGACGGCCGCGTCCCAGTATGCGAGGCCGGCCGCCCCGGTCATGATCGTGAAACATTGTTTCCCGTTGAACGTGGTGGGCAGGGTCTCGGGGAACGACCCGGGACCGAGCCACACCATGACGTTGTTCGAGCAGTCCGCCAGCTTGCCGGGCGGTGGCGCCATGTACATGCGGGCGCCCTGACCAGAGATCGAAGGGGCATCAGCCCGAAAAACGTTATTGTACAAGGCGAGCTTCGGCCCAATGGAACTCCACTTCCAAATCGCCTCATGCCGCGGGACTGCTGATCCAGTCTCATAGATAGCGTCCATCTCCTGCAGTCGCGCAAGCGAGTTGCTGATCGTAATGAGCTTGTTGCTCCCGTCGTGGGCTGACGTGTACTCCTGGGCGCTCATGATGTCGTAGCATCCGTCAAAGAACGACGAATCGACCGTGCCGTCATTCATGAGATCGTTTTCGACGCAATCATCCCGACTGTACTTGACGTGCACGTTGCGGATCGACCACGCGCTGTCGGGCTGGGTGTCAAAGCTGATGCCATCCCCTTGATCGAAGACCGTGAGGTTCTCGATGTGGATCAGGTTCGCGCTCGCGTGCGAGCCGGGGATCATCCCGTACTTGTCGTGCATGGTGGTCCACGGCGTCGCGGGCACGTACTGGCCGAGGATCTCGCCTCCGGACCAGCAGATACCGTCCCCACCACCGACGCGGGTCACCACGTTCACCGACTGATCGACGAGGAACTGCACCGTCGTGGCGTCCATCCTGGTCGAGCCGGCGAGACTCGTCGTCTCGTAGGTCGACGTTTGCAGCCCGCTCAACGTGACGAGGGGGCCCGATTGGGTAAGGCACGAGCCCGTCGGTGGCGGCGGAGGCGTCGTCACCGTAATCGCCGCGGTGCCGACCTTGCCTTCACTCGTGGCCGTCACGCTCGCCGAACCTGTGGTGACGCCCGTGACCACTCCACTCCCGTTGACGGCTGCGACGGAGGTATTGCTGCTCGCCCACGTGATCGTGCGGCCGGTCAGCAGGTTGCCGTTCGCGTCCCGCAGCGTCGCGGTGAGCTGTGACGTGAATCCGACAAACACCGTCGCGGACGCCGGGCTGATGGTGACCGAAGCCACCGGGGGGGGCGCGGCGGAGGTGACAGTGACCGCCGCGGTGTCCGCTTTGCTTTCACTCGTGGCGATCACGCTCCCCGAGCCGACGGCGACGCCCGTGACCAATCCACTCCCGCTGACGGTCGCGACGGACGCATTGGTGCTCGACCAGGTGATAGTGCGGCCGGTCAGCGTATTGCCGCCCGCGTCCCGCAGGGTCGCGCTCAGTTGTGCGGTGAGACCGACAACCACCGATGCAGACGCGGGACTGATGGTGACCGAAGCCACCGGGGGGGGCGCGGCGGAGGTGACAGTCACCACCGCGGTGTCTGCCTTGCCTTCGCTCGTGGCGATCACGCTCGCCGAGCCGACGGCGACGCCCGTGACCAATCCAGTCCCGCTGACGGTCGCGACGGACGCACTGGTGCTCGACCACGTGATGGTGCGGCCGGTCACCGTATTGCCGTTCGCGTCCCGCAGGGTCGCGCTCAGCTGCGCGGTGAGACCGACGACAACCGAAGCGGACGCCGGGCTGATCGTAACCGAGGCAACCGGCAGGACCGTGGTGCTGACGGCAAGGGTCCCACTGCCCGTTACGCCTTCACTGGTCGCAGTGATCGAGGCGGTACCGGCCGCCAGCGCGGTCGCCAGCCCGTTGCCGTCCACGCTCGCGACGGATGTGTTGGAGCTGGACCAGGAGATGACGCGGCCACCCAGCGCAGTGCCATTGGCATCGAGCGGAACCGCGACAAACTGGATCGTGCCTCCGACGGCCGCGCCCGCATTCGCGGGGATGACGACCACCGAGGCGATCGAGGAGACCGTCGAGGTCACGACAACGCTGGCGCTGTCGGACTTCCCGCTGGCCGGATCGTTCGCCATCACCTTGTAACTGCCCGGCTGGCCACCGGCTCTGAAATGCCCCTTGTGCATGCCATTGCCGTTGACCACGGAGGAATCGATGATGGTGCCGCCCGTGGCGCTCCAGTCGACGGCGACGGCCACAGAATCGTTGGCGTCAGTGATTCCGAAGACGTAGAAGTCCGTGGATTGGTTCACCGCGAGGCTCACGAGCGGCGGCAGGATGACGAGCCTCACAAGAGTACGAGCATCGGTTGGAACGGCGCGCAAGCATCCAAAGATAACCCCAACGGCGATGACCGCAGCCGCGGGGGCACGACGGGCCCACAACCGGGCCAGGCGCGACGAGAGCTTGTGCTTGAAGGTCATGGTCGTTCCAATTCGTTATGGGTTGAAGAACTCGCTCATGTCCGGCGCCGTGGCGGCCGCGCCGGGATATGACGTCACACCCAGCGCCTTCAGGATCAGCCGCAGGGTGCTCGGGTGCTGGTACAGCGTGGTCGACTGGTAGCCAGGCTTCGACTTGGAGCTCACCGCCACCCAGACGATGCGGCCGCCGCCGTTGGCGTTGTCACCGCCAGACTCGTCGAACACGATGATCAACAGACCATCCTGCTGGAACGTCGCGTTGGCGAGCAGCGGCCCGATGTTCGTCCGCAGCCAGGTGTCGGCCGTCGTCAACGAGCAATCGTGCGCGTCATTGCAGAGGTCCGGCACGATGTTCGAGAAGGCCGGCAACGTACCGCTCGCCAGATCCGTCGCGAATTGCGTAAAGGGCACGATGTTGCACGCCTGTCCCGTCGGATCGTTCGCCACATCCGACAGCAGGGCAAAGACGTTGTGCTTGCGAGCGTAGTTCCCCGTATCGCCGCCGAGGAAGCAGGCGTTGGGAATGCTCTCCGCGTACGACTTCCACGTCTTCCCGGCGCTCACGAGACTGCGCACGATGTTCGGCACATTCTCGATCACCGACGAGCCGTCGTCGTTCGTCAGAACCTGGCCCGTCGCCAGCTCGAAGTAGTTGCCGATCGATGGGTGGGTGTTGGCGTAGTACTGCGTCGCCAGCCCGTATTGCGCCGCCAGCCCCATGAGGTACGGCATATTCGAGCTCGTGACTGACGCGTAATCGGTGTTCTCCTCGGTCACGATGAAGACATGCCCGAACTGCGAGGTGCCGGGGGGCGTCACGGTAACCGCGGACGTCCCGCTCTGCCCCTCGCTCGTCGCCGTAATCGTCGCCGAGCCGGCCGCGACGCCCGTAACGAGCCCGCTGCCATTCACCGTCGCGGCGGCCGTGGTGTTGCTCGACCACGTGACGGTCCGCCCGACCAACGCGTTGCCGTTGGCGTCCCGCGGTGTCGCGGTGAGCTGTACCGTGCTGCCCGCCGAAACACTGGCGGAAGCGGGCGTGACGGTCAGCGACGCAACCGGCATGTGCACCACGGTGATGGCCGAGGTGCCGTTCTTTCCTTCGCTCGTCGCCGTAATCGTCGCGGAGCCCGCGGCGATGCCGCTCACGAGCCCGCTGCTGCTCACTGTGGCAGCCGCGGTGTTGTTGCTCGACCACGTCACGACCCGCCCGTAGAGCTGGGTACCGTTCGAGTCCCGGGGAGTCGCCGACAGCTGCTGCGTCTGCCCGTCATTGATCGTCGCCGACGCGGGCGACACGCTCACCGTGGCCACCGGCGCGGGCGGCGCGGAGCCGGTGATCCCGAAGTTGCAAACGGTGTGAGCGCCCGATAGCGCGGTCAGCGTCCAGTTGCCGAGCGATGTCACGGCGCTCTGCTCGCTGCGGAATGCGTAGCCGCTGCCGACGGTCTGCTCACTGCCACCCGACGGGGTCACGTACACCGAGTAGGTGTGACTCGAGACGTCGACCACGACGCGGAAGTGATAGCTGGTGCCGGAGCTGTACGGGATCGCGTTGTCCGCCGCATACGCGCCGCCGTTGCGGGCGTCGATGGCGCCGCTCGAGTTGAAGCGGACGATCACGGCCAGGTCCGTGTACGTCGCCGCCGCGCCCTGTGACAGGCCCGTCAGGGCATCGATGCCCGCCCCGTTCGGGGTGGCGTCGAAGGCGGCCGTGAACGAGCCGGACTGGACGTCGAATGCGGCGTTCTGGAAGGAGGTCGTGCTGGTGGTGCACAACCCACCCGATGAGGCCGTGACGGTAATCGCCGCGGTACCGCTGTGCCCTTCACTCGTCGCCGTGATCGTCGCCGAACCAGCCGCGATACCCGTCACCAGACCGCTCGCGTTGACGGTCGCGGCTGCGGTGTTGTCGCTCGACCACGTCACGACTCGACCTGACAGGGTATTGCCGTTCGCGTCTTTGGGTGTCGCGGTGAGCTGCACCGTATTCCCCGCCGCAACGCTGGCGGAGGCCGGCGAGACGGACACGGAGGCAACGGGGACGGCCGTCACCGTGATCGCCGCCGTACCGGTCTTCGTTTCGCTCGTCGCCGTAATCGTCGCCGAACCAGCCGCGATACCCGTCACCAGACCGCTCGCGTTGACGACCGCGGCCGCGGTGTTGCTGCTCGACCACGTCACGACTCGACCTGAGAGGGTATTGCCGTTCGCGTCTTTGGGTGTCGCGGTGAGCTGCACCGTACTTCCCGCCGCAACGCTGGCGGAGGCCGGCGAGACTGCCACGGAGGCAACGGCGACGTCCGTCACCGTGATCGCCGCCGTGCCACTCTGCCCTTCGCTTGTCGCCGTAATCGCCGCTGATCCAGGCGCCAGACCGGTCACGTTGCCGTTGACGTCGGCCACGGCCACGGAGGTGTTGCTGCTCGACCAGGCAATCGCACGTCCGAACAGCGCGTTGCCGTTGGCGTCCTTCGGCGTCGCGCTGAGGTGCACGGATTGATTGACGGCCACAGTGCCGCTCGATGGACTCACGGCGACCGAGGCGACCGACACATTACACCCCGCCACCGTCACGATGGCGCTGTCGGAGAGGTTTCCCGGATGGCTGGTGGCGACCACGTGGAAGACGCCGCAAGCGGCGCTGTGATAGTGCCCGTAATGCCGCCGCCCGTTGTCGGTCGCGTCCACGGTGCCGCCCGTCGCGGTCCACGTGACGGCGACATCGGCGCTGTCGCCGGTGCTCGTGTACCCGACGGCTGTGAAGTCTTCTATCTGATTGGCCTGCAGGGTGACGCTGTTCGGAGAGAGGGCAAACTGCGAAATCGATCCTGGTGCCACGACCTTTTCACAGGACACGAATACAGCAATGCCTAGGGCCGCGAGGACCAGCTTGTTCGTGACGGTCATGCACGCCTCTCCCGATGAGTGAAAACGAACCGGGCCGCCATGGTCGACCCGATATGGGATCGCTGGCGGCCCGGCGGACATGGCGGCGTGCAACCGCGTTAGCCCCGTAGCTCTGCGTCGCCGTCTTTCGACGGGTTTGCTCTGAGCAGCGTGCGAGGGCCAATGTAGGGAGCGCTACCCACCCAGTACTGTGACACAGATCAACTCGGCCCGGTGCGAAATACCTCGGAACCCCTTGATTTTGTTGCAGCTTGGCGCGCTGGGATTTCCACATCCGGGTGGCGCGCAGATGTAACGCCTTTGCTACATCAGACCCCTCGCGGCGTGCGTGCGCAATCTGTAAGACCATGTAATTCCTAACGTTACGTTAGCGCTCTCCACGCACGGGTCCTGCTCACGAAGTCCGTGATGGCACAAGCTCATTCGCGCCCGGCACCCAGTTTCCCACGAGTCGTCCGGTGAAACTGGCCGTCTTCACGAGCAAATATCCCGCGCGTGTCGCCACGTTTTTCGAGCGCGACATGCGGGGCTTGATCGATGCGGGTGTCTCCGTCGACGTCTTTCCGATCCACCCGCTCGACGTCGCAATGTGGCAGTATGCAGACCCGACGCTCGATCAGGTGCTCCCGCGCGAGCGTGTGCATCACCTGGACTGGCGCGAGAGTCTGGGGGCGAGCGTGCGCGGTGGTTGGCGCGGTCGGGGCCGCTTCGCACGCGACACCATTGCCGCCACCCTGGCGGCGCTGCCGCATGGCGTGATGCCGCTCGCCAAGACCGCGTACGTCGCGCCCACAGCGTGGGCCGCGGCCGAGCGTTTTGGCGACCGGTACGACCACGTCCTCGCGTATTGGGGCAACTACGCCGGCACCTGCGCCTATCTGTTTCATCGCCTGCAACGGCGACGCGTGCCGTTCTCCATTTGGGTGCACGCCGGCACCGATCTCTACTTCCGCCCGGCCTATCTGCGGCAGAAGCTCGAATACGCCGACAACATCATCACGTGCTGCGCATTCAATCGCGACTTCATCTTGCAGCGCTACGCAGACGCGGCGGCGACGCTCGCGCCGAAGATCCACGTGTGTTATCACGGACTGGATCTGGCCGGGAGCGCATTCCCGTACCAGCCATCCGGCCGGCCGGCGCGCCGCCTGCTGGCCGTCGGCCGGCTCGCGCGCGACAAAGGCTTTGCCTACCTGCTGCATGCGGTGCGTCAGCTCGCCGATCGCGGGTTCGGCGTCGAGCTGGAGATCGTCGGCGATGGACCGGAGCGCGCCACACTCGAACGCCTCTCGCAAACCCTGGGGATCGGGAGCGCCGTGACATTTCGCGGCTGGCTCCGGTTCGACGAGGTACGGGACGCGATGAGCGCAGCGACCGCGCTGGTCCACCCATCGGACCGTCTTGGCGACGGACTCCCCAACGTCTTGCGTGAGGCGATGGCGCTCGGCACACCCGTGATCGCATCGCGCGTGGCCGGCATCCCCGAGGCGTTGGACGATGGCCGCTGCGGCATCCTCGTGCCTCCACGCGATGTTCAGGCGCTGGCGAGCGCGATCGCGCGGCTCCTCGACGACGCCGCGTTGCGCGCCGGCCTCGCCGAGCGTGCCAGACGCCGCACCGAAGATCTGTTCGATATGACCCGCAACGGCCGTCGGCTCGCCGCACTGCTGGGTGCCAATCAGCCTGCTCGCCCGGTGCTCATACCGGCGCTCGTGTCCTCATGACGACCCGCCCCGCCCCCGCCCCCCCTGCGTCGACCGTGGCGACCCACGCGCAGCTCATGCTTCGCGTCCTGCTCGACGAGCGCGCACGCCCGTCACTTGACGGCGTGGACTGGGAGTTGATGGAGCGTGTCGCGCGGCATCATACGGTGATCGTTCGCGTCACCGATCGATTCATGGCGAGCGGGGTAGCGCCGCGGATGCTGGTACGCGCGGCCGTCGAGGAGCGGGCTCGGGGACATTCCATGCTTGCGGTGCTGCAACACATCCAGTCGAATGCCGCGAGACACGGCCTCGCCTGGATGGCGCCCAAAGCGTTGCAGCGCTTTCCGGATGTCGGCGACGACGTGGATGTCCTGGTGTTCAGTGACAGCTCGGCCACCGACCAGTTGGTGTTCGAGGGTCTGCCGGTCACGCGCCAGGAGCCAAGCCTCACGGCTCGGGTCGCTGCGAATACACTGTACTCGATCGCCACGGGGGGAGACCCGGCATCGGCTCTCGTGTTCGACGTGCGCCATGGCCGCGTGGGAAGCGCGGGCCAGCACGCCGCGTTTGCGAAAACACTCGACCGCAATGCCCGGGCGGTGATCATGGGGGGCACAGAGTTCCGCATTCCCTCGGTCGAGGATCAGCTGGTCCTGCAGGGGCTGGAGAAGGTGACGGGGCGGCGCTCATTCCATCTGTGCGACGTCGTGCAGACCATCGAAATCCTGCGGACACCTCGGCTCGATTGGGACTACGTAGTGGCCACCGCCCGATCGCACGGTGGCCTCGAAGGCCTGGGGTGTTATCTGAGCTACGTCGACTTCGTCAATGAGCGGCTGCTCGGCACGGCCTTGCTGCCCGCGCAGATCCGGCGGCGGTTTGCGCCGGGCAAGTGGGGATATCCGTCCGTGCGTGAGAAAGGTTTTTACTTCCCGGCACTCCAGGTGACCGGCCGCATTCAAGGTCGACAGCTCGGCCGCAGTCTCGTCCGTGGCGACTGGGATGCGGCGCTGCGGTTGACACTGTGGCCGCTCGCCGCCATCACCGAACGGGTCCGTGGATCGTGACCGACCTCCTGCTCGGTCTCTATCATCGGCTGCCGGTGGCGGCTCGCTCGGCGGCGGCCACGTTGCGCGGCTACTACCTGCGGCGCTGGCGCTATGGCGCCGACTCGGAGCGGCTCGTTGCCGAAGCCCTGGAGCGCGAGCATTGGTCGGCCGAGCAATGGAGCACGTGGCGAGCATCCCACGTCGCCGCCTTGCTCGAACAGGCCGCCACGCGGGTGCCCTACTATCGCGATGCGTGGCAGGCGCGCCGGCGCGCCGGCGATCACGCGTCCTGGGAGCTGCTCGAGAATTGGCCGATCCTCGAGAAGGAAGCGCTCCGCCAACAGCCGCGCGCGTTTCTCATGTCGGGCCACGGCGCGGTATTCCAGGAGCCGACCAGCGGAACCACCGGTACCCCGCTCTCGATCGGAAAGAGCCGCAGCGCGCTGCGTCACTTGTATGCGTTGGCCGCCGCGCGCAGCCGGCGCTGGTATGGCGTCCTGCCCGAAGATCGTTGCGCGCGACTCGGCGGACAGCTCGTCACGCCGCTCGACCAACGCCGGCCTCCATTCTGGGTCTGGAACGGCGCCGCGCGAGAGCTGTACATGTCGACGTTCCATCTCGCCGAGGACATGATCCCCGCGTACCTCGACGCGCTCACCCGGTACGAGATCCGCTGCCTGACCGGCTACACGTCATCCCTGTATGCGCTGGCGCAAGGGGTGCTCCGCGCCGGCCGCGTTGATCTGCGCATGAAAGTCGCGGTCACGAGCGGGGAACCGCTCGTCGAACCGCAGCGGGACATCATCAGCGCCGCGTTCGACTGTCCCGTCCGGGAGACCTACGGCAGCACGGAGAATGTCGCCGCGGCCAGCGAGTGCGAGTCCCGCGGATTACATGAGTGGCCCGAAGTCGGCTTGATTGAAGAGCTGGACGGGGAATTCATTTGTACCGGGCTCGTCAACGACGCCATGCCGTTGATCCGGTATCGCCTCGGCGACCGCGGCCGCCTCTCGCCGGCGACGGAGCAGTGCCCCTGCGGCCGCACGCTGCCGATGATCGCGGGACTCGAAGGACGAACGAGCGATCTGCTGGTGACGTCGGATGGCCGGCGGGTGTTCTGGCTGAATCCCGTGTTCTACGGTCTCCCGGTGCGCCAGAGCCAGATCGTGCAGGAGACGCCGCAGCGCATCCGCGCCCGTTTCGTGCCCGCGCCCGAGTTCGCCGACTCGAACGGCGAGACCATCGTCGAACGGCTGCGCAAGCGTCTGGGTGATCTGGAAATCGTGCTGGAACCGGTGGCCGAGCTGCCGCGCAGCTCCAGTGGAAAAGTTCGTCACGTCATACGCGCCGACAACAAATGACTACGGCGCCATTCGTCTCCGTCATCATGCCGTGCTTGAACGAGGAGCGCTTTATCGGGGCGTGCCTCGATTCGATCCTTGCGACGCAGCACCCGCATGATCAGATGGAGGTATTGGTCGTCGACGGGATGAGCTCGGATCGGACCCGAGCGATCGTCGAGGAGTATGTGGCGCGCGATCCGCGCGTGCGCCTGCTCGACAACGTGAAGCACATCACGCCTTCGGCGCTCAACGTGGCGATTCGGGCTGCCCGCGGCGACATCATCGTCCGCATGGATGCCCACGTCGTCTACCCCCCCGAGTACATCCCGCGCTCCATCGCCGCCCTCGCGGAGACCGGCGCCGACAATGTCGGCGGCGTGGTCGTGACGCGCCCCGCCACTCCCACCGCGGTGGGACGCGCGATCGCCATCGCGCTCTCGCATCCGTTCGGCGTGGGCAATTCGCGGTTCCGCATCGGCAGCCGGGAGCGACGCTGGGTCGATACGGTCGCGTTCGGCTGCTTCCGCGCCGAGGTCTTTCAGCGCATCGGTCTGTTCGACGAGGAGCTGCCGCGCAATCAGGACGATGAGCTGAACTTCCGGCTCAACAAGCAGGGAGGCCGCGTGCTGCTCGAGCCGTCGGTCGTCGCCTACTACTACGCGCGCGAGTCGCTCGGCCAGCTGGCCCGCATGTGGTATCAGTACGGCTACTTCAAGCCGCTCGTCGCGAAAAAGGTCGGACGTGTGATGAACCTGCGGCAGCTCGTGCCGGCGTGTTTCATCCTGTGCCTGACAGCGAGCGCCGCGCTGAGCCCGTGGTTCGATGGCGCTCAGATCGCCTTTGCGGCCATGACCGGGAGCTACGCCGCGTTGTCGATCGGCAGTGGCCTCGCAGCCGCTCGCAAACACGGGCTCGCCTGCGCGCTCGTGCTGCCGATCGCCTTCCTGGCGATTCACGTCGGTTACGGGGTCGGCTTCTTGCGCGGCGTCGCGCACCATGTCCTCGGCCTGGGGAAATCGTCGCCCGATCGGGAGCCGACCGTCGCGCTCACGCGCTAGTCCGCCG
>QHUJ01000175.1 GCA_003221895.1 Gemmatimonadota bacterium | reverse complement strand
CGTGCTCTCCACCCCGATCCTGCCTCCCTGCAGCTCCGCGAACAGCCGGGCGATGGCGAGCCCGAGCCCGGTTCCTCCCAGCTCGCGACTGCGTGACTGATCGATCCGGAAGAAACGATCGAAGATCCGGTCCAGATGCTCCGGCGCGATCCCCGGGCCGGTGTCCTGTATGCTCACACCGACTTCCTTGCCATGTGGTATGATCGCGAAGACCACGCTGCCGCTCGGCGTGTAGCGCACTGCGTTGGACGCGAGATTCAGCAGGATGTGCCGCGTGCGATCGGCATCCCCCATGACATCGATCCGCGCGCTAGGCTCAGCATGCACGACCAGCGATTTGTCCGTGGCCATGGCTTCTGTGATCTCTCGGACCTCTTCGACGACGGCGGCCAGATCGAACGGAGCGTGTTCCAACGCGAGCTGGCGGTTTTCGCCGCGCGCGATGAGCAGCAGTTCTTCGACCAGCTTGGTCGTGCGATCGAGCGCGCGCTCCATCGCCCCGAGGGCGTCGTGAATCTCCGGGTCCGTGCGGCCCTCCGCCGACGCCCACTGCACCTGGGCCCGCAGATGCGTCAGGGGCGTCCGCAGCTCGTGACTGGCATCGGCGGTAAACGACTGTAATGCCCGATGCGCGCGGTCGACGCGCTCCAGCATCCGGTTGATGCTCTCCGCCAGCTCGGTGACCTCGGTCTGCCCCGTGGGGCTCGCCAGCCGCGTGCCGAGCTCCGAGGGACCGATGGCGCGGGTCTCCCCGGTGACCCGCTCGAGCGGCCGCAACGCTTCATCCACGGCTTGCCGCGCGCCCCGCGCCGCGGCGAACGTCGCGAGCGGCAACAGCAGCGCCGCGGCCGCGACGAGGACGCCGAGGGGCACAACGTAGGACTGGCGGCTCGCGACGACGTAAATGTCGAACTCGCCCATCGTTCGATGCAGCACGCGATAGCGCCAGCGCGCGCGCTGGGTGATGGCGGAGACCAGCGCTGCGCGCGCTTTCTCCGGGGAGTCGTCGGGCAGGCCTTCGAGGCGGCGCGCCGGCATACCGGGAGACAGGTAGTAGACCTGGGGCATGCCGCCGGCGTTGGTCGTCGTGCGCGTGATGACGACCTGACCGCCCATGCCGACGAGCTGGTCGGCCAGCGCCGACGGCATGACGCTTCCGGGTGCGCTGCTGGAGTCGCGATACGCGCCGAGCAGCGATTGGATCACGTCGGCGGAGCGCTCGAGCGAGCGGCGCAACGCCATCTCGGCGGCGGCGGCGAACAGCAACACGACCACCAGCGCATATCCGGCGAGGGCGGTCCGAGCGACGCGGCTGAAGCGCCGCGTCAGCACCAGGCTCAGGCGGCGTTCAGCCACCGTCGCCTACGTCGAGCCGGTATCCCACGCCGCGGACGGTCTTGATCGGCGCAGTCCGGCCGCCGAAGCTCAGCTTCTTGCGCAGATAGTTGACGTACACGTCCACGACGTTCGTCTCGGGGTCGAACTTGTAGTTCCAGACCGCCTCGGCGATGCGCGAGCGTGACACGGTGCGACCCACGTTGCGCATCAGAAACTCGAGCAGCGCGAACTCACGCGGCGAGAGATCCACGACCCGATCCGCCTGCAGGACGCGCCGTGTCAGCGGGTCGAGCGTCACCTCGCCGACCCGCAGCGTCGCGTCTTTGTGACGCAGCTCGGCGCGCCGAATCAGGGCATGGACGCGGGCGAGCAGCTCGGGCAGATCGAACGGCTTCGCGACGTAATCGTCGGCGCCGCCCTCGAGGCCGCGCACGCGCGACTCGAGCTCGTCCTTCGCCGTGAGCAACAGCACCGGCGTCGAGACGCCGCGCTTGCGCAGCTCGCCGACGACGCTGAAGCCGTCGCGGCCGGGCAGCATGACGTCCAGCACGACGCAGCTGAACGTGCCTTCGAGTGCACGCTCCAGGGCGCGGTCACCGGAGTCGGTTTCGGTAACGCCGTACCCTTCTTCGCGAAACGCCTTGCTCAGGAAGCGCCGTAGATCGCGATCGTCCTCGACGAGAAGTATCTGCACGCCGCTAACGTACCGCGCTCTCGAGGCGCGGGGCAATGTGAGTAGGATGAGAAAGCTCTAAGAAAGGCCGGCGCCACTTCCCCGGCGACAGGCAGTCGGCGAAATTAGGTCCATGAACATTGCCCTGCTGTTGGCACTCAGCCTGACAACGCCACTCGATACCGCCACCTTTGCCGGCGGCTGTTTCTGGACGATGGAGCACGCCTTCGATGACGTGCCCGGCGTGATCTCGGCGACGTCCGGATTCATGGGCGGCTCCACCAAGAATCCCTCATACATGCAGGTCGTTGAGGGGAACACGGGCCATCTCGAATCGGTCCGGGTGATCTACGACCCGGCAAAGGTCAGCTACGAGACGCTGCTGGGAACGTTCTGGCACAACATCGACCCGTTCCAGGCGGACGGCCAGGCGTGTGACACCGGTCCCAATTACCACACGGCCGTGTTCGTGCGGAGCCCGGAGCAGCGGCGCGCAGCCAGCGCGACGCGCCAGCAGATCTTCGAGCGTTTTCACCGCGAGGTCGCGACGCAGATCCTGACCGCCGGCCCGTTCTATCCAGCGGAGGAGTATCACCAGGATTACGCCAAGAAAAATCCGGAGCATTACGGCATGTACCGCGCCGGTTGCGGCCGCGACCGGCGGCTCAGCCAGATTTGGGGTGATGAAGCCGGAAAGGTCAGTGTCGTATCAATCAATCAAGACCGACATGCAAGCTATCCTGCGAGCTACACTGTGAAGCCAAAACCCAGCGATACCGAGTTGAGACGGAGCCTGACTCCGTTGCAGTACGAAGTCACGCAACACGAAGCGACCGAGCGTCCCTTCCAGAACGAATTCTGGGACAATCATAAGGAAGGGATCTACGTGGACGTCGTGTCGGGTGAGCCGCT
>QHUJ01000174.1 GCA_003221895.1 Gemmatimonadota bacterium | reverse complement strand
GTGGCATTGTCGCTCGCGTTGCTCACGGTTCCCGGTTTGGCATCGTTCGCTCGAGAGACGATTACCTTTGAAAGTGTGAGCAGTGTGTCGCACCTTGAGGACTGGTCCGAAGGCACCCAGTACCTCAGCGACTATCCCCTCGGTAGGGGATTGGGTGCCGGCGGGCTTACGGCGGCCCGTTTCGGCCTCCCGCCCGTCGCGGCGGATAGCCAATACTTCAAGTACACGATCGAGCTGGGTGTACTCGGCCTGGGACTCTACCTCACGGCATTGGCGACGCTCTTCGGCATGGCAATGCGGCTCTACCGGACGAGCCCAACGCCAGTTCCTCGAGCCTACGCCGCCCTCGTGGCGGTGACGGCTCTCGGCATCGCGCTCAACGGCCTGACGGGCCTCCCGCTTTCCCATCCGTTTCTCGTATACACGTTCTTCTGGATTGCCGGGGCCGTTGTCAGCGCCGTCCACGAGCACCCTGCGGCATGAGTGAGCAGCGGATCGCGCTGGATGTGTCGTACGCCAAACTCGTGGGGATCGGGATCGGCGTATACACGACTCAGATGTGGGCAGCGCTGGCGCCGCTGCTGGGCGAGCGTCTAGTGCCGGTGTTCAGCAAGTTTGCGCGGCCGGCCCGGAGCGCGCGCCGGACCTTTCGCGAACAGCTCGACACGCTGATGCGGGATCTCTGGTGGCATCAGGCCGGCGCGCTCATCGCCGCCCGGCGCCGCGGGGCCGCGCTGCTGCACCTGCCAGCGGGCCTGGGGCCGGTGGCAGGACGGTTCCCGGTGGTCGCGACCATCCACGACGTTATGCCCATTCGCCTCGCCCCGATGTTTCGCCCGTGGTTTCGCCGCTACGCCGGGTTCGTCATGCCGCGACTCGCCAGGCGCGCCCGCGCCGTGATCACGGTTTCGGAGACGGCAAAGTTGGAGATCGCGGAGGAGTTTCGGCTCGCGCCGGAGCGGATCAGCGTGATTCCTCACGGCGTGGAAACCTCGAGCGCCTGCTCGAGGCCATCAGCCTGCTGCGGAGCCGGCCCAGGACGCGCGACGTGGTGCTCGTACACTCGGGACCGGAGGGGTGGCAGCCCGAGCAGGTCTTCCGGCGCGCCCGCGAACTGAGACTCGACGGCGCGGCGAGATTCCTGGGCTACACGCCGGGGCGCGACTTGCAAGTCCTCTACGGTCTCGCGCGCGCATTCGTCTACCCGTCACTGTGGGAGGCGTTCGGGATTCCGGTCATCGAGGCTATGGCCTGCGGCTGTCCAGTCGTCACGTCTGGGCTGTCGTCACTTCCTGAGATCGCGGGAAATGCCGCGCTGTTCGTGGATCCGCATTCGGTGGAGGAGATCGCGAACGGAGTGGCCGCGGTGTGGTCGGATGATGCTCGTCGCGCGGATCTCGTGCGCAAGGGCCTCGAGCGTGTGCGGGAGTTCACGTGGGAGCGGGCCGCGCGCGCGACGATCGCAGTGTATGAAGCGGCGCTCGTGTAACTGGATCGCCGCGGGGCTTCCGGCGATTGCCGCGTGTGTCAGCTTCGAAACGAGCGGCATCGCGGTGCCGGATATCACCGGCACGTATGCAGCCACGATTGCCTTGACCGCCACAAACGAGTTCGAAACTCGGGTCGATACGCTCGATGCCATGCTGCGATTGAGCCGCGGTGCTGGCGCGGGCGAGTTCGTGGGAGGCTACACGATCGCACCGGCCGACTCCGGCCCGCTCGGCGGGCTCGTGATGACCGACGGGACCGTGTGGCTCTTGACGTTTGGGTTTGAGCCACGTCCCATCGCCGGCGTTTCCAGCATCCGCGCGCTCTACGCGTGGTGCGACTTCACGCGACTCGGGGCACCGCTCACCCGTGGCACCTTCTCCAGCGATACGTTGCGCGCGTCGGTTCAGGGATCATTGCCGTGTATGTATCAAGAGGCCCGGACCACATTAACGGTTCACACCGAGTTGCTGATGGACCTCACCGCCGTGCGGACCATCACACCATGACCGATGTCACTATCGGCGTAGCCGTCCTTAACTGGAATGGGCGCGCCGACACGATTGCCTGTCTCGAGTCCCTCGCCCGAGCGGAGCCCGGTCCGAAGAGCACAGTAGTGGTGGACAACGGATCGACGGACGATTCCGTCACCGCGATTGGCGACTGGATTCGCAGACAAGCGGCAAGCACCATAGAGTTGGTTAGCTCACCCGACAACCGTGGGTTCGCCGCTGGCAACAACATCGCGCTCGCGCGGCTCGCATCGAACCACCGGCTGACGCATTTCCTGTTGCTCAACAACGACGCCACGGTCGACCGCTCGTTCTTTGCCGACTTGCGTCATGCTCTCGCGCAGGCGCCGCGGGCCGGCGTCGTCGGGGTCACGATTTACCACGCGACACCCACGGGAGCGGGCCGGGTGTGGTATGCCGGAGGAGTCGTGGATCGCCTGCGCGTGATGGGGCGACATCGCTACGTCGTGCCCGCCGCAGACCGGCCGGTGGCGGTCGAGTTCGTCACCGGCTGCGCGATGCTGATTTCGCGTATCGCGTTGGAGCGACTTGGCCCCCTGCCCGAATGCTATTTCATCTATTTCGAGGACGTCGAGTACTGTGTCCGGGCGCGCGCCGCCGGGCTCGAGGTACTCTACGCACCGCGGCCCGTCGTTTATCACGCTGTCACGGGAACGGTTCGCGCGGCGACGCCCGCGCGTGTCGAGCGGCGATTCGCGCGCTCGCGCGCCCTATTCGCGCGCCGCAACCTGCGCGGACTCACCCGCATGACTGCGATCGGCTATCTCCTCGCGACCGGCCTCGCGCGAGCCGTACTCCGCACGCTACGCGGCCGCCCGGTACGCGCGTGGGCGGAGTTCCGCGGCACCCTGGACGGACTACTGTCGGTAGAGGGTCAGCGCAGCGCTGGAAGCGCCGGCCCCCGTCCGAGTGAGGGTACCGCCCAGCGCGTTATCGTCAAGTAGCGAACCGTTGAAACGGAGTGTGTCGGTCGCCCCGGACAGTATGAGCGAGATACTCGGGTCGGTCCACGTTCCCGTCACGTCTATCCGACCGACAGGCTCGGCGACGGTCCCGGAACCGGTGATCTGAGATCCCGATTGGTGCAGATCGAGCGCAACGTGAAGCGTCTCCGCCCGACCGACCCACCGACCGCTGAGCGACACCGGGGGCGACAATTCCAGCGTCACAGGCACACGCACGGTATCGTTGCCGAGCAGAATCCAGATGGATGCGGCGTAGGTCCCCGAGGCGAGGCCGGCGGGCCGCGGCGCGACCGTCAACAGAGAGGGCAGCACGCCCTCGGTGTCCGGGATAAAAAACCAGCTGCCGTCCTCGGACGCCGTCCAGCGACCGCTCACACTTGTGGCGGCATCGAGCGTAAGATAGCGGTCCGGGAGCAGCGTGGCGCCGGCGCGCCCTTGGAACGCCAGACTGTCGGGCGTGACGAGGAGCGGGACGAGGGGAACGCCACGTGCGTCTTCGTCGCTCATGAAGCGACACGCGGCAGCTAGCGCGATACCGATGACCACGAGCCGGTATGGGCTCACTCGCCCGCCGGCACTCGGCTTGGTCCACCCACGCGCCACATCGCGATGCCCAGGAGCACCGCATCCACACTGACGCGCAGAGTCCAGGCCAGTGCTGCACCAGTGATCCCGTAGGCGCGGATCAGCAGCCATGCGCCAAGGACGTACAGCGGCAGCTCAACAAGATGAAACTTCGCGGGAAGATCGGGCCGGTCGCGACCATACAGGTACGCCGAGGGGACGTGCGCCAGCCCGTTGATCAACACACCGCCGGCGAGAATCGCGAACGCCGCGGTGCCGTGTGCCGCGTAGTCCGCGCCAAGCCAGAGGCGGAGCAACGGTCGCGCGAGAACGATGAGCAGCAGCACGATCGGTATCAGACCGATTACGAGATAGCGCAATGAGGTGAGCGCCAGGCGCATGCCGTCCGCTCGCGTCGCCAGGTGACCATCCGCGGCGCTCACTGCTGGAAAGAGGGCCCCCGCGAGCGCAGCGGGAATGACGAGTAGCCGCATGACGGCTTCCGCCGGCCCGGTGTAATAGCCCACGGCCGCGACGCCGGCGAGCGACGCGAGCAGAAAGCGCTCCAAGTAGCTCAAGAGCGGATTGACGGTGTTCGAGATCGACGTCCACGCCCCGTAGGCGGCGAGAGGCCGGAACAACGCCCAGGTGGGCCGCCACTCCCACCGCATCGCCG
>QHUJ01000181.1 GCA_003221895.1 Gemmatimonadota bacterium | reverse complement strand
GAGCGCGTTCTGGTACAACCCGTGAATGAAACGGTAGCGCACACTCTGCAACCGACCGGGTCTCTCTCGCTGGGCGACTGGTCGGATGAGGGCATGGACGCGCTCCAGCTGTTCGAGACGCTCTTCCACGCGCGCTGGGTCGCGCGCGAGCACGGTCGCGACCACTGCGGAGTCGAACTCTTGGCCTTGCACGCTTGCGACCGCAAGCAACCGACGATCAATCGGCGCCAACTGTCCCGCTTGGCGCTCGATCATGCTTCGGACCGATTCGGGAAGCTCGCGCTCGATGTTCGGCAGTGATTCGGAGAGGGCCCACGCACCGGCGACTTCGACGATTGCGCCGTGCTCGCGCAGGTACCGAAGCAGATCCACCATGAACAGTGGACTCCCTTCGGTCCGGGCATGCACCAGGGCCGGGAAAGCAGCAGAGAACCGGTGGCCCGGGAATTCGAGCGCTAGGTACTGCGCGACCTCATCCGGCGTCAGAAACTCGAGGCCGATCTCCCGGCACACGCCGCGCGTCTGCAGGTCGAGCTTCATGGGCCAGAACACGTTCTTCCCCACCAGCATCTCCGCTGGCCGGTAGGCGAGGACGATCAACAGCCGCTGCGAGGCCAGGCGACTCCCGAGGTAGGCGAGCAGGTCCACGGTGGACGGATCGATCCAGTGCACGTCATCGAAGAAGAGCACCAGCGGTGACGCCTGACACACCTCTTCGAGAAACGCCGCAAGCTCGAGCGTCAACCGTGCTTGGGACGCAGCGGGAGCGGCGGTGACGTCCGGCTGGAGAGTCCCGGCCGAGCGGGAGGGCGGCGCGAATTGCACGTGCCACGTCGGCGCCGTGCGCTTCATGGCCCGCCCTACGGCCTCGCCGTCGACGCCATGAAGGAGGCTCTGCAACGCTTCGAGCAGCGGCAGGTAGGCTGCCGTGCCCGCGAGACGTTCGGAGCAGCGCCCGCGAGCGATTTGGCATCGCCCGCTGCCAGCGGACAGCTCAGCGAGACACTCCTCGACCAGCGTCGTCTTTCCGATGCCAGGCTCACCGGCTACGCACACCACTTGTCCGTGACCGGCTGCCGCAGACTGGAAGCTCGCCAACAAGGCCGCGCGCTCACGGGCGCGACCGACGGTGTGACGCCGAGGCGTGAGAATGGCCGGCGGCTCGCGCCGCGGTGTTGCCGGTGCCGCCGCCGTCGCGCGGGTACGGATCGCGCCGAGCAAGGATTGGGTCTCGGCAGCGGGTTCCGCTTCGAACTCGGTGGCGAGCCGCCGGGCGAACTCGTCGTAGGCGCGTAGGGCACCGGCGCGGTCGCCCTGTTGGTCAAGCAACGTGAGCAGGCGTCGGAGCTGCGCTTCGTCGTGCGGCGCGAGCCGGACTGCGCGGCGGGCCCACATCGCTGCTGTGGACAGATCGCCACCGTTCTCGGCCTTTTCGACCAATGCCTGTGCGGCGCGTGACGCTGTCTCGCACAGCCGCGTTCGTGCTCCATCCTGCCAACGTTCGAACTCGGGCGCGTCCGAGATGAAAAAACCCTCCAGGAGGTGCCCTCTGTAGAGCTCGAGGGCTTCGCTCACGTGCCCCGACTCGATCATGCGGTCGAAGTCCGCGACGTCGCAGCGCACCGCGCCGAAGTTGAGGCCGACCTCCTCGTTTCCCTGGCTCACCAGTGCTGCGGGTCCCAAGACCTCCCGTAGCACGTAGAGGGACTGGCGCAGGGCAGCGCGTGCACGCGGCTGGGCGAGCTCTGGCCAAAAAATGGCAAGCAGACTGTCGCGGCGGTGAGTGCCACGGGGGGTAGCGGCAGCGAGGTACGCCAAGAGGGCGAGGCGCCGGGGTTGTGCGACAAGACTGCGCGCATCGCGCCCATCATCTGTGGTAAGGGTCAGAGCTCCGAATACCCTGAACTCGACCGTGTGAACCCCTCTCCCTGGCGGACACGGTTGGCAGGCTATGAAAGGTCGTCACCGCGCAGGTGACGGCTTTACGACAGGCGCGTGATGCCGCCGCCCTAAACTGGCTCCGTCTCCAGAAAATACCGCGCCGTCCGGAGGGCGGCAAACCTTGAGGAGGGTCCATGAATATCGTTTTGCGACTTCCAGTGCTGCTACTCGGCGCGGTGACGCTATCGGGCTGCGTTGATCGTCCCAATGGCCCGGTCGTGGCGGGGGATTTGACGAAAGACTTCGAAGTCGCCGCCGCTGCAAGCGCCGTGTGCGATGTCGACGGGGCGGCGTGGAAAGGGGACGCCGATGAAGCGGTCCTGAACGACCTCGCACCAAGCGGTCCCGTGCGAGTCGGGATCAACTTCGGCAACACGAACAACGCCACGCGCAATCCCGTCACTGGTCAGCTCTCGGGTGTGGCGGTGGATATGGCCTGCGCCCTCGCCAGCGGGACGGATCGACCCCTCACTCTGGTTGGTTACGCGGGCGTTCCGCCGCTGCTCGCCGGGCTTACAACCGGAGCTGTGGACCTGGCCTTCACGCTCGCGTCCGCTGGCTCGAATGTCGTCAACGTGGCGCTTTCGCACCTCGGCGTCGAGAACACCTACCTCGTTCCGAACACTTCTCCTTTCCAGTCGGTCGCCGATGTCGATGCGCCGGGCGTGTTGATTTCCGTCGCCCAGGGCAATTCTCCCGATGTGTACCTCAGTGCCACCCTGCAGCATGCGACGTTGGTGCGCACGGCAACTGTCCCCCAGGCCCTCGCGCTCCTCGCAGGGGGGCAGGTGAACGCCTACGCGGGCGGCCGCTCCGGAGAAGCGATGTTCATCGCTAGTAGCTTCCCAAGCGGCCGCATGCTCCCCGATAACTTTTTGATCGCGAACATCGCAGCGGGGCTGCCACTCGGCCACGATCAAGGCCTTGGATACGTCGACGAGTTCATCGATTGGGCCAAGACCTCTGGGTTGGTTCAGCTCGCCATCGGGCGCAGCCAGCTAATCGGCGTGTCGATTCCTCGGCCGCCGCCGATCGAGCGGCGACTCGCCTTTCTCGAACATCACGTCGCGCGGCTAGTGACCAACGGCGTGCTGAACGAGGGTCAGGGTAGGGCGCTCGCGGTCAAGATCGAAGGTGCGCTGGATAAACTCTCGGTCGGCGAGAACGAGGCGGCGATGAACAAGGTGGCGGCGTTCATCAACCAAGTGAGCGCGTTAGCAATCGGTACTGCGAGGTGTGCGATGAAGCCACTTGAGAGAATCGCCCTGCTATCGGCGCTCGTGGGTGTGGGTTACGCCTGTGGAGCGGATAGCAGCCCGGTCGGGCCTGCGTCCGTACCGGTGGCCACAGTGACCGTAAGCCCGTCGCCTACGACCGTGCCGGTCGGGGGGACGACACAGCTCGTGGTGAAAGTTGAGGACGCCACAGATAACGTCCTGACGGGACGCACGGTGACATGGACAAGCGGGGACCTCGCCTTGGCTACCGTGTCGGCGAGTGGGCTCGTAACTGGTGTCTCGGTGGGCGGACCCGTCACGATCACAGCGACGAGCGAAGGACACCATGGAACAGCGACGATCACAGTGATCGCGACCGCAGCGCTGACGGGAAAGATCGCTTTCACAAGCGACCGCGATGGCAATCCTGCGATCTACGTCATCAACGCCGACGGCTCGGGGCTCACCCGACTCACCGCGAACTCGGCGTCGGACAAAGACCCGGCCTGGTCGCCTGACGGCAACAAGATTGTCTTCACGAGCCGGCGCGATAGCAACGATGAGATCTATGTGATGAATGCCGACGGTTCGAGTCCCACGCGGATCACCGATAACCCCGCAGGGGATTTTTGCCCCGCGTGGTCACCTGACGGGATGAAGATCGCGTTCACGAGCAACCGCGGAGCGAGTCTCGTGGGCGACATTTACGTCATGAACGCCGACGGCTCTGGGGCCACCCAGATTACCCATGGAGACAGTAGCTTCGCGGACTTTTGTCCTGCGTGGTCGCCCGATGGGGCGAGCATCGCGTTCAGCACGTATACACAGGATGACGGCGGTTATGGTTACTACTGGATCGTCGCCATGGACACTGATGGCACGAACTGGCGCAATATCGCCAGCGACGCTTGGGATGGATATGTCACCGCGCCCGCTTGGTCGCCGGACGGCACGAGGATCGCTTTCATCCGCACGCGGGTGATTTCGGTGGCCAACACCGACGGTTCCGTTGAGCGGAGCACAGGCGTGAACAGCCTGGACTATCACCCCGCATGGTCCCCCGACGGGACTAAGATCGCTTTCGTTCACGGGTCCGACGCGGGAATCTACGTCATGAACGTCGACGGCTCCGGCCAGGTGAGGCTCACGAACGGGGTAGGCCTCTCGCCGAGTTGGAAGCCCTGACTAGGAGGCGCCCGTCTTCGCACGCGGCCCTATCCACGCGCAGTTCCTGAAAGTGTTTGCCGTAGTGTTTGCCGGTCCATGGGAGCCGATAGCCGCCAATGCGGTCGTATAACGTGCATAAATGCCAAATAAAACAACGGCCCCGCATGGGGGCCGTTGCATTCAAATCCCGCCGTCCCGACTGATGGAAGACGAAGCCTCACGCTCCGTTGTGGCGTGGGGCTTTTCTATTGACTCCACGACCTCCTGTACGTGCATCAGGCGGTCTCGCGCAGCGGCGTCCCTGCGGCTTCACACCAGCGCGTCCAGCAGTCCCTTAGCCTCCCGCAAGTCGGCGGTGTCGAATCCCTCCGTGAACCAGCCGTAGACGGATGCGAGGAGCTCGCGCGCACCCTCCTTCTTTCCCTGACGCTGCCACAGTCGGGCCAGGCTCGTCGCCGCGCGCAGTTCGAGTGACTTCGCTTCCTGGCGACGGGCGATCGTGAGGGCCTCGCGCAGGGACGCTTCCGCTTCGGCCTCGGCCGCCCCGTCCTGCACCAGCAGCTCACCCCTCAGGCGAGCGAACTCCGCCAACCACACCGGCTGGTTCGTACTTCGAGCGACGTCGAACGCTTCGCCAAGGGAGGCGAGCCCCTTCGGCACGTCTCCGACCTTGTTCAGAATCTGGGTCGACACTCCAAGAAAGTAGTCCACTCCGGCAAGGATGTTCTTGGCACGAAGTGCATCGATTCGCTCGCGCATCAGGTCGAGGCCATCCTGAGTGAGGCCCGGCTCGGCCAGCGCCCACCCGCGACTACACATCCCCCACTCTCGATGTCCTCCCATCCCGTGCTCATCGCACAGGGCGAT
>QHUJ01000180.1 GCA_003221895.1 Gemmatimonadota bacterium | reverse complement strand
GAGGAGTACTCGCATTTCGGCATGGTCGCGCGGTTCTCGGCCGGTGCGGCACGGCTGCCGTTCTGGACGCTGCGCGACTACATCGGCACCGACCTGCCCAAGGCCAATCCGCGCATCAAGTCGGTGAAGTGCCCCTACACGGGTGAAGAACTGGCCACGGTGCCGGCGCTGAATCCCGATGTGACGATCGTGCACGCGCAGCGCGCCGACGCGCAGGGCAACGCGCAGATCTGGGGCCTCTTGGGAGTGCAGAAAGAGGCCGCGTTTGCGTCGCAGCGCGTGATCGTCGTCGTCGAGGAGCTGGTGGACGAGCGAGTGATTCGCTCGGATCCCAATCGCACGCTCATTCCGGCGGCGATCGTGAGTGCCGTAGTCGTCGAGCCGTGGGGCGCGCATCCATCGTACGCGCAAGGCTATTACGATCGGGACAACGACTTCTACGTGGGCTGGGAAGCGATTTCGCGCGACAAGGGCGAGCTGGCGCATTATCTCGACGAGTTCGTCTATGGCGTGAAGACCAGGGCCGAGTACATGCAGAAGCAGCCGCGACTGCTGGAGCGGCTCAAGGCAGGGGAGCAGCGCTGCGCGGGAGTCAATTACGGCTACTGACTACACGCCCGACGAGATGATGGCGTCCGTTGCGGCGCGCGAGCTGGCCGACGGCGAGGTCGTGTTTGTCGGCATCGGCCTGCCGAACCTCGCGTGCAACCTGGCGCGCCGCACGCACGCGCCCAATCTGGTGTTGATTTACGAATCGGGCGCCGTCGGGGCGACGCCCTCGCGCCTGCCGGTCTCGATCGGTGACCCCGCGCTCGTCACGGGATCGCTCATGGTGTGCGGGATGGCCGACGTCTTTCAGCTCTTTCTGCAGAATGGCCGCATCGAAGTCGGCTTTCTCGGCGGAGCGCAGGTGGATCGGCAGGGGAATATCAATACGACCGTGATCGGCGACTACAAAAAACCCAAGGTGCGGCTTCCAGGCTCGGGCGGCGCCGCCGAGATCGCGATTCACGCGCAGCGCATCCTGATTGTCGCGAAGCTCTCCCCGCGCGGGTTCCCCGAGCGGGTGGACTTCGTCACGAGTCCGGGTCAACGGGTCGCCAAAGTCATCACGGATAAGGCCGTGCTCGAGCGGGATGACGCGAGCGGCGAGCTGATGCTCGCGGCCCTCTACCCGGGTGTCGAGCCGGCGGCGGTGCAGGCGGGTGTCGGGTGGAAGCTGCGGTCGCGGCAGAAGCTCGGACGGCTTGGGGCCCCGAGCAGCGCCGAGCTGCAGCTGCTGCGGGAAGTGCTCGATCCGCACCGGCTCTATCTCAGATCATGATCACGATCCTCGCGAGCCTGGTACTGCTCCAGGCCAATCATCCCGACTCGCTGGCCGCACGGGCCCGCCAGCTCGCCGACACGTACCTCGTGGCGTACTTCGAGCGCCACCCGGACGAAGCCACGCTCGATGGGATGGCAAAGGGGCCGCACGACCGGTGGCCTGACAACTCGCCCGCGGCGCTCGCGCGCTGGCAACAGCGCGAGGACGCCTGGCTAGAAAAGCTCAAACGCATCAACCCGGACCGCATCGAGGGTCGGCCCGAGGCGATCGCGTACGGAATCATGCGCGACGCGATCGAAGGCTCGATTGCCACGCGCGTTTGCCGCTTCGAGCTGTGGAGCGTGGCGCACACCGGCGGGGGCTGGCTGTCCACCGTCACGTCGCTCGCAACGCTCCAGGCGGTCGGCACGGATGAGGCGCGGCGACAGGTGCTGGCGCGCTGGCGCGCCGTACCCGCCTACATCGAAACCGAGATGGCGAATCATCGCGAAGGCGTGCGCCGCGGATACACGGCGCCGCGCCGCAACGTCGAGATCGCGATTCGTGAGCTCGACACCTTGCTCGTCACCCCGCTCGAACGGTCGCCGCTGTACGATCCCGCGCGGCGTGACTCGACGCCGGAGTTCAGGGCCGAGCTGGCGCGCGTCATCGAGACCGAAATCGTTCCGGCGATCCGCCACTATCGTGAGTTCCTCGCCACCGAGTACGTGGGGCGTGCGAGGACCAAAATCGGCGTTTCGGAGATTCCGCACGGGGTCGATTGCTACAAGGGGACCCTTCGGGCTGCCACAGGGCTCCCGCTGAATCCCGACACCCTCCATCTGCTGGGCGAGGCCACGGTCGAGGAGTTGGAGAACGAGATGCGCGCGATCGCGATCCACTCGTTCGGGACGAGCGATGTCGCGCGTTTGCTGGAACGGCTGCGGCGCGATACCGCCTACACGTTTCACTCGCGCGACGAGATGCTGGCGCAGGCCCGCGCGGCCCTGGCGCGGGCGCGCGCCACGATCCCGCTGTGGTTCAGCCGGCTGCCGCGCGCGCCCATTGTCGTCGAGCCCTATCCGGCGTTTCGCGAGCGGCAGAGCGTCGGGGAGTGGAATCCGCCGGCGGAGGACGGCAGCCGGCCGGGCATCTATTACGTCTCGACCTACGATCCGGTGCACAAGTCGCGTGCCGACCTCGAGCCGTTGTCGTTCCACGAGACGATTCCGGGCCATCATCTCCAGGGCACGATCGCGATGGAGCGGGGGGACTCGATTCCGGAGATCGCGCGGTTCTTCTGGTCGCCCGGCATGGGCGAGGGCTGGGCCGAATACGCCGAGCAGCTGGCCGACGAGATGGGACTGTATTCATCCGACACGGCACGGCTCGGCATGCTCGCGGACATCACGCTGTCAGCGGCGCTGCTCGTCGTGGACACCGGCATCCATTACCTGGGGTGGACGCGCGAACAGTCGATCGACTACATCCGCGAGCACACGCACGTGCCGCTCCTGCGCGCGGAAGTTGGGGTCGATCGCTATCCC
>QHUJ01000179.1 GCA_003221895.1 Gemmatimonadota bacterium | reverse complement strand
GTCGTCATCAACGCCGCCAAAGAGGACGTCGTCCGGACGGTCATCGCCGAGACCGATGGCGAAGGGGCCGACGTCGTCTGCGAGATGTCGGGCGTGCCTTCAGCGCTGCATCAGGCGTTCGCCAGCGTGCGCCTGGGCGGCCGCGTGCAGCTGCTCGGTATTCCGAAAGGCGAGGTGCCGATCAATCTCGCCGACGAGATCATCTTCAAGGGGATCACGGTGTACGGCGTCATCGGCCGCAGGATGTACCAGACGTGGCACCAGATGCGGCGCTTTCTCATCGGCGGGCAATTCGATCCACGGCCCGTCATAACGCACAAATTCCCGCTCGCCAAGATCGATGAGGCGCTGGGCGTCATCCGTTCGGGTGACGCCGGCAAGGTCATTCTGGAGATCGTATG
>QHUJ01000178.1 GCA_003221895.1 Gemmatimonadota bacterium | reverse complement strand
AGTTCGTGGGCTGCGAGTCGTCGCTGAGCTACGTGAGCTGCTGGAATGCGAATGAGGGCCTGTGCCCCACGATTCTGAGCGAGCCCGACATCGTCATCTCCGATCAGCTGAACCACGCCTCGATCATCGACTCGATTCGTCTCGCGAAGGCGATCACCAAGTGTCAGACCGCGGTTTTCAAGCACTCGGACATGGCCGATCTCGAAGCGACGCTGAAAGCCGCGGGCAGCGCGCGGCGCAAGCTGATCTTCACCGACGGGATCTTCTCGATGGAAGGCGACATCGCGAAGCTGCCCGACCTGGTGGCCTTGGCGCGCAAATACGACGCAATCCTGGCCGTCGACGACTCACATGCGACTGGCGTGCTCGGCAAATGCGGCCGCGGCACGGCGGAGCACTACGGCATGCTGGGCCAGATCGACGTGATCACCTCCACACTCGGCAAAGCCCTCGGCGGAGCGGCGGGCGGCTTTACGGCCGGCCCACTCGCGCTCACCGACTACCTCACGCAGCGCTCGCGGCCGCAGCTCTTCAGCAATGCCCTGCCGCCGACCGTCGCAGCGAGCGCGCTCGCCGCGGTGGAGCACGTCGAGCGCCATCCCGAGCTCGTCAGCCGGCTGTCCCAGAACGCCCGTTACTTCCGCGAGCAGCTCCTCTCCCTCGGCTTCAAACCGCTGGCGGGAGAGACGCCCATCGTGCCGGTGATCCTGGGCGAGACCGCGAAGGCGATTCATATGAGCGAGCTGTTGCTGGCCGAAGGCGTCTTCGTGACTGGATTCGGCTACCCTGTTGTGTCGCAAGGACATGCGCGTGTGCGCTGCCAGCTCTCGGCCGCCCATTCGCGTGATGATCTCGATTTCGCGCTCCGCGCCTTCAAGAAGGTCGGCTCCAAACTCGGACTCATCTAATGGTCAGCTTCCTCCTGTTGGCAGCTCTGCAGACCGCCACCCCGCCTGCCCGCCCGTCCGCCTTGCTCGGTTTCGAACCCGGCACTGACTCGATGCTCGCAGATTGGACGCAGGTCAGCGGCTACATGAACGGCCTCGCGCAGCAGAGCCGCTTTGTGCACGTCGATACGCTGGGTCGCACGACGGAGGGGCGGCCGTTCCTGCTGATGACGATTACGTCTCCCGCGAACCAGGCACGACTCGCCGACCTCAAACGCACGCAAGCGCTGCTCGCCGATCCGCGCCGGCTTGGTGACAGCGCGTTCGCGGCGATCCGGAAGACGCAGCCCGCCGTCATCCTCATCAGCAACAACATCCACTCCACGGAGGTGGCATCGAGTCAGATGGGGATGACGTTCGCCTATCGCCTGGCGACCGATCCCGAGCTGACGCGTCTGCTCGACTCCGTTGTGGTGCTGATGATTCCGTCGATGAATCCCGATGGACTCGACACCGTCGTGAGCTGGTATCGTCGCTACAAGGGGACGCGCTACGAAGGCGGGCCGTTGCCCTGGTTGTATCACAAATACGTCGGGCACGACAACAACCGCGACTGGTTCATGGTGACGCAGGCCGAGACGCGGCTCGTTACCCGGATGTTGTACACGGAGTGGTTTCCCGAAGTCGTCTATGACGTGCATCAGATGGGCGCGAATGGTGTGCGGATGTTCGTACCGCCCTTCCAAGACCCCGTCAATCCCAACCTCGACCCCGCGCTCGTCGCCGCGATGAATCTCGTCGGTGCGCAGATGGCCTCCGCGCTCTACGACGCGGGCGCGAGCGGCGTGGCACATCAACTCACCTACGACCTGTGGTGGCACGGCGGCTTTCGCTCGACACCCACGCGCCACAACATGGTCGGCA
>QHUJ01000177.1 GCA_003221895.1 Gemmatimonadota bacterium | reverse complement strand
CTGCAGCGCGACAGCGCCACCGCGGCGATCGCCAAGATGAACGAGCGGCTGGATGGCGGCGATCGCTCGGCGGCGATGTTCTACGTCGAGCGCGTTCAGGACATCGGCAAGGATCTGAAGGAGCGGCAGGACCGGTTCGAGAGCGATCTGCGGCGCTTGCTCACGAGCGACCAGGTAAAAGCATACAAAAAGTGGCGCGACGGCGAGGACCAGGCAGCGGAGCAGCGGCGGCGCGCCGATCAACTGCGTTGGAATGAAGCCGGAGTCCGCGCGGATTTCGGCTTCCGCGGCGGCAGCACGCCGGAGTTCAAGACGGCGCTCGCCACGCCACCCGCGGTGGCCGCGCCCGACCTCGGCGCGGCGGCGGTGCGCGTGGGACGCGCGGTCTACGTGAGCGGCCAACTGGGAGTCGACAGTTTGAGCTCGCTCGTCGGATCGGACCTGCGCGCGCAGGCTACGCGAGCGTTCGAGAATCTGGCAGCTGTGCTCACCTCCGCCGGCGTTACGGCACGCGATGTTACGTCACTCACGATCTACGTCGTCAACTATCGCCCGGCCGATCTGGCGACGATCCGCGACGCGGGCGCGGCGTTCTTCGGGGCGAACCCGCCCGTGGCGACCGTGCTGGGAGTCCAGTCGCTCGCGCGCGAGGGGGCATTAGTTTCTGTGGGTGCAACGGCCTGGGGCGGAAGGCCCTAACAAGTACCTTCCACTATTCGCAGCCCTCGTCTCCGTGGTGCTCTGGGCTGCGGCCTTCGTCGGCATCCGCGCCGCGGGCAGGTCGTTCTCGCCGGGTCCGCTTGCGCTGGGCCGTCTCGCGATTGGCGCCGTACTGCTGGGAATCGTGACCCTCACCCGCCCGATCGTCCGTCCGACGCGGCGAGAGCTGATGTTGCTCGGACTCGCGGGTGTGCTCTGGTTCGGGACGTACCAGGTGGTCCTCAACCAAGCGGAACGCAGCGTGGACGCGGGCACAGCGTCGATGCTGGTCCTCGTGGCGCCGATTGTCGTGGTCGCGCTCGCCGCCGTGTTTCTGAAAGAGCGCACGACGCCAAACCTGCTGTGGGGCGGGCTGCTCGCGTTTGGCGGCGTTGCCCTGATTGGGGTCGCGACCTCGACCCGCAGCGCGTCGCTCGTCGGAGTGATGCTCTGCCTGCTCGCCGCTTTGGCTTCGGCGATTGGTCTCGTGGCCGAAAAGCCTGTGCTCAATCGAATCTCAGCGCTGCAGGCGACCTGGACGTGCTGCGCCGTTGGCGCGCTCGTATGTCTTCCCTACGCGCCGCAGCTGGTGCGCGAATGGCGGGTCGCACCCGGCAGCGGCATCGGCTGGCTCCTCTTTCTCGGCACGCTCCCGACGTCCATCGCATTCACGACATGGGCCTACGCGCTGGCGCGGGGTTCGGCCGGCCGGCTGGTGGCGACGGCGTATCTCATTCCTCCGATCACGATCGTCATGAGCGCCGTGATATTGGGAGAGACGCCGGGCGCGATGGCGGTGGTGGGGGGCGCATTGTGTCTGGTGGGGGTGGTCATCGCGCGGCGTATGCCGAAAGCGGCGCCCGCGAGGTCGGCTCGTGATCTCTAACAAGGCTCTCTGGATTTCGATATGCCGGGACGAAAACGGTGATGGCGTTGCGCGCAGGGCCTAACACGCATGAAGCTGGCGGCGCCCGTCGTCTATGGTAGAATTCCATTCCGTGAAAGCCAAGGCTCGCGCCACACCAAACAGGTAGGAGGACAACGATGGCGAAGGTTACCGGAGTCGGCGGCGTCTTCTTCAAGAGCAAAGGCGACAGCGCTGCACTGACAGCGTGGTATCGGAAGCACTTAGGCATGTCGCTGGAAGACTTTGGCGGCGCTATCCTCAAATGGCCGGACGACAAGGCGGAGGATCGAGGCCTTACGGTGTGGCAGGTCGCGAAGAAAGACAGCAAGTGGTTCAGCCCAAGCGAAGCTTCCTTCATGATCAACTACCGGGTCGACAACCTCGACGAGCTGTTGGAGCAGCTGCGTGCAGGGGGAGTGAAAGTCATCCAAGGACCCGAATCGGCCGGGAACGGCAAGTTTGCGTGGATCATGGACCCGGACGAAAACAAGGTCGAGCTCTGGGAGCCGAAGCTCTGGGACGACAAGAATAAAGGTGCCTGAGACGGAATGCCGATTTCGAAGCCACGCATCCTCGTCCTGATATTTTCGTCGGTCGCTGCGGTTATCGCGCTGACCCACATGAACAGCCTCCCGGCGTTCGTGATCATCGGCCCTGGGTACGTGGTGCAGGCCTGGCTCTTCGAACATCATCTCGCGCTCGGCGGGTTCGGTTATCAAGCCACGATGGTCAGCGTTTCGGCTGTGGTGTGGACACTGATCATCGTCGGTTTGGTGGGAGCAGGGCGCCTGGTTGGACGACTGGTCCGAGGCAAGGCCTAGTGATTCTTAGCCTCGCGATCATCGCGGTCACCTTCGTTGTGCTCGTGTACGTGCTCGTGCTGGGACGAAAAGCGAAAGGGTCGGGCGCACTCGGCGGCGACTGATCGAGAGCCGAGCTGCTCCAGAGCTGGTGCGGGCAATCGTTACGCCGGCGCAGGAGGACCTGGGACTCTACAGTGCGCTAAAGTGGGGAGTTCTGAGCGGCGCGGTGGGACTGGCCCTGATTGTCGTTCAGTTCCTCCCCTACCGTCCCGACCAACCAATCGTATTGGGCGTCATCCTCGTCTTCGCGGCCGCTGGCCTCATTGGCTATTACCTCAGCGCGCGGCGGCTCGTGGCACCAACTCAGGGTGGCGGCGCCGCAGTCCGTTAGTCAGCGCCCGCGAGGTTTGACAGTCCTGCGCGTTCCTATGGGCCCAACGGAGACCGTTGCTAGTTACGGTCTACCGCCCCCGTTCAGCGGTCTCTGTCGGCGCCCTCGCGATCCTCATCCGCGATATCCAGTGCCATCGGGAAAAACAGCGAGTGCTTCACCTCCGGATAGGGCACGCCCCAGCCCCGGGCATCGTGCCACAGGATCCGGTTCAGCCGCTCCGACGGCGCCGCATCGGGATCGGAGAAATTCATCCGGGCTGACGCGAGCGCGGCTTGGCGGCGCTCGGCGGCATGCGGGCCGGTGATCGAGCTGACCCGTTGATTCACGTCAAACAGCGACTGCTTGGGACTGAGCGCCGTGTACGGCGTGAAGTCGGGCGTCTCC
>QHUJ01000189.1 GCA_003221895.1 Gemmatimonadota bacterium | reverse complement strand
GGAGATCGGCTTCGACGGTCTCGTCGTAACGGACGCGTTCATCATGGGTGGGGCGACTGCCGCGGCGCCCGAAAGCTCGGCGGCGGTTGCCGCGGTGAATGCGGGCTGTGATATGCTGCTGTATCCGACTGATTGGGCCGGAGTGGTGAAGTCGCTCGAGGCCGTGTCGCCCGATCGTATCGAGCAGGCGCTCAGCCGCTATGAACGCGCGGTGAGGACCTGGGGCGGCGTCTACCCGGGGTCACCGACTCCCGGTCAGCCGAACTCATTGGACGAGGCGACGCTCGCCGCGAATCAACAGTTTGCGGACGGGTTGGCGGATCGGGTGGTGCATCTGGTGCGCGGCGAGAAGCCGAAGCTGGGGGAGTCGCTCAGCGTTTCGATCGTCGATGACGACGTCGGTGGGCCGTATTCGATTCCGCCGCGGGATGTGTTTCATGCCGAGGTAAAGCGTGGTGGCGCCGGGGCGCCGCACGTGATCTTGGTCTATGCGGAGCCGAGGTCGTGGAAGGGCCGCGCGGATCTCGGCCCACAGTCGCTGGCGAAGCTCGAGCGGCTCGTGCCCGGAGCGGCGCTGGTGATCCTGTTCGCGCATCCGCGTCTGGTTGCGCAGATCCCTGGCGATGTGCCGGTGGTGTGTGCCTGGCATGGCCAGGCGTTGATGCAGCGGGCGGCGGCGCGGTGGGTGATGAAAGCCTGACGTCCGGTCGGTCCCGTGTGCGTTTTTGTGGTACCGATCCTGAACTGTCTGGTGGTACTCTTCCTCCATGAGTGTCGTCGCGAAGCAGTCGTTGCTGGCCGAGGTGCGCCGAGCGATGCGGTTGCGTCGGTACAGCCGCGGGACCGAGGAGGCGGCCTGCGTCATTCGCGTGAGCTGGGGCCGAGCGACGCCAGCCGATTCCGCTGCGCAGATGCAGCGCGGGGCCTTCATTCAAGGGCGGCACCGTTGCTGTTTCTATTGCTCGCCCTGGTTCACGCGGCGACTTGAGCGCACCAAATCTGTGTTCGGGAAGGAGTTCGATCCGTATAAGGACTGAGAGACGACCTATTGCGGTCGCAGATCTCCTGATTGCGGCCGTGAGTCGACCGCGCGGGGCCTACA
>QHUJ01000188.1 GCA_003221895.1 Gemmatimonadota bacterium | reverse complement strand
GGGCCTACAGTCGACTGCGCGGGGCCTACAGTCGACCGCGCGGGGCCTACAGTCGACCGCGCGGGACCTACAGTCGACCGCGCGGGGCCTACAGTCGACCGCGCGGGACCTACAGTCGACCGCGCGGGGCCGAGAGGTGACCGCGATCGACTGAGAGCGGATCGCGCGGGGTCGAGAGGTGACCTCGATCGACTGAGAGAGGGCCGCGCGACGCCGAGAGGCCACCGCGATCGATCGAGAGACGACCGCGCGGGGCCGAGAGCGCATCGCGTGTGGAAGAGTTTGTGGAGCGTTCCTCGAAGAGAGCATCGCGCGCAGGAACGCGAGCATTGCGCGACTCGAATGCCGTTGAACGTTTCGCCGTGACACGCGTTTTTTAGGTACCGCCCCACCGATCCGCCGAGCCTATTGTTCGACCAATGACGGTGGCAGCGCCTTCCCTCCTCACGCAACTGCGCGTTGCGATTCGCACTCGGCATTACAGCCCGCGCACGGAAGAGGCGTACGTCCAATGGGTGCGTCGCTTCATTCGCTTCTGTGGCACGAGACATCCGCGCGAGTTGGGTTCCGGAGATGTCACCCGTTTTCTCTCGAGCCTGGCGGTGGACGCTCACGTCAGCGCGTCGACCCAGAATCAGGCGCTCGCGGCGCTCGTGTTTCTCTATCGCGACGTGCTGAATATGCCCGTGGGGTGGCTGAACGCGCTGGTGCGTGCGAAGCGTCCGGCCCGGGTGCCGGTGGTGTTCACGCGGGACGAAGTCCGGAAGTTGTTTGCGCGGCTGCGGGGCGGAGGCGCGGCGGCGCTGGTCGTGGAGTTGCTGTACGGGAGCGGGATGCGGCTGCAGGAGGCCCTGGGGTTGCGGGTCAAGGACGTCGACTTTGGGGCGAACCAGATCACGGTGCGTGGTGGCAAGGGCGATCGCGATCGGCACACGATGCTGCCCGAGCGCTTGCAGGCGCCGTTGCTCCGGCATCTGGCCGAGGTGCGGAGGCAGCACGAGCACGACGTTGCTGTAGGGGCAGGGTGGGTCGCGCTGCCAGGAGCGCTCGGCCTCAAGTACCCGAACGCAGGCCGAGAGTGGGGGTGGCAATGGGTGTTTCCGGCGGGGCGGATGTATGAGGACGCCGAGACCGGTCAACGCCGCCGCCACCACATGCACGAGACCGTGGTGCAGCGGGCGTTCAAGGAGGCGCTGCGGGCGAGCCGGATCGCCAAGGCTGCTAGCTGTCACACGCTGCGGCATTCCTTCGCAACTCACCTGCTCGAAGCAGGTTACGACATCCGAACC
>QHUJ01000024.1:9017-20023 GCA_003221895.1 Gemmatimonadota bacterium | reverse complement strand
GCCCAGGTGAGATCAGCGGTCGCGTCGGTGAGCACGCCCGGAGTGTTGGTCACCAGCACACGGCGCATCTCGGCGGCCACCAGGTCGATGTTGTTGTACCCGACGGCCATATTCGCGACGATGCGGAGCTGGGGGAGGTTCTTGAATTCGGTGCCACCCATCCAACGGCTCAGCAGGGGGACGATGGCAACCCAGTCGCCTTTGGGTGTGGGTTCACCGGTACTGATCCACGTGACGTCGAGGCCTGTCAACTGCGACGGCTCGAGCAGGTTCTTCAGCTCCGCGGCGACGAGAACGCGGTGAGCCAAATCTATTGCATCGCCGTTTGTTGCATCTCCACCGCCTGCCAGCGGCCATCCCGTTTCACGAAAATGCGCGTGTATCGGACCTTGCCACTGAAGGGAAAGCCGCGAAACGTGCCCGTGTTGTCGGCGATGCCGCGCAGCACGGCCACATCGCCATAGATCCGCACGTCCAGGCTGTCGTACTTCACCGCTGTCAGTTTGAGAGTGCCGCTTGCGATATCGCGGATGTTATCGGCCCGCGAGCGCACTGCGCCCAACCGAGAAACCTCGACGAACTCGGTCGCCAGCATCCGCGATAAGGCAACCGTGTCAGCCTGCAGCAGCGCCTGCCCACGACTCGTCTCCAGGGCTTTAATCGAGTCTGCGGCCTGTGCCGACAGGCTGCCGGCGCACACGAGCAGAAATAGCGCAGTTATGCGAGTGATCATGCGGAGCCTCCCTTGAGCTTCAGGCCGCGCGGGCCTACGTAGTCCGACTGCGGGCGAATGAGGTGGTCTTCGGCATGCTGCTCTATTACGTGCGCGCACCAGCCGGCGATTCGGCCGCAGGCAAATGTGGCCACGAACGACTTCGGCTCGAGGCCAAGGGCCTGCAGCACGAGCGCGGTGAAGAACTCCACGTTGGTCCGCAGATTCCGGCCCGGTTTCACCTCGTCGAGCACTTTCAGTGCCGTCTGCTCGACCGATCGCGCCAGGTCGTACAGCTGCCGGTTCTCGAGGGCCGCGGAGCTCAATTCGTCCGCCGCCTTGCTGAGGACTGCGGCGCGCGGATCGCGCACCTTATAGACGCGATGGCCGAAGCCCATGATGCGGCGCCCCGCCTTCAGCTCGTTGCGAACCCAGGCCTCGGCACGATCCGCCGACTTGATGTCCTTCAACATGTCGAGCACGGGTCCGGGTGCGCCGCCATGCAGCGGACCCTTGAGCGCGCCGATCGCGCCCGTGACCGCGCTCACCATATCCGACCGGGTGCTCGCGATTACGCGCGCCGCGAAGGTCGAGGCGTTCATCCCGTGATCCATCACCGTTACCCAATAGGTGTCGACGGCGCGCGCCGCGATCGGATCCGGCTCCTTGCCGTGGACCATGTAGAGAAAGTTGGCGGCGTGCGATAAATCGGCGCGCGGCGCAATTGGCTGCTTGCCTGCGCTGAGCCGCGCATGCGCCGCGATCACGGTAGGAAACCGCGCCGTCAGCATCTTCGCGGCCTGCATATCGGCCGCCGGCGAAATGTCATCGGGATTGTCCAGGTCGAGCGACAGCGTCGCACAAGCCATACGCAGCGCGTCGATCGGCGGGGCGTCCGCGGCAGCTCGCACGACGCGCATGGCTTCTTCGGGGAGCGCCCGCAGGGCAGCGATCTCCTTGCGCAGCGTGGCCGACTCCTCGCGACTCGGGAGCGCACCACGCCAGAGCAGATGCGCAGCCTCCTCGAAGCTCACGCGACCCGCCAGCTCGTTCAGCTCATAACCGCCGATGATGAGCTGACCCGCCAGCCCGTCGACATGACTCAGACGCGTCTGAGCAGCAACGACGCCATCCAGGCCGCGGGGTTTTACCGAGCTGTCGATGAGAGCTCCTTCGCCAGTTGGTAGATGTACTCGGCGCCGTCGTAATAGTCCTGCACGCCAATGCGCTCGTCGCGGCCGTGCGCCCGGATGTCGTTGATATCGACGAAGACGCCCGACACGCCGTAGACGGGCACCCCCGCATTGCGGAAGTACAGCCCATCAGTGGCGCCGGTTTCCATGACCGGCACGACGGGGATGTTCCACAGGCGCTTCGTGACTCGCTCGATCGCTCCCATGACCTCCGGGGTCAACGGCGACGGCGGGCTGGGAGTCGCGGGTGAGACAACGCTGATCTTGACGGCCGTATCGTTGACGACTCTGGCGAGCGTGCCCTGCACCTCGTCCTGCGGCGTCCCTGGCATGACGCGGCAGTTCACCGTGGCCGCCGCCATCTGCGGCAGCGCGTTCTCGGCGTGGCCCCCCGTGAGCTCGGTAGCGACGCAGGTTGTCCGAAGCTGCGCGTTGTAGAGCGGGCTGGCATCGGAGAGCCGGCGCAGCGCGGCGGAATCGGGCGTCGGACGCGCCACGGCCGCCATATCCAGCGCGAGCTGGCCCCCCCCCTGCTGCAGCGTCGCCCACCGCTCGAACGTGGCGCGCGTGATCTCGTTCAGCTGCGCCGGAAACTCGTAGGCCGCGACCCGCCCCAGCGCGGCAGCGAGCCGGTAGATCGCGTTGTCCTTCGTCGGCAGCGAGCTGTGGCCGCCGGGGTTGTGGACCTCGAGCTTGAAGGTGACGTACACCTTCTCGCTCGCCTGCACCGAACGCATCACCCGCTTGCCGTTCAAGATCACAGGATCGCCGGAGTCCATGTTGATGACGAATGCGCCGTCGACCAGGTCGCGATGGTTTTGCAGCAACCACTCGACGCCGTTGTAGTCGCTGCCGCCTTCTTCGCCGGTCGTCAGCGCTACAATAAGATCCCGGTTCGGCTTATACCCTTCCTGCTTGAGGCGCACGAGCGTGGCGACGAGGATCGCGTCGCCATCCTTGATGTCCAGCGTGCCGCGGCCGTAGAAGAAGCCGTCCTTCTCGGTGAACGTGAAGGGATCGAGCGACCAGTCCTCGCGCCGGGCCTCGACGACGTCGAGATGCGCGAGCAGGACGATCGGCTTCTGCGGGCGGGTTCCCGTACTGCGCAAGCGGGCGACGAGGTTGTAGTTCTTCGAATTCGCGGGACCGATCACCTGAACATCGGCGGGGGGAAAGCCACCCTGAGTCAGCCGGTCGGCCATCGCCTGCGCGGCGATCGTCGTGCTGCCGCTCGACCCGGTCGTGTTGATGTTGATGAGCTGTTCGAAGATGTCGCGCACCCGCTGGTCATTGACGCTGAGCTTCTTTTCCGTCTGCGCCGCCAGAGGACGCGCGAAGAGCGCTGCCGTAATAAGGCAGAATACCATTGGACGATTCACGAACAGCAATCTACCCGGTGTGGGTTGCGTCAAGTGCCCCCAACCCAGTCCAAGCGCATAACACGTGAATCTCATTGCGTCCCTGCCCTTCTATAGACGCGCACGTAGTCGATCAACATCGTCGCTGGAAAGATGCCGTCCGACTGCGGATCGTGGTCGAAGTTTCCCCCGACCGCCTGATTGAGGATCAAGAAGAACGGCTGATCAAAGACCCAGTTGCCGTACTGCTCCACGATGGCACGCGCGACCAGGTAGTGCTGGGTGCCATCCACAAAATAGCGGATGGCCGTGCTGTCCCATTCGACCGCGTAGACGTGCGAATTGATCGTGATGGCCGGTTGCACGTGCACGAACGGCGTGTTTCCAGAGTAGCCGGGTCCGTGCACCGCCGAGCTCATCTGGTTGGTGTTGCTGCCGCGGTTTTCCATGATGTCGAGCTCGCCGCAGGTCGGCCACCCAACCGTCCCGATATTGGTCCCCAGCATCCAGAATGCCGGCCAGAGTCCCTGTCCCGCGGCGAGCTGGATGCTGGCCTCGACGCGGCCGGCAGTGACCAGGACCTTGCCACGCGTGGTGATCTTGGCGGACGTATAGCGACAGGCACCGTAGTAACACGACAGACCAACCGGGGCAACGCGCGCGACGATTCTGAGCTGCCCCTGACCGTTCAACGCGATGTTCGCGGTGTCCGACGTGTAGTACTCTTTCTCGTTGTTGCCCCATCCGCAGTTGCTCTGCAAGCATCCGTCACCGATGTCGTAGCGCCAGTAGGTGGTGTCGATCGGCGTGCCGGCCGCACCATCGAACTCATCGCTCCACACCAATGTCCACGCCGGCGGAGGCGGTGGAGGCGGTGGAGGCGGTGGGGAGACGACACTGCCCCCCCCACCGGAGGCGCAGCCCAGCAGCGCCCACGACGCTATCGCCGTTACGGCACGCCGCCTAGAGATGCGCAGCACGGCGCCATTGCTCGGCGATGACTGCGTGCCCCGCAGCGGTCGGATGCACGCCGTCCGCCGCCCAATACTGCGGCGGTGCTACGCGGGCTTTCTCGTTGAACACGGTCTGCAGCGGTATGAAGGCGGCCCGAGCACCCGCAGCCACACGCGCCGCGGCCGCGCGCCGCTCATCGAACTCCGGGAACCAGCGCGCATCAACGGCACCGGTGCGCAGGACGAACGGCTCCAGCACGATGAGCTGCAGGTTGGGTATTGCCTGTCGTGTCTGCTGCAGGAGCGCGGTGTACTGGTCTTCGTAGTCCCTGACCGTCCCGGTATACCCGTGATCGAGCTTGTGCCAGAAATCGTTCACGCCGATGAGGATGCTCAACACATCCGGTTTCAAGTCCAGCGTATCGGTCGTCCACCGCTGCTGCAGGTCCGGCACCTTATTCCCGCTGATGCCGCGATTGTAAAACTCCAGACCTTCGGTCGGCCGGGCTGCCAGCACCCCGGACGTAACGAGTAACGGGTACCCGGTGCCCAGTGCGCTCGCGCTGTTCGCCTCGGCCGCGGTGCGGTTGCGACCACAATCGGTGATGGAGTCGCCCTGAAACAGCACCACCTTGGGCTTGGACGACGCAACGGGAGCCGACGTTTGCAGTGGGGATTTCGCGACGCTGAGTGCGGCTGCCGTGGTCGCGATGAATTGACGACGGTCGATTTCGTTCGCCACATTCCCTCCGACGTTCGTGATCGTGGCGTCGCGTGAGCTGCTCACGCGACGCCGCACTCGACGTACAGGACCATCGCCCGCAGGCCGTCCCGCAGTCGCTCAGTCACCGGAAACTCGGTGGCGCCCAGCGTAGCGCGCACCGTCTTGGCCCGGAGCAGCTGAATCAGGTCGTTCGGTGTGATCAGAACGGATACATGCTCCAGCGCGCCGGGAGAGCTCGCCGGCGCGCTGACCGCCATGCCGGGGCCCGCCGTGATGGAATCGGCGTTGTCCAACCGGAAGCGCACGATGCGCTCCTCCGGTGGGCGCGCCGCCGGGCTCAACACCAGAAAGTCCAGCTGCAGATCCGGCAGAGCCGCCGGCGGTCGGGAGGCGGGCTGCATGATAGCCGTGATTCCATTCACGCCATAGCTCGCCGGCACGACGCCCGGCTCCGGCGGCAAGACGACGACGGTCTTGTGCCGGGCGGTGTCGAAAGTCGCTCGCAGCCGATCGACCGGCGGCAGGCTGTCGATTTCGAGCTCCTCCATCGCCGCCGCGCACGCCCTGGACCGAAGCGGAGGGTCGCGGTGTGCTGCCTGGTTCGAGGCGCACGCCGGGAGCACGGCCAGCGCGGTCGCGACGCAGATCAGGCCCCGTCTGACACAGCAGCTGCGAATGGCCACGTCCGTCCTTTCCACGACCACGCACCGAAGCACAGGATTCCCACGACCAACGCACCCAATCCGAAGGCGAGCACGATCATCGGGGTGGTCGCAAAAATGAAAATCCACCCGAGCAACGCCACCAGACTGGGCAGCGGGTACAGCCACATCCGATATGGCCGCGGCATGTTCGGCTCGCGACGGCGCAACAACGTCACCGCGCCGATTTGACCGATAAACTGCACCAGAATCCGCGTGGTGATGAGGGCATCAATGACCGTGCCCAGGGAGACGAAGCCGGCGAGAATCGACAAGACCCCCAGCACGACCAGCGAGACGTAGGGAAACCCACCGGTTGGGTGGAGCCGCGCGAAAATGCTGAAGAAATACCCGTCCTTTGCCGCCGCGTACGGCACCCGCGAATAGCCCAGCAGCAGGGCGAAGACGGAGCCGAACGCCGTCCACAGGATCATGGCGGTGAAGACGGTCGCGATCCTGGCGCCATAGATCCGTTCCATGAAGATCGAGACCACAAAGTTCGAGTGCGGATGCGACTCCGCCGGAACGAAATCCCGCCACGGCACCACGCCGATGATGGAGAAGTTTATCGCCACGTAGATCAACGCCACCGCGACTGTGCTGAGCAAGATCGAGCGTGGAATGACGCGACCGGGGTTCTGGACTTCATCGCCGATGTAGCAGACGTCGTAATAGCCGAGGTAATCGTAGACGCCGATGCGTGAGGCGGCGCCAACTCCCAGCAAGAAGCCCAGCGAGAAGTTGAATGCGCCCGGTGGGAAGTCGAACGCGACTTTCGGATCGAAATGCGCAGCGCCGGTCAGCACCACGACGATGACGGTGAGGATGGTGCCGATCCAGAGAGTCACCGTGATGGTCGCAATCGATTTGATGCGCCGGTAGAGCAGCGCGATGTTGATCAGGCCGATCACGCTCACGACCAGCAGCATCTCCGAACGTGTCATCCCCTTCCAGATGTAGCCGAGGTACTGCGAGAAGCCGATGTATCCCGACGCGATCTCGAGGGGACCGCTCAGCACGAACTGCCACACGAACAGGAATCCCATGAGCCGGCCAAAGGTCGCGGCGCCGTAGCCGTGGCGCAGATAGCCGAAGGATCCGCCCGAGCCGGGCAGCGCGGCGCCGAGCTCGCTCCACACCATGCCGTCACACATGACGATCACCAGCGCGACGACCCAGCCGAGCATCGCCTGGGGGCCGCCCAGCGCGGACATGAGCAGCGGGATCGTGATGAACGGCCCGATGCCGATCATGTTCGTCATGTTGAGCGCCGTGGCCTGCAACAGGCCAAAGCGGCGCGTCATCGTCGCGGACGGAGGCTGGTTCATGCTGGGTGCGGGAGGGGGGAAGCCGACGGACTCACAGCCGTCCGGCGTGACGCAGCGCTCCGCACGTGACGGCGAGGCTATCGGGCCGTGTCGCGCCGAGCGGCCGACGGGCGTCGACCGCGAGCGTCTCCGTGCTGGTGCGCGCTGCGGCATAGGCATTCTCGCAGTCGCGCCGCTCGAGCAGCTGCATTGGTGCCCGCCGCGCCTGGACGTACCACACGATCAGGCTGATGACGCCCAGAAGCAGCAGGACCTGCCCCGTGCCCCGGCTCTCTTTCAACTGTGGGCTCATGGCCTGGGATTCTTCCACAGATCGATCGGTTTGGCCACGCCCTTCGGCCGGAACGGCAACGTGACCTTCCTGCCCAATCCCGCCGAGGCGTAGGCAGCGTACAGCACTTCCTGCACGACGCGTCCGGTCTCACCGTCGGAAACCGGCGCCTCCTTGCCGCGCACGCAGCGCGCAAAATGCCGCATCTCCTGCGGGAAACCGTAATTCCAGTGCTCTTCGAAAACAGGATACGTCCAACCCTTGGTGGTCGCGGCCTTCTCGACGGCGTAGCCGAATCCGACTTCGGAATAGGTCGGCAGCGCGTTGCCCATGAGCATGTCGGCGTACGTCTGCCCCTTTTCTCCGAACACTTCGATGGAATCGTCCATGCCGCCGGGCCGATTCCAGCTGTTCTCGACCACGCCGATCGCGCCGGTGTCGAATTCGATGATCGTGATCGCTTCGTCCTCTCCTTGCGTGCGATCGCCGTGCACCTGGGTCGTCATGTGCGAGTAGACGCTTTTCACTTTCGGCTTGCCGAGAAACCACCAGCAGAAGGCGATGCCGTGGCAACCCAGGTCCATGACCGCGCCGCCGCCCGACTGGTCGACGTCCCAGAACCAATCGGAATGCGGTCCTGAGTGCTTCTCGCCCTGCTTCACGAGGTGCACGCGACCGAATGCCCCTTCGTCCGCCATTTGCTTCGCCTTCACGTACTTCGGAGCGAAGAACAGCTCCTCGGCGTACAACAACAGGACACCGGCCTTATGGCAGGCGTCGATCATCGCGTCGGCTTCCTCCAGCGTGATGCAAAGCGGCTTCTCGCAGACGACGTGCTTCCCCGCTTTGGCGGCATCGATGGTGATCTGCGCGTGTAGACGATTGGGGGCGGTAATCGAGATGAGCTCGACTTCCCGATTTCGGAGCAGCTCATGGTAGTCCGTGTAGGACGTCGCGATGCCGTGTCGTTGCGCGAAGCCCGCCGCCTGTCCCCTGGTCGGGGACGCGACCGCGATCACCTCACCTTCGTCGGGCATCATCTTCACCGAGTGCGCGATGCAGTCCGCCTGAAAGCGGGAGCCGATGATCCCGATCTTTACTTTGGACATGTGCGGGTCAGGCGTCTTCGGGGAGAACCGATTCTTCGGGCGCGTCCGTCGGGCTCTCGAAGAACAGGTTGTAGCCATCGGGGTCCTTGACCTGAGTCGTCCACATCCCGTTGCCGACCATCGGCCGGGAAGCGTCGAGGCCGCGGCCACGGAATTCGTGATACAGCCTGACGGCATCGTCGCACAAGAAGTTGATCGAGACGCCTACCCCGACCGGGGCGGCCGGCAAGTTGCGGTGTTGTCCTTCGCGCCAGAATGCCTGCAGCATCAGCGCCGCGTCGCCGAGCTCGAGCCAACACCACCGCAGCTTCCCCTCGTCGACCCACTGTTTCGTGAGCTTGCAGCCAAGGCCATCGACGTAGAAGCGAAGCGACTCCTCGATGCTGCGTACCCAGAAGAAAGGCACGGCTCGCTGCACATTCGATTGGACATGCGGAGTCGTCATGCGACCGCAATAATAGCCGCCGGTCCGGGACCCGGCGACTCAAGAACATTCTCCGCTAACGAGGAGGCTTGGACAGGAGGCGTTCGGCGAAGTCGAGCCGCTCCTCGACTTCTGCCAACCGTTGCTGCAGGCTGTCGACCGTTCGGCGCAGCTCAGTCACCTCCGCGGTGACGTCGGCGTCCGCGGCCGGCAACTTGCGCCGCGAGACGCCCGTCAATCCCGCGGTGACGACTTTGGCGATCGAGGCGGCGATGATGATGATGCCGACACCCAATGCCCACGAGGGAATCATGAAGTCCATCTGCCGAATCTACATCGGTCGCGCGGACTTGCTCAAAAGTCGGGAATCGGTGGCTTCGGCGGCTCTGGTGAGCGTGGGATTTTCGCCGGTTCCCACGGCTCCGGCGGACGCGGTTTCGGGGGCGTCGGAATTGGCAGTGGCTTTGGTGCGGGTTGAGTCATGGTCTGCTCGAGCCTCAAGGTCTTGGCTGACCGGCCCCGAGAACGGGCTTCTCGCGCGCCTGAGCGAGCAGGCGCTCGGCGAAGTCGACGCGCTCCTGCAGCTCCGCGAGCAGAGCGGACTGGTCGGAGAGCGTGTCTTGCGCCTCCTGCAGCGCCGCATCCTGCTGCTCCAGCCGCAGCTTCAAGTCGGCGAGGTCCTTTGGCGAGGCACCGCGTCCGATGATCGCCTTGCTGATTTCGGTGATCGCGGCGATGCCGATTCCTGCGAGAATGATGATGAAGAGTCCGGTCAGAAAAGACACGACAGGCTCCCCCCCGATAACACAGGACGCGTTAGACGACGCCCTAATCTACGCGAGCGGGTCCATTTCAGTGTCCAGAGACGACACCTGGCTGCACAATGCTGCTACGTATTTCGAGAACCCGAACACAGCCCTGAGATAGAGAAACTGGATGACGCCGCCTGAGACGAGGAAGCTCAGCACGCTGTCCATCGGCCGGGCTCCGACGAGGGCCGGGAACGCGGTGAAGACCAACAGCGCCAACAGCCCGGGGCCAAGACGCACCAGCGCCTCTCCCTTCACTTCTATGGAATCGCCCCTCGACTCCGTCCGGATTGTTCCAGCGCGAACCAGCCATGGAATCCGCGCGCTGCGGTATGGCCGGCGGAACTCGAAGTAGGTCCCGTCGCTGTTGGTCACGGTGGATCCACCCGCCGTAAAGGCTCGCTCGAGCAGTATCGAGACCCGCGCTGGGTCCAGATTGGCGTGTGCACGAGGCCTGATGACAGAGACTGTCTCGAAGGACGAAGGGTACGGCATCTATTGCGCCCGCTTGGCCGTCCGCTGCAGGTCCCACCACATCGCGATCGGTCCGACGATCGCCAGCGCGAGAATCGGGGGCGATACGTAGAAGGGGCGCAGCAGCGCCAGCTGGAAGTCGCCGGAAATCCGAATGATGCTCTCGACCAGGGCGACGATCGCCACGACGATCATCCGGCCGCGTCGCGTGCTGACGGTGGTGCGAGGATCGGTCACCATGAAGAAGACGAACAGCTGATACATCGGCCCGGTGATCGGGGCGAGCTCGGCGAGGAGCGGCCCACCGGCAATCAGATTGCGCACGATGGCGAGCACGACAAAGCACGCCACGTACGTCAGCGTCACGTGGAGAACCCGCGCGCGTGACGCGATAATCAGACCGAACGCCCAGATCACCAGGTTGATGCGCAGATCGTTGCCCCATTGATGACTCAGAATCGCGACGCTGTTCGGTGCCGCCAGCACCAGGTACGCGATCGCGAAGTTGCTGGGGTTCCAGAGATGCCGGGTGCGGTAGACAAGGACGTATTTGGACACGATCGCAATGAAGGCGCCGAGCGCAAAGGGCCACAGGATGTTAGCCTGAGGCTTGGTCAGCAGCGCCAGGCTGATGCCCGTGATGTATGCGCTCGCCAGATTCACTACGCGACCCCTGAGCCACCACGACAGAAACGCCTCGGTGATAAGGCACAGACCGAGGGTCGTCACCAGGCGCTCGTAACCGCCGAGAATGCTGTAGCGGGCCTCGCCGACGACCAGCACGAGCGTGATGAGCAAAACGATCAGGTATTTGGGATCGATCGTCCTCAACCCCTGACGCCGTTTCCCCACAGGAGAGGGGGAACCCGAGGTGGTTTCCTGAGCCGGAGCAGTCGTCACCGAGGCTCCGTGATCACGTGCAGTTCGTCAGCCTTCAGCCCGTCCAGAAC
>QHUJ01000024.1:0-8887 GCA_003221895.1 Gemmatimonadota bacterium | reverse complement strand
TCGTTGGCGATGATGACGTCGAGCGAGCCCGTGTTGAACAGATCGGCCATCGCGACCGCACGCCCGTCGAGCCGATCCGTCACACCGGCCTGCTCGGCGACATCCACGAATCCCGCCTGACCACGATTGAGCAGCAGGCGCGAGCGCTCGTACCCGGAGAGGCTGGCGGTGCCGATGGCCGGCCAGTTCTTCGCGTCCTCGAAGATGTTGCTCTGGGCGCCGGCGATCTTCGACATCGCGTACCAGTAATCCCGGCCGCTGTCGGCTGAGATGAAGCCGTTGGCAATGACGAGATCGAGCAGGCCGTCGTTGTTCAGGTCGCCGAACCGCGCCCCCCACGCCCAGCCCGCGTCGGCCACGACGCCGGTCGCGACTTCGTCGAACCGGCCGAGCTCTTTCAGGAAGTTTATGCGCAGGTTGTTGCCCTGAAACAGAAAGCCGCGCTCTGAGATGTTCGTGATGAAGGCGTCGAGGCGGCCGCGGTTGTAGACGTCGCCCAGCGTCACGGCCATGCCGCTCTTGGAATCGTCTTCCAGGCCCGCGCGCGCCAGCTCGAAGTGTTTGCCCTCGTGATTGAGGAACAGCTCCTCGGGCCCATAGTCATTGGCGAGATAGAGATCGGGCCAGCCGTCGTCGTTGAAATCGGCCGCAGCCGCGGCCAGCGTCCAGCGCGTGCTCCCCACGCCCAGCGAGTCCGTGACGTCCGTGAAGTGGCCGTTGCCGAGGTTCTTGAACAGCAGATTCTTGCCGCCGTTGGACGCGAACTCCCAGCTCTGCTGCATGATGCGGGTGTTTTTCAGATGCCAGAAGTCGATGTCGGAGCGGAAATAGCCGGTGACGTAGAGATCGAGCAGACCATCACGATCGAAGTCGAACCAGACGGCGCCGTTGGAATTCATCCAGCGCTTGAGACCCGCTTGCTCGGTAACGTCCTCGAAATGCCCGTTGCCGAGGTTATGGAAGAGCTGGACGTAACCCCATTTGTAGACGAGCAGGTCCTCATACCCATCGTTGTCGTAATCGCCCCACACCGCGCCCATCGATACGCCCTCGCCGGGACGATTCACGAATGCGACGCCTGCGTCGACGGCGATATCGCGGAACGTGCCGTCCTTCTGGTTCAGATACAACGCGTTCGGGGCGCCGAACCGTGACGTCGTGAAGTACAGATCCGGCCACCCGTCGTTGTTCACATCCGCGACGGACACACAGGCGCCGAGCGCGCCGACGTGCGGCGCGATGTTCGCGATCTTCGGATCGAGCGTAGCTCGCTGGTGCACAAAGTCGATGCCGCTCGCGTGCGCCACTTCGCTGAGATGGATGGTCTCGCCGGCGCGCGCGACACTGCCCGACGCGCGCACGTTGAGAATGACGACGGAAACCAGGGCGGCCACGAAAGCCGCCGTCACTATGAAACGACGCGTCGACATCGCAGGCATGGGCTAAACAATATCCGGGGTCGCAATAGAGCGTTAGCTTCCGAGACCGATGACTCGTCGTTGCATTCCAGTCGTTGCAGCCCTCCTGATAGGAGCGTGCGGCAAACGTGAACAGACGCCGGCCGTTGCCGGCACGATTCTCACCGCACGCACCCTTGGGCTTGCATACATCGAGGAGAATCGTCTTCCGGAAGCGGAAGAGCAGTTTGCCAAACTGATTCGGCTCGTACCGGAGGAGCCGTCCGGTCACGCGAACCTGGGTCTGGTTTACCTCCGGATGGGCAGATACGACGACGCCCAGCGCGCCATAGATCGAGCGGTCAAGCTCGCGCCCGACGATCCCGACGTCCGCTTGCTACAAGCAGCCGCGCTGCGCCTGCGTGGCCACGCGGAAGACGCTCGGCGTACGCTCGACGCCTCACTCAAGACATCCCCCGCCCATCTGAAGACACTGTACGCGCTCGCCGAGCTCGACAGCGCCAACCACGAGCGCTACGTGCAGCGTGTCGTCGAAGCCGCGCCGGCCAACGTGCCCGCGCGCCTCGCCCTCGCCCGAGCGCTGCTGGAGCGTGGCGCCATCGCCGCAGCGCGCGATCAGCTCGAGCTGCTGCGGCAACGCCTTCCCACCCTGCCGAGCCAGGCGGAGCGGTTCTACACGGCGTCAGTGACGAGCGTGCAGGCAAATCGGGCCGAAGATGCGCGCGTCGCGCTCGAGCGCGCAACGGCATTTCTCGAAACGACGCCTGTGTATCAGGCCGGCATGGCGGAGTTGCGCTCCCCTGCCGGCGCACCCCCGGGGTACCCGGTCCTGACCCTCAATCCGCGGCTCGCCCTGCTCCAACACGACCCACAGGCGGTGCTGAACGCGCTGCGTTTCACCGACGCGACCGCGACCATGAAGATGCCGGCCGTGCACGCCGCCGCGGGCGACTACGACAACGACGGTCATCTCGACTACTTCGAAGGGGGCGCGCTGTTTCACAACAATGGCGACGACACCTTCCGGAAGTCCGACGCCATCAACGTTCCCGATGCGACGACGGCGGTGTTCGCCGATTTCGATCACGACGGCGACCTCGATCTCTTCATTGGCGCGCCGTCGGCAGACCGGTTCTACCGCAACAACGGCGACGGCACATTCCGCGAGATGGCCGCGACTGTCGGATTGAACGGGGCCGGCGCAACCAGCGCCGCGTTTGGTGATTTCGACAATGATGGGCGGATCGATCTTGCCGTCGGCCGCCCGGGGGGAAGCGGGGGGAACGGCGTGACCGTCTATCGCGGGCTCGAAGAGGGCCGCTTCGACACGCTCGCCACGCTCCCTGGGTCGCCGGTCGTGGCCGCGGCAGACTACGACAACGACGGCTTTCTCGACTTGTATGCGGGCGCCTTCTATCATAACGACGGCACCGGGAGACTCACGCGCGACACTCGTGCCGACATGCCTCGTGCCGACGTGATCGCCGCGGTGTTCTTCGACTTCGACAACGACGGCTGGCTTGACCTGATCATCGCAACCCGCTCCAGGCTCGTCCTCCTGCACAACGATGAGAAGGGTCATTTCACCGATCGCAGCGGATTGTTGCCGGCGGCTGTCGCCGGCCATGGAGCCCGTCAGCTTCTGGCGCTCGACGCCGATGACGACGGCGACCTCGATCTGCTCATTGTGGGGCTCGATGGCAACGTGCACCTGCTGCGCAACGACGGCGGCAACGTCAATCAGTTCGCCAACGTCGGACTCGTCGCGCTGCGCGAGGGCAGCGGCAAAAACAACAGCTTCGGCATCGGATCGCGGCTCGAGCTGCGTGCCAAGGACCTGTACCAGATGCGCACGGTGGACCAGCCGGTGATGCACTTCGGCCTGGGCAATCGGCTGAAGCCGGACGTGCTCCGGGTCACGTGGACCAACGGTGTGCCGCAGAGCTACTACTATCCGGGCGGCAGCGCGGCGGGCGAAGATCGCAACGTCCTGGAGCAGCAGGTGCTAAAAGGGTCCTGCACCTTCCTCTATACGTGGGATGGGAAGGCATACCAGTTCCTCACCGACGTCACCTGGGCGAGCGCCCTCGGCATGCCATTGGGCATCATGGCAGGGGAGAAGACGGTCTACGGGCCGCCTCAGGCCGCGCGCGAGTATTTCCGCATTCCCGGCGAGCGGTTGAAACCGCTGAATGGCCGCTACCGCATGCAGCTCACCGAGGAGCTGTGGGAAGTCGCCTACGTCGATCAGCTCCAGCTCCTTGCTGTCGATCACCCCGACTCGATCGACATCTATGTAGACGAAAGCTTCGTCCCGCCCGGGACGCCAAGTTCGGGACAGTTGGTCATTCGTCAGGTCGGCACGAAACGCTTGCCCGTCGCCGCCACCGATGAGCGCGGGCGCGACCTCCTGCAGGAGATCCGCGCCAAGGATGACCAGTACGTGGGAGGGTTCACGCCGGGGCGGTATCAGGGCGTGACCGCACTGCATGACCTCGTGCTGGACTTTGGCGTGTTTCCGGAGGCACCCGCGCGTTTGGTGCTGCAGGGCTGGTTGTTTCCGACCGATGCGAGCATCAACGCCGCGGTGTCTCAGTCAAACGCCGAGCACATCGCTCGACCGGTCGTGCAAGTGCGCGATGTGGCAGGCAAGTGGCGCACGATCGCCAACCTCACGTTCCCGGCCGGTAAGGACAAATCGATAATTGTGGATATGACGGGAAAGTGGCTCTCGCCCGAGCGGCGCGTGCGGATTAGGACGAACATGGAGATCTATTGGGACCACGCGTTTCTCGCGCTCGGCGCCGAGTCGGCGCCGCTGACGGTCACACGTCTGGCGCCGGTTGCCGCCGATCTGCATGCGCGTGGCTGGTCGCGCGTGTACCGCAAAGGTGGGCGCTACGGGCCGTTCTGGTTCGACTACGCACAGGTAACGACAGAATCGCCCTGGCGAACCGTGGGCGGAAACTTCACCCGCTACGGCGACGTGCTCCCCCTGCTGGACGCGGCCGACGATCGGGCGGTGGTCATCGCATCGGGCGATGAAATGACGATTGAGTTCCCCGAGGGCGGCACCCCACCCGTGCCGACCGGTTGGAAACGCGACTTCCTCCTCTATAACGTGGCCTGGATGAAGGACGCCGATCTCCATACCGCGGCGGGTCAAACGGTCGAGCCACTGCCCTTCCACGGTGCGGAGCGCTATCCCTACACGCCAGCGCAAACGTATCCCGACGACGCCGCGCACCGCCGCTACGTCGCGGAGTACAATACTCGCACCATCGCGCCATGAAGCGCGCCGTGCTGGCGGCGATGTGTGTGATGAGCTGCGGTCGTGCGGGCGCGAGCTCCGCTCCTCTCTTCAAGCGTTTGGCGTCGGGGCATACCGGCATCACCTTCGCCAACACCATCACCGTCACCGATTCCGTCAACGTGCTGACGGATCCGTACGTTTACAACGGCGGGGGTGTTGCGGTCGGCGACATCAATAACGACGGCCTGCCGGACATCTTCTTCACGGGCAACATGGTTTCGAGTCGCCTCTACCTGAACCAAGGCGACATGCGGTTCGCAGACATCACCCAGTCGGCGGGGGTCACGACACGGGGGTGGGCAAGCGGCGTCAGTATGGTCGATATCAACAACGACGGGTATCTCGACATCTACGTCTCGATGTCGGGGCCGCCCTGGTCGACGCCCGCGCAACGCAAGAACCTGTTGTTCATCAACAACGGCAACGGCACCTTCACCGAGTCCGCGGCGCAATATCATGTCGCGGACTCCGGTTTCACGACCCACGCGGTCTTTCTTGACTACGACGGCGACGGCGACCTCGATCTCTTCCTGCTCGGGAACTCGCCGCGCGACTTCGAGCGCAGTCAGCTGGAAATCCATCCGGCCGGCATCCGGCAGCACGATCCCGAAGGCTCTGACAAGCTGTACCGCAACAACGGCGACGGCACTTTCACAGACGTGACGGAGCAGGCCGGGATTTCGCGCGAAGCTCAATTCGGGCTCGGCGTGGTGGTGAACGACTTCAATCACGACGGTTGGCCGGACCTCTACCTCTCCAATGACGACGTCGCGGAAGACGTCCTGTATGTGAACAACGGCGACGGCACGTTCACCGACAGGTCACGCGAGTGGCTGCGGCACACGAGCTTCGCCGGGATGGGCATCGACGCCGCGGACCTCAACAACGACGGCTGGCCCGACATTATCCAGACCGACATGATGCCGGAGGACCTCGCGGGGCGAAAACGAACGAGCGGCGTCGTGACGAGCAGCGCGGATCTCGATCGCCGCGAGCACCGCTTTCAGGGCGGCTACACGCAGAATACGCTGCAGCTGAACAGCGGCGTGGGACCGGGCGGCGTCGTGGCATTCAGCGAGATCGCGCGCCTCGCCGGCGTGGCGTACACCAACTGGAGCTGGAGTGCCCTGTTCGGCGATGTCGACAATGACGGGTTCAAGGACCTCTTCGTCACGAACGGCTACCCCAAAGCGGTGACCGATTACGACTATCAGACCAAGATGTTCCGGCTGCGCCGCCAGGAAGGCTCGCGGACAAGTCCCCGGCAGCTGCAGACCATTCGGGACCTGCCCAGCCTGCGCGTCGCGAATGACCTGTTCCGCAACAACGGCGATCTCACATTCACCAATCGCGCTCGCGATTGGGGATTGGACGATCCGGGATTCTCCTACGGCGCGGCGCTCGCGGACCTGAACAACGACGGCCGGTTGGATGTCGTCGTCAACAACATCGATGCGCCCGCCGCGATTTACGAAAACGTCCGGGCGGCGAGCGACTCCACACATTATCTCGATATTGCCTTGCGCGGCGACTCGCCCAACCGCGGCGGCCTGGGCGCGACCCTCACGCTCACCGCCGCCGGCCACCGGCAGTACATCTATCACACACCGTATCACGGCTATCTCTCGTCGATGGCCGAGCGCGAGCACTTCGGATTGGGGACCGCGACGCGCGTTGATTCGTTGGCGATTTCCTGGCCTGACGGGCGGACTCAGGTCCTGACCGACCTTGCCGTCGATCGGGTCGTGACGGTGAACCAGAGCGCTGCCGGGCGCCGGCCTCGCGGCGTCCCACATGCAGGGCCGGTTGCCAGCCGTCCCGCGTTCCAGGCGCTCGACTCGCGCCGCGCGCTGCCGTACAAGCATGAAGAGACTGGGTTCGATGACTTCGCGCTGCAGCCGCTCCTTCCCTATCAGCTCTCCAGGCACGGACCGGTACTGGCGGTGTGCGATGTCAACGGCGACGGGCGCGAAGACGTGTTCATCGGTGGATCGGCGAGCGACGGTGGCACGCTATTCCTGCAGCGGCCGGACGGGAGCTTCACCCCGGCGCCGTCACAACCGTGGCGCGCCGATCAGGGGGGAGGGGGGGCCTATGACGTGACGGGGGCACTCTGCTTCGATGCCAACGGCGACGGGAAACCCGACCTCTACCTCGCCAGCGGTGGCTATCATCGTGCGCCCGTCTCGGCGCTGTTGCAGGACCGGCTGTTCATCAACCAGGGTGGCGGGCGCTTCGCGCGGGACTCAGCGGCGCTGCCGCGGATGCTGACCGCAACGGCCGCAGTTGTGGCCGGAGACTTCAACGACGATGGCAAGCCGGATCTCTTCGTCGGCGGCCGGTTATTGCCGCGCAACTACCCCTCACCCACGCGCAGCTATCTGCTGCGCAACGATGGCGACCATTTCACCGATGTGACGGAGCAGCTGACCCCGGAGCTCGTAAATCCCGGCGGGATGATCACCGCCGCCGTGTGGGTCGATTTCGACGGCGACGGGCGACTCGACCTGGTGACCGCGGGCGACTGGATGCCGCTGCAGTTTTTCCACAACGAGGGCACGCGCTTTCGCAACGTCACCGCCGAGCTGGGGATGAGCGGCACGCGCGGGTGGTGGTTCAGCCTCGCTGCCGGTGACTTCAACCACGATGGCCGGCCCGATCTCGTGGCCGGCAATTTCGGGCTGAATCACACGTTTACGACGTCAGACACGAGCCGCCTCGGGGTGTACGCGGGTGATTTCACGGGGAATGGCCGCACGGACGTGCTCCTGACGAAGGAAGTCGGGAAGCGCGAGTTCCCGTTCTTCGGCCTGGCGACCATCGGCGGGAATATCTACACGATCGGTCTCAAGTTTCCGACCTATGCCGCCTTCGCGCAGGCCGATGTCGCCGGCGCGCTGGGATCCAACGCGGTGGCGCACACACTCCACTACCAGGCCGACACGTTCGCGAGTCTTTATCTGCAGAACGACGGCAACGGCAGGTTCACGGCTGTCCCGCTCCCGCAGGCGGCGCAGGTAGCGCCGATCCGGGGCATTATTCCGATGGATGTGGATGGCGACGGCAATCTCGACCTGATCGTCGCGGGCAATCTGTACGACACGGCGCCCAACACGGCGCCCGCGGATGCCGGCAACGGGCTGTGGCTGCGCGGCGACGGACAGGGACATTTCGCGCCCGTGCCGTTCGCCACGAGCGGTTTCCTCGCGCCGCATGATGTGACGGGACTCGCCGCCGTCAAAACGCCTGCAGGGAGCGCCGTGCTCGTTGCGAACAGCGGCGACTCCCTGCAGGCGTTTCTCATCCGGCGCCCCTAGGCGGGGCGCGTGGTGGCTACCAGCCGGGATTCTGGGTCAGGCGCTTTTGGCCTCCCACGATGCTCAAATCGATCTCGGCCACCGGAATCGGGTACAGATCGTTGAGCGGACTGAGATAGGGTAGCTGCGTGGCCTTGTAGGACCGGCGCGTTTTTTCCTTCAGCAGGAACGTCGCCATAGTCTGCGCGGCGTACGCGCCGCCATAGCGCCGCAGATCGAAGAACCGCTGACCTTCCATGGCGAGTTCCAGACGCCGCTCGATCCGGACCGCCGCCCGCGCACGCGCCTGCGTGGGCCAATCCGCCAGCGTGTACGGGGACACCTTGTAGGTCGCCCACCCAATGCTGGGCGAGTTGAGCGGTACGGCGATGCTGTCGTTCCCGGCGCACAGCGGGTATCTCGCCCGCAGCTTAGCGTCGGTTGAGCCGTCACCGCATCCCTGCGCCTTCTGCCCGGCACGGTTTCTGACCTGGTTCACCAGCGCCAAGGCCCCCGCCAGGTCGTTGGTCTCGACCTTGGCCTCTGCGTCGAGCAGCAAGAGGTCGGCGTAGCGGAAAATGTGAATGTGGACGGCGTTTTCCTGCTCCGGCTGCCAGCCGACTTTGCTCACGGCGCCGCTCGCCTTCTCCTGCGCGTTCTTTTTGGCACTGTAACGGCCGCCGTTCGCGATCAGGCGGATCCACAGCGTGTCATGCATGCCCCAGTCTTTGTAAGGCACTGAATCCCGACCGATCGTCCAATCCATCCGCGGATCGAGCGTATCGGTCTTGGAGGCAGTCCAGGTGGAGTCGCGGTTGTTCCAGTTCGCGGAATCCGTGAACGCCTTCGGCAACCCCGTC
>QHUJ01000073.1 GCA_003221895.1 Gemmatimonadota bacterium | reverse complement strand
CGTCGGCGGCGCGCAAGCGGACCTCCACGTCGTACGGCGAGCCGCTGATGATAGCCCGGTCTCCAACAGCTTTCATCCGTTCGGCATCGTCAGGATGGGCTTCGGATCCGGGCACGCCCATGACGCGTTGCCGCCACTCGTCGAGCGTGCTGCCGAGGTACGTGAGCGCCGTGCGATTGGCGTACAGGCGCTCGCGTTTGGGTCCCAGTACGGCGATGAGTTGCGGCGCGAGGTCGAGAATCTGCCGGAGCTCCCCTTCGCTCTTCCGCAGAGCAGCCGTCAATTGCTCCTGTTCCGTGACGTCGATTCCCGTTCCGACAAACCCCTCCCCGTATGCCGCCGGGACGCCGACGCAACGAACGTGACGAATCGTTCCATCGGGTCGAACAATCCGCTTCGTGAAGTCGAACCCGTGATGGCCCGCGAGTATCTTCTGAATTTCTTGCGCAACGAACTCCCGATCCTCCGGGTGCACGAGCGCCATGTACTCCGCTATGCTCGGAGCCTTGGCAGCCGGATCGAGACCGTGGATCGCGAACAATTCGGATGACCAGTGCCTGAAACCGGCAGCGTCGAATGCCCAGCTCCCGGTATGAGCCAGCCGCTGCCCCTCGGCAAGGTAGAACTCCGCCCGTTTGCGGTCCTCGATATCGAGGTTGATCCCGATCCAATACAGGATCGAGCCATCATTCGCGCGGAGTGGTTCAGCACGGCTGAGGAACCAGCGGTACGTTCCGGCGGCGTTCCGAACTCGAAAACTCATTTCGCCAGGGGAGCCTGTCTTCAGGCAGTCCGACCAGACTCGCCGCGATTCTTCGGCGTCGTCCGGATGCACCAACGTGAGATGGGAGTCCCAGGCCGCGTGCGTCTCGGCACCGAGTCGCAGCGGATGGTCGCTCGGGAGACCGAGGTAGTCCGCGCAGCGTGTATTGACGAACGTGAGCCCGCCGGTGGGATTCGCGTACCAGGTGTAGGCCGGGATCTTGTCGAGCGTGGCCTGCAGGTGCGCCGCAAGCGAGCCGATGTTCGTGGCGTCAGCCATGGGCGTCAGATATACGGCGCGGTACCCGGTTAGCAATGGCAACGGGTTGAAAGGCAGATCCTGCGCCACATGCGCGTTTCGCGCGCCTGTCAAAAGCAGATCCTTCGCTACGCGCGCGTTCCGCGCGCTTCGCTCAGGATGACAGACTGGGGCGCGCTTCTTTGAAAAAAGAGATAGGATGTCACCCATGGTCATCGGGCTACTGCTCGTCCTGCAGTCGGGCACTCCGGTCTACGATCGCGTGATCCTCCGCGGACATGTGATGGATCCGGCCTCCCAGCTCGATGCAGTCCGCAATATCGGACTCTCGGGCGGACGCATCGCCGCCATCACGACAGAAGCCATCCGCGGCCGCGACACGGTCGACGCAAGGGGTCTAGTCGTCGCCCCTGGCTTTATCGACCTGCACGCGCACGGACAGACGGCCGAGACCTATCAGTACTACGCGCTGGACGGTGTGACGACGGCGCTCGAGCTCGAGCTCGGCACGGCGGACGTCGCCGCCTGGTATCGCGAGCGAGAGGGCGGCGAGCGCATCAACTACGGCGTGAGCGTCGGCCACATCAAAGTCCGGATGGCCGTGATGCACGACTCTGGCACCTGGATGCCCGTGGGCGACGGCGCCTATCGCGCCGCCACACCGGCACAGATTGGCGAGATCGCGAAACGCATCGAGGCTGGGATCCGCGAGGGCGCGGTGGACATTGGTGCCGGGTTTCCGTACACGCCGGCGGCTACGCGCGATGAGCTGCTGGCCGTGTTTCGTGTCGCCGGGATGACGAAGACACCCGTACACGTGCACATTCGTCCCGGCGTCGCCGGCCTGACAGAAGCGCTTGCGCTCGCCGCCGAAACCAATGCCCCGTTACATGTGGTCCACGTCAATAGTTCAGCCCTTGCCGAAACGCCGGTGATGCTCGAGATGATCGGCGATGCGCGAATGCACGGACACGACGTCACGACGGAAGCGTATCCGTATGATGCCGGCATGACTGAGATTAAGTCGGCCACCATCCAAGACGTTTATAAGAACGCTCCCGATGAGCGGCTGGCCGAGCTGGAATGGCCGCCGACGGGCGAACGGTTGAATCGCGAAAGCTTCGAGCGCTACAGCCGGATCGGCGGCCCCGTCGTGATTCACACAAACACGGAGCAGATGGTCGCCTTGGCCATCTCCAATCCACTCACCATCATCGCGAGCGACGCATACTGGCAGAACGGCACGGGGCATCCGCGCACAACTGGCACTTTCGCAAAGGTGCTGGGCCACTACGTCCGCGAAGCCCACTCACTCTCGTTAATGGATGCAATCCGCAAAATGACGCTGATGCCGGCGCAGCGACTCGAGGCCCGCGTGCCGGCGATGCGGCAGAAGGGACGCCTGCGGGTCGGCGCCGACGCCGATATCACGATCTTCGATCCAGCAACGGTGATTGACCGCTCGACCTACCGGGAACCGTCGCTCGCGCCCGTTGGCATTCAGCACGTGATCGTGAACGGGGTGTCGGTAGTCGCGAACGGACAGGCTGTCGAGGGCGTCGCGCCGGGCAAGGCGATACGAGCACCACAATGACCGAGGCGCGCTCTTACGGAACTACCAAGCCCGTCATTTTGACGACCTCAAAATCCGTCGCGTGCAGCCGCTTTATCGTATCGATGTCGGCGTCGTTCCAGCGCACATCGGGAGCGCCAGTGACGAAGAACGGCCCGCCGTTGTCCGCGACCATCATGCCGTAGGCCTTCAGCGCCGTCAGGATGACCTGCACGTCGGCCGGAAATCCTGAAATATCCACTCCCGCTTTGAGGCGCACGCGCATCCCCATCGGCGGAAGGAACGAGTCGGTCGCGGTGCTCGCGAAGGGCCGACGTCCAGCCGTCGGGCCGGAGGGCGTTCGAGGCGAGGTCGAAGATCGCGCCCGAACCGGCCGTCCATGACACGCCGCCCCCGACCGGATGCGCGTCAAACAGCTCGTACAGCTTCCAGTTGTCCACGTCCACGACCAACACATGCCGGTCGCCGCTCGCCGCCGGCCCCCCCTCGATCGGCGCGTACGCCGGGGTCGGGTAGGGGCCGGGGTCACTCTCATCCGCGTATCTAAAGGTTACCGGCACGCGCGCCTGGGAGCCCAGGACGGTGATGAACGGAATGCCCCAGGGCGCGCCGTCGTAGCTCGTGCCGAAATCAGGATGCAGGCTCGCTGCCGCATCACCACACCGCGCAATGAGACTGTCGGAGTGGGGATCGACCGAGTCGGCCGAGATGTCGCGGTTCCACGCGTTGTCGGCGGGAAACACCGAACGCGCGGGCAGTGGCGGCGCGGGCGGCGGGGGGGGCGGTGGCGGCGGTGGATTCGTCATCCCACGACACGCCAATCCCAACGCCAGTGTGAGAACGACCAGACAACGTTGCATGCCCCCAACCTCGACCACCCGTGTCGCTCCGGATGTGGTGCCGGTCACCGGGCAGCCGCGACCCTGTCCAACCCCTACGCGCACGGGTATTTTGGCGCCCTTGACCGAGGCTCGAACGGATCCTGATCTCCTCTATATCGGGACGTATACCGAAAGCATCTACCTCGTTCGCATGGACCGGAGGTCCGGCGAGCTGGTGCGAGTCGGGTCGCTAAACGCCGGCGCAAACCCCTCCTTCCTTATTATCCACCCGACCGGCCGGGTGCTCTACGCCGTGAACGAGCTCGAGCCGACCGGCATCGTGAGCGCCTTCGCGATCGAGAGCGGCACTGGCGGGCTGACGCGACTGAACCAGCAGCCGTCGGGAGGCGGTGCGCCCTGCTACGTAAGCGTGGAGCGGAGCGGCCGCGCCCTGCTCGTCGCCAACTACGCCGGGGGCAGCGTCGCGCTGCTGCCGATCGAGCCGAGCGGCGCACTCGCGCCAGCGCACGTAGTTCAGCACACGGGCAAAGGACCGAACGCCGAGCGTCAGGAAGCGCCGCATGCCCACTGCATCCTTCCCGATCCCTCCAACCGTTTCGCGCTCGCCGCGGACCTCGGCGCCGACCGCGTGTTTGTCTATCGGCTCGACCTGGACGGCAAAGCGCTGCACCATATAGAGGAAGGGGATGCCGTGATGCGCCCCGGCGCGGGCCCGCGCCACCTCGCGTTCCACCGTGCCCTGCCGCTGGTGTTCGTCGCTAATGAGCTCGATTCCACGGTCGCCACGCTGCGCTTCGACTCGGCGCGCGGTGCCCTTTCACTGCTCGACGCGCGTTCGACTCTTCCGGCGGGGTGGACCGGCACAAATTACCCGGCCGACATCCACGTCGCGTCATCCGGGCGCACGTTGTACGTGTCGAACCGCGGCCACAACAGCATCGCGGTGTTCTCCGTGGCGGAGATAACGGGCGCGCTCGCGCTCGAGCAGGTGGTTTCCACCGAGGGCGATTGGCCGCGCAATTTCAGCCTGGATCCGACGGAGCGGTGGCTGCTCGTCGCCAATCAGCGGCCGGGCTCCGTCGTGGTGTTCGGGCGCGATGCGGACACCGGCAGGCTGACACCGACGCGGCAGCGGATCGCGCTACCCAGCCCCGTCTGCCTGCGGTTCCCCGGCTCCTGATCTCAGTTCCTGTCGTCTCTGTCGTCCTCGTCGTCTTTTCGATGGATTCCGTTTGGTTACGGACCTTATGGGAAGCTCGGAATACTGTGCTGAAAAATCATGCAGAAGCACAATTCATCATAGCCGGACGACGGGAACCCAGCGAACGGAGCGCCAGCTACTAGCTGATGCAGTTTATCGACCATCTGGTTATGACCACCTTCAAAGGCTCGATAAATCCCCGTCGCCTCCAGAATCGTTAGTGGTAAGTATCCTTCGTCGTACTGCCCACCCATCCCGTCGGGGACAACCACAGGAAAATTGCCACCTGGGATGAATCTCATCGCAATTGCGCCTCCGGGGAGGTCGTAGGCACACAAACGCGTGACGAGTGACACGTAAAAGGTGCCGATGGACTTGTCCTGGTGCCTGCTACCCCGAATTCCGAAAATGGGATAGATCCGCGTTTTCGAGTACGACCCATCATCCAGGTCCACCGTGGTGAGGCCGAAATTGTCCTGCCCCGAACCCTTGGGCACTGACTGATAGACTCCCTTCAGCAGAAGGATGAACGGATCGTTGGGCACACTCCTTCCCTCATCCGTTCCCTCATCCCTTTCATCGGCGGTCACAAGTCCAGAGGATGAACGGCGCTGCGCCCTGTTCTCCGTCGGTGACGAGCACGCGGCGGTTAGCAGAGCGGCTAGCCCCGCACCAATCAAAGTTCTTCTTTCAACGTTGGTTGGTTCTTGTCCGCTGCCGGGCTTGCTTTGGTTGGCGGAGGCTTGGTCGGTAATCATAGGGCGTGTCTCCTTGAGTGTGCTACGCGATCCGATGCCCGGGCGGTGGGAAGGAGAGCCGAGCTCGGCATCTCAGATTCGGGGTGGGCGGCGTCATATGAGCCTCCGTTCAACTAAGATTCGCAGCCGGGCACGCATCGCGCTTGACCGGGCGGACACACCCCTCCATGATAGGCCGTCCCCCTCAGCAGAACATCAGATAAAACTCACAGGGCTCGCGTAGCCGGAAAATGTTGATCCTCGAGCTTCTGGGAACGCTTTCCCTGCACGACGAGACTCGCCCGGTCCCCGTAGCCGCACAGCAAAAGCGGCCGTTGGGTCTGCTTGCGATCCTGGGCCTGGGCGGAAAACCGGGTCTCTCGCGCGACCGCATCGAGGCCTACCTCTGGCCGGAAAGCTCTGGCCCACGGGCACAGCACGCGCTCGATCAGACGGTCTACGCGATCCGACATGCGCTGAGAAGCGATTTCATACTTTCGACAGGAGGAGAGCTTCGACTCGATCCGGACCTGGTTCGGGTCGACGTATGGGAGTTCGCGGAGGCGATTCACACTGGGCAGTGGACCGCGGCGGTCGGCCACTATAAGGGGCCGCTCCTGGACGGTGTTCATTTTGCAGACAGCCAGGAGCTCGAGTCATGGATAGACACAAAC
>QHUJ01000091.1 GCA_003221895.1 Gemmatimonadota bacterium | reverse complement strand
GCTGAAGAAAGATTCATTCCATAATCTACGCGCGCCGGCAGCTTCAAGCGCTTGTTAGGCAGCGCGCCCCGATCATCGCGTCGGTGGATGCTCACGCAGCCACTCGCGCATTCTAACCCTCAGCTCGTCGTGAAACTCCCGCGTTCCTGCGGGCAATTCGCGCTCAAGTGCTTCAGCGAACTGATCGACCTGCCGCTGCAAGAGTCGCCGGCGACGATAGAGGCGAAGGTGCTTCAGGGGAGCTAACAAAGGCTCGAGAAGACGGGGCACGCGCCGCTCTCGGCCGCCAATTCGTATCGTGAGCGGCGGACCTGGATCCTCAATGATTCCGAATGCGGGATAACGACGAGGCATGACCGCGCTGCCTAACGAAACGCGCTTAAGCTGCGGCGCGCTGAAGAAAGATTCATTCCACAATCTACGCGCGCCGTCAGCTTCAAGCGCATGTTAGGCAGCGCCTTCAGACCTGGGACTCACTGGGCGCAGAAGATCCCGCCGAAGTTGGCGTCCCCATCCGCGAGCATGGTGTAGGTCTGAACGGCGGACGGGCCCGCAGGGAAAACGCGTGTCACCGTCGCGGCGAGAGTATCCCTGACAACGTGACCCACGAAGTCCACACGGTAGGAAGCCGGGTACAAGGCCGTCAGAACCTTGACTGGTGTGGAGAAGCGAATGATGCCCAACGAATCGGGCACCAGCCCGTGGGTCACGCGACCAGGGGTGGCGCACACTAAGCGGAGTTCCGCCGCGCTCGCTTGGGCGATAAGCTCGATGCCGGGTGCGGCCCAACGACCCGTAATCCCAGGGCCCATGAGCTCGCCACAGCTAGCGAGCCAGACCCCAGAGGCAAGAGCGAAGAGAAGGCGATGGACGCGAAGCATTGGGGCTGTTGGTGGTCTCTGAATGTATACCCCGTTTGGGGGCTCGGGCGTCACCCGGCGCCGCCTAACGAATCGCGCTTAAGCTGCGGCGCGCTGAAGAAGGATTCATTCCTTAATCTACGCGCGCCGTCAGCTTCAAGCGCTTGTTAGGCGCCACCGGCGCGTCGAACGTTCGTCCTGCGGATGCCCAACCCGCGCCAGAACTCCGGAGGATACGAAAGGTCTGGCGTGCCGACCCATCCTCTGACCAGATCAAGTTCGTAGCCATCCGAGAGCTTGGTGTACTTAACGGCGGACATCCAGATCTGATCCCAGTCACCCGTGAACCGCAAGTCCGACAGATGATCGGGATAGCTTCCGAAGCGCACCTTATGCAATTCAATCAACGCGATTGCGGACTTGAAGTTCTGATCACCGAACTTGGCGTCGGCCTGTTTCTGGAACCGACCGCATGCTGAGCTAGCAAGAAGCCCCGTCGCGAGGACAAGCGCAAAAAGACCTCTCATGTGCGCCATGACGGCTCCTAGCGTTAGTTCGCGGGATGCGTTCGGTGTGCGCCTAACGAAATGCGCGTAAGCTGCGGCGCGAACTAGACGCTTTCACAAATGGATGGCCTCCCCAGCAAAACGGCGCCGTCAGCTTCACGCGCCTGTTAGGCCGTGCGCGCACCTGACCCGCACGTTCAGGCACTGCACTGAAGCTCGAGGCGCCAGTTCCTCACGGTCGCCCAAGCCGCGCCATCAACGGTTCCTGAAGCCACAACCTTATACCGAGAACAATCACCGGCTTCCGAGGGCGGTCTGCGAATCCGACAGTTCGCTTCATACACGAAGGAATGCCGACCACTCGTAACGCGCCGCGTCAGTTTCTGTTCACTGCAACTCTCGATGGCGTTCTTCAGGATGGGATCCGTTGTGCGAAGGTGACGAACCAGGGCGCTATCGTTGACCATGAAGGACGCCGAATCCGTCTGAGCGCTCAGACTCTTGGAAGCAGTGAGAAGCACGACGGCGAAAAGCCCTAGCACTTTCAGATGCATGGCAACGGCCTAACGAATCGCGCTTAAGCTGCGGCGCGCTGAAGAAAGATTCATTCCCTAATCTACGCGCGCCGTCAGCTTCAAGCGCTGGTTAGGCAGCCCTACACGATCGCCAACCGGCGAGCGTGATCGTCGAGAACGGCGCGTTGCGCCACAGGAATAGCGCCCTCGTTGAAGACAATGCGGCCATCCCGGATGGAGGCAAACCGATCCGATGTCAGGTGGTGCGGCCCCAGCTGCGGTACGAGAACGAGATGCGCATGCGCCACGCCAAATCCATGCACCAGCATGCCGACCCGTAACGGCTTGAACTCGGCGCGTAGTCGACGACCGATCCGCTGCGCGACTAGCATGATCCGCTGCGCCATCTCGTCATCGAGGTCCGTAAAGTGATCAACATGTCGCTTGGGAATCACGAGGCACTCACCGGGAGCGGTAGGCCGCAGGGCCATGAAGGCCATGAGGGCCTCATCCTGAAAGATCACGCTGGCTGGTGATCTCCCCTCAACGATCTCGCAAAACACGCATTTCATTCGGAACCGAACTCTGGATGGGCTGCCTAACGAATCGCGCTTAAGCTGCGGCCCGCGGCGGCCGCAGACAAGACAGACCCATTCCTTACCAAGCGGCCGCCGCGGGCCGTCAGCTTCAAGCGCATGTTAGGCGGCTGGCTGCGCCCCAGGGCGCACCGCCCCGAAGGCGGCCGCAATGGCCACTGCTGGAAGCAAAACAAAGGGGAGGAACCACCACCCGCGAGCAGTTTGCGACAGATCAGGCCGGGATACCTGTGGTGCATCCGGCAGATAGGTGACCCGAATCGAGTCTCCAAGCTGGATCTGATTGAGAGGATAACCACCTAAGGTGCCCTCATAGGACGTTCCGTCGACCATGTACTGATAACGAATGCCCATGTGATTGGCAGGCTCCTTGCCAATTATCCATCCTCTTGATTCCACACCGTGCCGGAGGAGCATCCATGGGTGCCACCACACCGGTGAAGAAGCTGTTGCGAAAAGGCCGTAGACTAAGCGCCTAAGCTGCGGCGCCGTGCTTTCCTGTCCACAGACGCAATTTTACCGCCGAGGACGGGCGCCGCCAGCTTCAGGCGCATGTTAGGCAGCAGCCAGGCAGCGCTGTCATGGGTAGGACCGGAGTCTCGAGACCATGATGAATACGAAGATTGCAAGAGCGAAAAATAGCGTAAACCAGCGCATGCGGCCCCTCTCAACCCGGAATAACGATCCTGCGAACAGCACGCTCGCCAACCCGCCTGTAAAGGCGACCCACGCGAGGTGGCTGCGCAAATAATAGAAAGCATCGTCCCATGCCGCCGGCATCCCGGGACCGAACCCCCAGCTCGCCCAATTGCGTCGGTTCGCTAGCCACATCCAGAGGGCGTCAATGCGAATAGCCGCGAGGGCGAGGAGAATAACAGTGGCGTGCGCGATGCCGCGTACACTCGGCTTGGTACTCAACTCATCTCGGGGCGTGTCGGTGACAGTAGTTGTCATGGCCGCTGCTGCCTAACGAAATGCGCGTAAGCTGCGGCGCGAGCTTGACGATTTCATCAATCGATGGCCTCCGCAGAAGACGGCGCCGGCAGCTTCACGCGCGTGTTAGGCGGCACGCCACGCACGGTTCCGAACGGATGACTCGTCGATCACTTGACTGACTCAGCTTTCCGCAACGTCGATTGGCGCACCACCCAACCTGTAGATCCAGCTCCGAGGCAATAGCATGAGAGCACCGACCAAGACTGCTGCGGCACCGGCGAAGAGATCCCACAGACCCCAGGATGCGGTCCGCTCCAGGACCGCGTCGGTTGGGTTGCGTGGGTCGTAGAACACCGGAACGCTTTGTCCAACGGCGTACCGAGCCCGGTATTGCCGGACATCATCGATCGTATCGAGGTTGTCGTCGTTGAACGTGATCCGTCCATTATCGAAGTTCTCTCCGGCGATCCGATATCGGTAGTTCAATCGCACACTGCAGACACGGACCGTATGGAAGCCGCCACCATAGCAGCTGGTGCTAAATGAGGTGATGAGACCTTGCGTCGACAGCCAGCTCTGGCTTTGCGTTACCAACCGGTCAGGTGCAAACTGCCCGCGAAGAGTGAACACGCCAAGGGCGATGATCAAGATGCCGGCGACGCGGATCATGAACTCTCCTGGAGACGGAGTGCAGAGTTCGCATGACCCCGCGCTCTAAGAGAGCGGACCGTCGAACAGCCCTGCAGGGTGGCGAGCGCCAAGCGTGCCGCCTA
>QHUJ01000090.1 GCA_003221895.1 Gemmatimonadota bacterium | reverse complement strand
TGATCGCCCCAGTCACGGCCGGGCCCAGGCCAAGGAGGTTGACGCTCGTGAGCAGACGTTGTCCGTTCGTTCCGTCGTTGCAGTTCTGTCCGTTGGGCGCCGCGATGATTCCTGCGATCGCCCAGAAGTCGTCCGTCCGCGATGCCTGATTACCGTCGTAGTAGATCAGCAACGAGTCCGTCTGGTTGATTTGACGACCCCCGAAAAACAGCGGTTGTCCCGGGGCGCCACCGCGAACGATCAGCGAGACGTTATTGATGGCGGCCAAACTGGGCGTGTTGCACAAGAAGCCCAGCCAGCGCATCGCGCGGAGGTAGATGCTGTCTGACGACATCGCCAGGATGTCGCCCTCTGAGGCATCGAGCTCACGGAACTCGGCCGGCAGAATCGCGCCGGCGGCGCGAATGTTCTGCGACAGATCGATGCGCTCCGTCTGCGCCATGTAGAGGCGCTGGTTGTTCACCAGCACGCGATACAGCGCCGTGCTTACGATGCCCAGCAGGACCAGGGCGACGATCAGCTCGACCATCGTGAAACCGCGCGCGTGGCGGCTCATAGGAATGTGTTGCATGAGATCGTAGTCTCCGTGGAATCTCTACGTACCCGGTTCTTCACGGTCCGATAGGTCGACACGTTTTTCAGCCGGTAATTCAGATTGCCCAGATCGGTGAACGTCCAGGCATTGATCGCCACCCACTGCGAGCCGCGATACAGCGTGTCCTGCCCATTGGTACGCTGCGCGACGATACAGGCCGCGATGCGCATCCGCTCGACACGCCGCGCGGCGAACGCCGACGCCGACGCCGACCGTTGGCCCCGCGCGATCATGCGAGTCACCAGCGCCGCGGTCGTCACCATGCCGAGCACGCCGACCGTGAGCACGATGATGGCGATGATGATTTCGACGATCGTAAAACCGCGCCGATTCTTGATGGTGCTCATTGCTTGATCACCTTCCCGACTTCATTGATCATGACGGAATCCTGGTAATGCGGACCAATGACGCGGATCGTCCGGGGCTGGAAGACGCTCGCGATGCCGCGGGGATCGTACACCACACTCGCGACGCTCGGGTTGAGCGTCACCCTGAACTCACTGCCCACCATCTTCTTCGTCCCGACCTGCACGTTCGCGGCCGGAGGGTTGACGCCGCACGCGGTGACCCAGACGCTGTCCGCCGTCATGTTCAGCGTCGCCGGACAACCGCGCTGAATCGCCGCGCCGCGCGCCGTCGCCGCCAACGTGGCGATCAACGCCTTGGAGCTGCGGACGTTTTGCTTCTCGAGCCCGTTGCGCAGCCGCGGAAACCCGATTGAGGCGATCACGCCGATCAGGATGAGCACGGCGATCAGTTCGATCATGCTGAAACCCTTGTTGCCCATTTTGCCTCCGTTGGCAGGCTCCTAGTACACGATCTGTGCCGAAGGCTAAGTCAAGGCGCTGCTATGCCTTACGATGTAAGATGCTCCCCAGAAGTACTGCAGAACGCTTCATCAGTGCAGAATCTTGCACTAGCTGATCCCGTACCGATCGATCTTGTAAAACAGCGTTCGCAGACTCACGCCGAGACTCCCCGCCGCTTCGCGTCGATTGCCGGTGGCCCGCTTGAGGGCCTCGATGATCGCCTCACGCTCCGTGGCGGCAACGAGGTCTGCAAGCGTCCCAACGGGTGCGTCGTGCGTGGTGCGCGGTGCGTCGGTGAACTCCCGCGGTTCGAGCAGCTCCCTTCCCGACAGCACGGCCGCCCGCTCGATCGAGTTCTCGAGCTCGCGAACATTGCCCGGCCACTCCTGGGCTTCGAGCCAGGCGATGGTGTCATCGCGCAACGCCAGCGGCCGGCCGAAACGCTGCGCGAGCTGGGCGGTGAAGTGCCGGGCGAGCGGGGCGATGTCCTCGTGCCGCTCGCGCAACGGCGGCAGCTCGATGGCGACGACGTTGATCCGGTAGAAGAGGTCTTCCCGGAAGCGCCCAGCTCGTATTTCCGCGTCCAGATCGCGAGCCGTGGCTGCAAGCACGCGCGCGTCTACCTTACGCGTCTTCTGATCACCGACGCGGCGGATCTCGCCCTCCTGCAGCACGCGCAACAGCTTGGCCTGAAGGCCGACCGGCAGCTCGCCAATCTCATCCAGCAGGATCGTGCCGCCAGTCGCCGCCTCGAACAGTCCGGTTTTGTCCGTACTCGCTCCGGTAAAGGCGCCGCGCACGTGGCCGAACAACTCCGATTCGAGCAACGCTTCTGGAATCGCCGCGCAGTTGATGCCCACGAACGCCCTGGTCGCGCGCGGGCTCGCGCGATGAATTGCCCGGGCGATCACTTCTTTCCCCGTGCCGCTCTCGCCGGTGATCAGAACCGTGGTGTTATGCTCGGCGACGCGCGCCACCAGCGCCAGCGCCCGGCGCATCGCGCCGCTCTCGGCAACAAGGCCACGCTCTGCAGGTCCGGCGGCGAGCTGCGCCTTGAGGCCCGCGACTTCTTCCCGCAACCGCTCCCGCTCTTCCGCCTTGCGCAGCGTGAGTACGACCTCATCGGGACGGAACGGCTTGGGCAGATAGTCGTAGGCGCCTTCTTGCATCGCCGCGATCGCCGCATCCTCACCGCCGTACGCGCTCATGACGATCACCAGCGCGCTGCCCCCCCGCTGGCGGTACTGCCGCACGAATGTGAGCCCGTCCATTTCCGGCATGCGCACGTCGCACAAGATGAGGTCGAACGGCTCAGCAGTCGCCCGATCGAGCGCCCGGCGGCCGTTTTGCTCGGCCGTCACGGTGTACCCGGCATCCGTCAAGAGGAGGCCCAGGCTCTGCCGCAGGCCGGGTTCGTCATCGACCACGAGAACGCGTTTCATCGGGGCAGATTGACGGCGATGGGGAAGAACAGTTTGAACGCCGCCCCGCCCTCGCGGGCGGCATCGACCCACACGACTCCGCCCATCTCGTGAACCGACCGCGCGACGATTGCCAGACCGAGCCCCGTGCCGCGGCCGGGGTCCTTGGTGGTGTAGAACGGCTCGAAGACTTTCTCCCGGTCCTCGGGCGCGATTCCCAATCCCGAGTCGGCGACGAAGATCAGTGCTCCGGGCTGGCCCGCGGCGAACTCGATGCGTGAGGGCCGGCGTT
>QHUJ01000022.1 GCA_003221895.1 Gemmatimonadota bacterium | reverse complement strand
CGAACATGCCGCCGGCGAGGTGGGCGCGCTCGAACGCGTGCGCTCGTCCCGCCCCGATTCATCGTATCTCGTTCACAAGATTCAGGGGACCCAGACGACCGTGGGCGGCAGCGGTGCGCGCATGCCGTTCGGCTGCAGCGGCGCGTCATGCCTGGATAACGCGACGATCAACTTGATTCGCAACTGGATTTTGCAGGGGGCGCAGAACAACTAGGGACACGTCGTCAGGTCGGGATCCTAAAGTGCGTGCCGACGCGCCATTCATGTCGACGTGAGACGTTTCTCCCTCAAATACGTCCAACCGCTCAGGAGGTATAGGACCAGAAGCACAACGGTCGCCGCGCTGACCCCCAGCTTCCATGGTGCCGGCGCATCGCTCGTCGACAACAAGCCTTCGATCGTCCCCGCAATTGCCAGCAGTGTGATGACCGCCCCGATCATGCGCGCCGCGATCCGGCCCTCGACGATCAACGCGTCCTTGCGGGTGCGATCGCCGGGCGCGATGATCGCCTTCGCCAGCCGGAAGCCGGCGCCCGCGGAGATGAAGATCGCTGTCAGTTCCAGCACGCCGTGCCCCGCGACGAACGTGGTGATATAACTCAGCACGCCGTAGTTCTTGAACAACCCGAAGCCGAATCCCAGCATCATACCGTTCCCGAGCAGTAGCCAGGCGGTGAGCAGGCCGCAGGTCAAACCGCCCACGAACACCAAGAACGACACTCGGACGTTGTTTCGGATGATCATGGCGGCGACCACCGGCCGTTCGGCGGCGCCCTCCTGCGCGTAGGTGCGTCCCTCTTCGTCGCGGGCCGCCGCCTGTTCCGCACGGTTGATCATGCCCTGCGGCATGACGTCTTCGGCGATGCCAGGCCGTTCCGTGATCATCAGGTATGCGGCGGCGGCGGGAACCATGAACAGCAAGACAGCGACGAGCACATAGACGCGCGACTGGACGACCGCCGCCGGAAAATCACGCAGGACGTATTCCTCGATGGGTCTACGGACCTGCCGGCGCGTCCGGTACAATGCGTTGTGCCCCGCGCTGACAATGCGCTCCAGGTATTCGATGACCCGCTGGTCGAGCTGGTAGGTACGCGCGCGGGCGAGGTCGGCCGCGACTTCGCGATATTGCGCGGCGAATTTGGGAATCTCGCCGGCCGCGAGCGCCCCTACGCCGGTGCGCTCCATCCGCAGGGCCAGCTGGTGAAACGCGTCCCATGCATCCCGCTTGCGGGCCAGAAAGCGCTCGGCCGTCATCGTGGTACGGCCTACCGCACCAGTCTGGGCGCGTGTGGCGAAGCGGCTGCGCCGCTTGGTTTGCTCTGCGGTGAAGACCTCTACCAGGTATGCGTTGATATCGTCGGTCCGGCGTGGAATCCGCGCCTCAAACCGGTGCGCCAGGTCCCTGCCGATCCGGCTCTGAACGTCCGGCGCGAGCTCGTTCATCCGGCCGAGGAACCGGTCGAGCAGGCGAAACTCGTCCTCGCTCAGCTCCGGTGGGCCGGTTTCGACGAGCTCCTCGCTCTGAGCCTTCGCGCCGATGGCCCACGTGGTGGGCCTGTCCCGCACGACGATCGTTCCCGCCGCCATATCGCCCAGCCGCTGGTTGCTGCGCGTCACGAAAACCATGACCATCGCGGGGAGGAAGAGGAACGCGTAACAGTCCAGCAAGCGGACCAGATTGCGAATCACCGCCGCACCCGCCGTGACGGGACGGCCGTTATCCATGACCACGCGGATCCCCAGCGCCTGCTTTCCAGGTGTGCGGCCGCTGTTCAGTGCCTCGAACAGCACGAAGTAGCCCCAGAACAGCATGAAGCCGAGGAGCACCATGATCGCGGCGGCCCAGCCGCGCGCCACGCTGCCGCCCACGTCGAGCCAGGAGTAAATGATCAAGAGTGCCAGGGTGGCCAGCCAGAGGATGAACAGGTCGAGCAGCGCCGCCGCCACGCGCGAGCCGACGCCGGCGAGCTCGAAGCGCATATCCACGTGTTCCGGGGTTTCGACGCCGTGATGCTGGCGCAGGTCGAGATCGAGGTCTCGCGCGGAAGGCGTCACGTCCTCATCTTACCGCCATCCCCGACACCGAGGTAGTCGTAACATGGCGGACCTGAAGCCGATGGACCTCGGCGAAATCCTGGATGGGGCGCTGACGATTTTTCGCCGTCATTTTCTGCTGTTCATGAAGATCGGTGTCATCGCGCTCTGGTTTCCAGTCGCCCTCGCCGTCTATGCCGAGCTCGCCGGCGGCAGCCAGCAACACCCCGTGCTCGAATTCTTCATCTTCGTGATCCGATGGTTCGGGGGTGTGTTTCTCACGGCGAGCGCGATCCGGGTGATCTCTGACTCCTACCTCGGCCGGCGCCCCGAGCTGGCGGACGCCCTCGCGCTGGGAAGCTCCAAGATCATGCCGCTCTTCCTCGTCGGTTTGGGGAAGGGTCTGCTGCTCGGGCTGATCGGTATCGGCGTCACCCTGGTCGGTGCGTTGACCATTCCCGCCATGGCCGGCAGCGGAGCCGGTGGTTTAGCGCTCTTTGGCGTCCTCGTCCTGATGATCGGCGGGTTCTGGCTCCTGATCTACGTAGCGTGCGGTTATGCCGTCACCACTCCGGTCGTCGTGCTCGAGGAGCTCAACGCTTCTTCGGATTCCTTTGGCCGCTCCTGGGACCTGACGCGCGGCTTCAAAGTCAAGATCTTCCTCATCTCCCTCGTCTCGATCGTAGTGGTTTTCATTCCCGGTTTTGCGATCGCCGCGCTGGGCGCGTACGTCATGCTGGAGTCTCGCATGGTGGGGCAGACGATCACGATACTCTCCGCTGCGCTGCCGATCCTGCTGACGCCGCTCTTCTCATGCGTGCTGACGCTGCTCTATTACGATCTCCGCGTGCGTCGCGAAGCGTTTGACCTCGAGGTGCTCAGCGAGCAGCTGGGAGCTCTGCGCTGATCGCACTCCCGCAGCTCGTCGTGCAGGCTGTTGCCCAGATTCCGGCGGACTCCGTCCGGCGGGTCGTCAGGACGGTGTTCACACAACCGGAGTACCAGTGGGTCGCGCGCCGCGAGCCCCTGCTGTGGCTCAGGCGGCTGTGGTTTCGCTTCATCGACTGGATCGACAGCCTCTCGCGCACGCATCCCTTCGGCTATAACGCACTACTCGTCGTGCTGATCCTCATCCTCGTGCTGATGCTTGCGCACATCGGCCACGTCGTCTGGCGGATTAGCCGCCGGTCGACGCGCGAGTCGCTGCCGGAAGGCCCCGGGGGGGCGGGCATACTGCATGACGCCGCGCACCACCTCGCGCGAGCCGCAGAGCTCGCGAGCGCCGGGCACTACGTGGAAGCGTTAGGTCATCGCTTCCTCGCGGTCGTGCTGGAGCTGGACCGGGTAGACGCGCTCGAGTTCCACGCGTCGAAGACACCCGCCGAGTACTTGTGGGAAGTGCGTCTCGACGACACCGGTCGCGCGTCCTTCGTCGCGCTCGTCGCCGTGCTGTATCGCCACCTTTTCGGCGCTGTGCCCTGCCCGGAGGCCGAGTATCGGGCCTTTGGCGAGGCGGCGCAGGAATTGACGAGGCATGTCGTCCCGGCTTGAGATCTGGCTGGCGGCGCTACTGGCCGTCGCGATCGGGATCGCCGTCTGGGCGGCGCATCGCACGCCCAAACCGCCGGAGGAGGACGACCGCGCCTCCACGCTTCTCTCCGGTCCCCAGGGCAGCCGGGCCGTGTATGACATCCTCGTCCGGCTGGGCCGCCCTGTGCAACGCCGCCGCGCACCGCTCTACGCGTTCACCGGCGATTCATTGCGCCCCCCCCCCTCCCCCGCCCCCGCGGCCCTGCTCCTCGTCCTCGATCCGCCGATGCCATTGCAGCCTGCCGAGCTCGAGCAGGTCGTGAAATACGTCCGTCAGGGCGGGGCCGTCCTGAGCGCGGGCAACGGCGGCGGCATTTTGCGGTGTGTCGGTTGGCGGTTACAGCCGGATCGCTTGATGGACGATAGCATCGACGTGGTCAGACCCTCAGGTCTCGGGGCGGGAGCCCTGCCGCAGGCCGCGCGCACACTCGTGCAACGGTCGAGAGATTCGACACGGCTCGACGAGCTCCGGGGACTCGTCAAACATCAGGCGCCATCGCGGAACGCGTGCACGGGGTTCGTGGCGGAGCGCCGCGAGCCGCTGCTCTACGCCGCAAATGGGCAGCCCGTCCTGTTGCGGCTCTGGTATCCCGGAGGGGGTAGTGTGACCCTCGCCTCCGACGCCGGTTGGTTTACGAATCAAGTGTGGCGCGAGACCGATGTCCCGGTGGTCGTGGTACCGCTGCTCGCATCGCCGCAGGGGAGACGCGGCCGCATCGTGGTGGACGAGTATCACCAGGGATTCGGCAGCGAAGCGCAGTCCGTCATCGCGCTGTCGTGGGCCTGGCTGCGCCAATCGCCCGTGGGATGGGCGGCGCTCCAACTTCTCGCGATCTGGCTGGTGTGGCTGGCGGTGATGGCCGTGCGCTTCGGTCCGGCGCGCGATGTGGTGGAACGCCGCCGCCGCTCACCGCTCGAGCATCTCGAGGCGCTGGGCGCGGGGCTCGAAAGCGCGCACGACGACAGCACTGCCGTGCAGCGCCTGGTCGCCGGTCTGCAGCGACGTCTGAGTGTGAGCCGCAGTGGACCCACCGAGGCGTGGCTCGAGGGCCTCGAGCTCGCCGTGCGGCGGCCTGAAGGCCGCGCCGCCGTCCGGCGGCTGCGGCACCTCATGCAGGAACGCAGTGGGACCGATGGCGACCGCGTGCTCGCCGCTGCCCAAGCCGTGGAGGACGTGTGGGAGGAACTGCGCCCGCGCTCGACGCGCGTGCCATACTAGACGCTCTGGGCCGCGTCGTGCTCGGACAGGACAAGGCCATCCGCGAGGTCCTCGTCTGCCTGCTCGCGCGCGGCCACATCCTGCTCGAAGGCGTGCCGGGCACGGCGAAGACCCTGCTGGTCCGCACGCTCGGGCTCGCTATGAGTGTGCGCTTCGTCCGCATTCAGTTCACACCCGATCTGATGCCGGCCGATATCACCGGAATCACCATGCTGACGGGCGGCGGCACGCAGGAGTTTACGTTCCGCGCGGGACCGATTTTCGCCGATCTCGTGCTCGCCGACGAAATCAATCGCGCCCCCGCCAAGACCCAGGCAGCGTTGCTCGAGGCCATGCAGGAGCGCACCGTGACCGTGGACGGCAAGAGCCATCCGCTGACCGCGACGTTCACCGTGTTCGCCACGCAGAATCCGATCGAATTCGAGGGAACCTATCCGCTTCCCGAAGCCGAGCTCGATCGCTTCATGGCGAAAGTGCAGATCGGGTATCCCGAGGCCGCGGTGGAGCAGAGCATCCTTACCCGTTACGGCGAAGGTTTCGAAGCCGATCGCACTGAGACGTACGGCGTGACGCCTGTGATCGATGCCAACGGGTTGGAGCAGCTGCGCGGGGCAGTCGACGCCGTCCGCGTCGAACCACGGATTACGGGCTACATCACGGCAATCGTGCGCGCCACGCGCGAGGCCGCCTCGCTCACCCTCGGCGCGAGCCCAAGAGCCGGCGTCGCGTTGTTCAAGGCGGCACGCGCCGCCGCACTGCTCGAGGACCGCGAATACGTCATCCCCGACGACGTCAAGCTGCTCGCCCCCGCGATCCTGCGGCATCGTGTCAGCGTCGCGCCCGAGCTCGAGCTCGAGGGCGTGACCGCGGATCAGGCACTCAAGGCCATTCTGGACAGGATCGAAGCCCCCACCGCCTGATGCTGATCGCGTTTGTCGTCTCCGCTCTCGTCCTGGGTGGCTTCGTCGTGCTCTGGGTCGTGCTCGGCACTCCGCGAGGCGCCGCCGGCGGCGTGTTGTGGACATCGCGCTCGCTGTCCATTGCCGCGGCATTTGCCGTGATCGGCGCGCTCGGGTTCTGGGTGTCGTGGGCGCTGGACGCGATGCTGATCGCGGATGCCGTCCTGATCGCATTGATCTGGCTGGACGCGACCCTGGCGGTTCGCGTGGACGCCGCTCCCGGATCGAGCGGCCTCCTTCCCCCCGCTCCGCTCCTCGTGACACGCGATCCGCTGGCCGCGTTGTCCGTCGGGCACGTGGGCGAAGTGACCTATCGCTGGGCCAATACATCGTCGCGACGGGCACGACTCAGCGTGCGGGAAGTCCGGCCGGACATTCTGGGTGGCACGCAGCCGCCGCGCCTGGTTCGCGTGCCTGGGGCATCGGCGACCACAGACACGGGGCCGGTCGTTCCGGTACGACGGGGGCGAGAGGTGATGGGCGGCTTCTTCGTCGACAGCGCCGGCCCGCTGGGATTGGGGCGGCGTCGTTTCCGGTTCGAGCTGCCGTGGGAGGTTGTCGTCTACCCGTCGCTCGCTTCCGTGAGGTTGCGGGCGTCGGTCGCGGAAGCGCTGCGCCGGCGCGACACGGGAACGAAACCGGTGCGGCAGCTGGGCGAGGGTCGCCTGTTCGAGTCGCTGCGCGAATGGGTGCCCGGCGACGACCTGCGGCACATCGACTGGAAGGCGACGGCGCGACGCCGGAAGGTCATCACGCGGCAGTACGAGGCGGAACGGCGCCAGCAGGTGCTCCTGGTGCTCGACACGGGGCGACTGATGACTGCCGAAGTCACGGCCGGCGCCGCCCGGATCGATTTCGCCGTGCAGGCAGCGCTCGAGCTCGCGTATGCGGCCGCGCAGTACGACGACAACGTCGGCATCATGACGTTTGCCGACGGCGTGCAGCATTTTGTCGCGCCCGAGCGCGGGCGCACCGGCGTCCGGCGGATTCTCGACGTGCTGGCTGTCGTGCAACCCAAGCTGGTCGAGCCGGATTACCCTGGCGCGTTCCGCTATCTCGCGGCGCGCAATCGCAAACGCGCGCTGACCGTCCTGTTCACCGACGTCATCGATCGCTTCGCGTCCGACGCGCTCGTCGCCAACGTCGCTACCCTGCGGCCCCGCCACGTGCCGCTCGCCGTCACGCTGCGCAATCCGGAGATCGATGCGGCCGCGACACTGCGACCCGCCACGTCGCGCGACGCGTTTCGCAAAGCGGCGGCCGAGGAGCTGTTGCATGCGCGTGAAGAGGCGCTGGGGCACATGCGGCGCGCGGGTGTCCTCGTGATTGATGTCACACCACAACGCGCCGCGCAGGCGGTGGTTGCGAAGTATCTCGAGCTGAAGCGTCGCGGCACGCTCTAACTCACTGTCTGGCCCGGCAGTCCCCCGTATTGTATGTTCGTCCCTCAAGCTCCCGGATTGCACTGTGCGCGGTCTCAATCGAGCCTCTCTGGCAGCGGCACTCATGAGTGCCGCTTGTGCCTTCCCGACGGATAAAAGCGATAAGGTTTTCGTGACACTCGACGCCCCGTCGCATGTCGTGTTCCGGGGCCAGGATGTTTCCGTCTACGCGCAGGCGTGGCGAGTCAGCGGCGCCGATACCCAGGCGATCACGAACGTCGCCTTCGAATTCAGCACCGGGAGCAGCTCGATCGCCCGCGTCGAAAACGACGGCGGCGGTTATGCCACCGTGACCGGCGTCAACAGCGGAAACGTGGACATTGGGGCCCGGATCGTGGCGTTCGAGCAGGCCCAGGAAGCAGATCTCGTGCTGCGCGTTTCCAATCCTCTCGAAATCGACAGCGTGCGCCCCGCCACCGCGCATTTTGGCCAGGTCGTGACCGTCTACGGCGTGGGCGTCGATTCCATGTTTCTGGCGAGCCTCGGCGGCGTCAATCTGATCGAGTACCCCTTCTCACGCTTCCGCGACTCGACCGGCCTGGGCCGGATTTCCTTCTGGGTGCCGCCGCCTGCTCATACGGATTCGCTGTTCTATCTCGGCGGCGGCGTGTTCGGCTTCGACACTGCGCTCACGAACGTGCTCAAGGACGACATCTTCGAGCCCAACGACAGCGTCCCGTCTCTCATCGATCTCGATCAGGGGGGCCCGTGGCCGGGGACGCTCCTCGCGCCGATCCTGTTCACCAATCCGGCCCTCGCGTTCGAGCCCGTCGATCGTGCGACGCTGGGCATGGATTGGTTTCGCTTCAGCACCAGCGATACCACGCAGGCACTCACGTTCTTCATCAAGTATCCCTCGTTCGGGGATACGGCGGCCACCAGAACCTTCCTGATCGACTCACTCGGCTATAACGCGGGCGGTCCAGGAGACCCGGTTGAGAAGTTCTATGGACGCCCCGGCGGCGATTACATCGGCTCGGATTTCTATCACTGCCAGGGGTACGAGTTCGATCCTCCCCAGGTCCCGCGTGAGTCCACGACGGTCGCCCTGAAGACACAGCCGAGTCATGCGATCCACGTCCTCACGTTCTTCTCTCGTCCGCAGCGGTATGGATTGACGGTCGCCAAGGGTTATTTCACGGCCGATGCGCGGATCCCGCCGGATGCCTATGAGGAGAATGACCTCTGCCATTATGTCGACAGCATTCCTGCAAAGCCCAATCCTCTGGGGCGGATCCACGTGTCGACGGTGGCGTTCAGCGATACCATGAACATCGACAACCCATTCGAGATCGACTGGTATCGCCTCGAAGTCCCATCGCACGGCATCGGAGACTCGGTGCTGATTCGCCTGCAAGGCCGGCCGTTTGTGGTGGGGCGGGATTCGTCCGACATCGACGTGTATGTGCTTACGGTTCCGGGCTCCACCGGTCCGCTGACGGAGGTCGATTCGTCCGTCGCCGCAGGATCGACCGAAACCATCATGGCGGACCTGCCGGCGGGGTCGTACTACCTGGCGGTGGTGGACTACGCCGGGGTCGCGGAGCGCTATTCGATGTGCGTTCGCGAGATCACCCTGCTCGCCTTCGTCCGCACCTGCAACTTGATCTTCCCGGGACCGCCCTCTCAAACGCCACGACGTAGTAAGCCTCGGCCGCAACTGTCCAACACCCTCAGTGGGGCGAGCGGCATGCCGCACTCCTTATTCGGCTCGTTCCGGCGGCCATGACGGGAGCCGCGGGGTCCATGATGGAGTGTCTGAAGTGCCACACTCCGCTTCCCAACGGCAGCAAGTTCTGCTCCGCCTGTGGTGCGGACGTGACCGGCGGCAGCACGCTGAACGCGATCGCGAGCGGCACCGAAGGCCTCATGGCCCGGCTGCAGCGTCTGGTGGAGGGGAAATACAAGGTCGAGCGGATGTTGGGGAGGGGCGGCATGGGCGCCGTCTTTCTCGCTCACGATCTGACACTCGAGCGCGAAGTCGCGATCAAGGTCCTGCCACCCGACATCTCGATGGACGAGCAGATCGTCAAGCGCTTCCAGCAGGAAGCGAAGACGGCAGCGAAGCTCGACCACCCGAATATCATCCCGATCTATCGCGTCGAGAGTGATGGCGGCCTCAACTACTTCACGATGAAGTACGTCGAAGGAACGTCGTTGGAGGACGTGCTCGACCAGAAACAAACTTTGACGTTCGACTACATCCAGCGCGTACTGTGGGAGGCGGCGTGCGCGCTGGGTCACGCGCATCAGCGCGGGGTGGTGCACCGGGACGTAAAGCCCGCGAACATCATGTTCGACCACGATGGCCGGGTGATGCTGACGGACTTCGGCATCTCGAAGGCGTTGCAGGCGGCGAGCGGCTTCACCGGCACCGGCATGATCATCGGGACGCCGCACTACATCGCTCCTGAGCAAGCGAAAGGCGGCACCGTCGACGGCCGCGCCGACGAGTACTCGCTTGGCGTGGTGGCGTACCGCATGATCACCGGCGAGCTGCCGTACACCGGGGATTCTGTTCATACAATCCTCTATAAGCACATCTTCGAGGAGATACCCCGCGTGAGCGGCAAGCGCGTCGGGACGCCCGAGTACCTCACGAGCGCTGTGTCGCGCGCGCTCTCGAAGGAGCCGGACCAGCGGTTTGCCACGATGGAAGAGTTCGCGACGGCGGTCTGGCCGGAACAGCCGGTCACCGCTCCCAGGCCCGGAACACACAAAGGCCAGCGCCCGATGCCCCCCCCCCTCCGTCGGGCCCGCGCCCGGCGCGCACCGCCGCGGCGGATACGCCCACGGAGGTCACGGACGCTCCGACGACGCCCATTCCGCGCGCCGGCATGAAGATCCCCGTCGCGCAGCGGAAGCGTTCCGGGGTCGGCA
>QHUJ01000023.1 GCA_003221895.1 Gemmatimonadota bacterium | reverse complement strand
AGCGTCGGAGCAACGCTCACGCCTGCCATAACCGCGAACGACGCGCGCGGGAATCCGGTCGCGCCATCCGGGCTCGGCTGGACGTCGCAGAGCACCGGCGTGGCGACGGTCAACACGACGACGGGCGTGATTACCGCGGTGGATGAGGGTCAGAGCAGGGTCATCGTTACGTCGGGCGCGCTCGCCGACACTGTTCTCGTGAGCGTAGATCAGATTCCCGCAACAATCACGATCAGCCCGGCGAATTTCGGCGTTCCTGATGTGACGATGCGTACCGGTCAAAATGCGCCGTTCTATGCCACCGTGCTCGATTCGCTCGGGCATGTGGCGACGCATGACAGCGTCACGTGGTCGACGACTGATGCCGCAACTGCGAACGTCTCCGGTGTCGCTACGCTCGATTCGACGGTAATCACGACATTCGCGTCGGCGGGGAGCGCTACGATCACAGCTACGGCGAGTCCCGTGTCGGCGTCACGGGTCGTAAATGTCACTGACACGCCG
>QHUJ01000021.1 GCA_003221895.1 Gemmatimonadota bacterium | reverse complement strand
TGCTCGACCAGGAGGGGGGAGGCCCGGAGTGATGCGACGCCCGACCTGCTTGCCCGTTGCGGTACTGCTCCTTCTACCAGTCGTCCTTTCCGCCCAAACGATCCAGAACGCCACGCTGCGTCGGGCGCAGCAGTCGTTCGAGAATCTCGACTACCGCCAAGCGCTCAGCTCCGCTCATGCGTCGCTGCGCGAGCGGCTGACCGGCTACGAGCGCGCGCGCGCCTACGAGCTGTTGGGATT
>QHUJ01000020.1 GCA_003221895.1 Gemmatimonadota bacterium | reverse complement strand
GGCCAGCCTGACGCTGGACCTGCCACCCGCGATACAGAGACTGCAGCACCTCAGGGCCGAGGGGGATGACTTCGCGGGTTTCCGCGGCCGGTGGGAGTACCACGTGCACGCCACCCGACGGCGTCCGGACTTGAAGATCTGCGATCAGGGACGCGCGCTCTTTGGTGCGCAGCTGGGCCAGGCTGGCCGGTGCGATCACGACGAGCGACGGGGCAAGGTCGGGGAACCAGCTGCCGAAGTTGATCACGAGTGCCTGGAACGCGCCACCACCCAGCTGCTCGCTGACGGCGCGCCCCTCCGCAGCCTCTACCGCCCCCAGGTCCTGGTCGAGGAGAAATACGTCCGCGTCATGTGCGGCGAGGAAGAGCGCTTCCGCCAGCGCCGCGGCGCCGAGGACCACGATGATGTCCTTCGGTTCCACCCGAGAAGCCCAGGGAACGATCGGATGCGCGCGGTCGAATCCCCAATGTGTCGGCTCGCGCTGCGCTTCGCGCAGGGCCCGGTGTTTTTGCCGCCACCGCGGGAACGACGGCAGCCGCAGCCGCTGTGCGATAATGCGATCGACGTGCTCGAGCAGCAGCACCTCGGTGAGCAGGTATTGATCCTGCGCGGTTGTGTGCAGCTCGCGCACGGCCTCATCGCCGATCTGCAGCAGCTCGGCGCGCGGCACGGTGTTCTTGTACTCCTCGAGTCGCTGCAGGATGAACTCCTGATATTCCTGCTTGAGCGAGCGGGGCGTCCGGCGCACCGGAGGCATGCCCGTCTTCTTGCTGGCGCGCTCGAAGGGAAGGGAAGTCAGCATGGCTCGACGTGCACGGTCACTTCCTCGAGCTCCAGTTCTTTCTTGAGTTTTTCTTCGACAGCATCGGCAATCGCATGTGCGGCCGCGACATTCGCGTTCGGATCGACCGCGATAGTCACCTCAGCGTAGCGGCTGCCGGCATTGCCGCCGCGCGAGCGGATTCGGTACGCGCTTACCACACCTTCGACCGCCTGTGCCGACTGGCGGATCGTGGGCTCGGGAATCGCCCGCTCGTCGACGAGCACGGGCACGGTGCGCTGCAGAATCTGATAGGCGACCCTCACGATCAGGAGCGCGACCACGATCGCGACCACCGGATCCACCCACATGTAGCCCTGGCGCGAGAGTAGCACGCCGATGAGGACACCGATCGTGATGAACACGTCGGTGCGCGTGTGGGAGGCGTCGGCGATCAGGAGCTCGCTTGCGAGCTGCTGACCGCGGCGGTTTTCGTACCAGGCGACGAACACATTCGTCGCGAGCGTCGCGAGGAGCAGCACGAGGCCGAGGTCCGTGATCTGAACCGTCTGACCGCCCGTGGCGAGCCGGGAGATCGCGCTGCGCAGCAGCTCGAAGCACGTGATGGAGAGAAAGACGCAGAGGCCCAGCGCGCCGAGTGTCTCGAATTTGCCATGGCCGTAGGGGTGCTCCTCGTCCGGGGCGCGCGCGGCCACGCGCATGACGATCAAACCGAGGACGTTATAGACCGCATCAACGGAGGAGTGGAGCGCGTCGCCCATGACGGCGAGCGAGCCGGCGACCGTACCGATCACCGTTTTGGCGATCAGGACGGCGATATTCGCGACGAGCAATCCGCCCAACACGCGGCGCACCGCTGCCGAGCGGTCTAGGGCCCTCCCGGACATGGCTTGCAAGCTTGTGATGGGGGCCGATTTAGTCAACTTTACTTGACATATTTAGACGATTGTATAAATATCTCGCCCAATGGATGACTCCCTGTTTCGGGCGCTGGCCGACCCCACGCGGCGTCGCATCCTCGAGCTGCTGACCGAGAAAGACAGGACGGCTGGCGAGATCGCGGAGCAGTTCCCGATGGCTTTCGCCTCGGTATCGCACCACCTGGGAGTGCTCAAGGCGGCGGACCTCGTGGCCACCGAGCGGGAGGGGCAGTTCATCCGCTACCGGCTGAATACGACCGTGTTTCAAGAGGTCGTGCGCTACTTCATGACTCGCTTCGGGGGAGAGAGCAATGCGTAGCCGCTGGTTTGGCATCGTGATCGCCGCGTTCGCGGCCGGGGTGTCGGTGTGGGCCTGTCCGCGCCTCCCTCCCACGATGGTGACGCACTGGAGTCTGAACGGCACGCCGGACGGCTTTTCGAGCCGCCTGATGGCGGTCTCGATCGTGCCTGCCCTGCTCGTCTTCATGACGGTGCTGTTCAACGTGCTGCCGAAGGTCGATCCGCGGCGGGAGAACTATGCCAAGTTCTTCAGCAGCTACTGGCTCATCGCCAACGCGGTGATCCTGTTCCTGCTCCTCGCGCACGCATTGATCATTGCGTCCGGCCTCGGCTATGGCGTACGAATCGACCGGCTCATGCCCCTCGGTGTCGGATTGCTGTTCGTCTTTCTGGGCAACTATCTCACGCGTGTCGAGCCGAATTGGTTCATCGGCATTCGCACGCCCTGGACGCTGTCGAGCGACACGGTGTGGCGGCGCACGCATCGCACCGGCGGCTGGTTGATGGTGATCGGCGGTCTGGTGCTGGCGATCGGCGCGTTCGTTGCGCGTTCGGCGTTTCTGGTCCTGTTCGTCGCGACGATCATCCTCGTCGCCGTGATTCCCGTCGTGCAGTCGTACGTGTTATGGAAGAGAGAGCAAGGGAAATCGTAATCCGGGCCCTTTTAGGGCGCGACAATAAAGGAGCAACATGACTGTCCTCAACCTGGCTCTCGTGGCGTTAGCCCAGGCCCAGAATCCGGTAGCGGTCGCGGACACGGTCCCCCCGGCATCCGCGATCGAATCGCCCTACACCATCCGCAGCGGCGCGCTGCAGCTGAGCGGCACGCTGACGTTGCCGCGCGGGGTAACGCGGCCGGTGCCGGTCGCCGTCATCATCGCCGGCTCGGGACCGACCGATCGTAACGGCAACTCGGTCATGGGAATCCGGCCAAATTCGTACGCGCAGCTCGGGTGGCGACTCGCGGAGCGCGGCATCGCGACCTTGCGGTACGACAAGCGCGTGTTGCCCGGCACCAGCGGATCGGTCGATATCGCGCATCTGACGCTCGAAGATTTTGCGGCCGACGCCCGTGCGGCAGCCGAGTCACTGGCGCACGACGCGCGATTCTCACAGGTCGTGTTGCTCGGCCACAGCGAAGGGTCGGCGCTGGCGTTCATCGCCGCGCGCAGCGGCAAGCCGGTCGCCGGCGTGGTCAGTGTCGCGGGGCTCGGCCGCTCGCTCGGGATAGTCATGCGGGAGCAGCTCGCCCGTCAATTCGACAGCGCGACGCTGGTTCGCTACGACACCGCGATGGCGCAGTACCTGCGCGGGGAGCGGCCCGCAGACGTGCCGCCGCAGCTCGCGGCGTTGTTCGTGCCGATCAACCAGAATTTCATGAAGTCACTGGCGTCGTTCGATCCTGTCGCGGCGATCAAGCAGGTGCGCCAGCCGGTGCTGATCGTCCAGGGAGGGCGAGATATCCAGATCACTGTCGCCGACGCGGAGCGGCTGCACGCAGCCAAGCCCGACGCCTCGCTCGTAGTGGTCCCGCTCGCGAATCACGTGCTGAAGCAGGCGACGGATACGACGCTGGCCGCTCAGCTCCCAACCTACCAGAACCCGACGATGCCCATTATGCCCGAGGTGGTCAGCGCCATCGCGGAGTGGATTCTCAAGCCGGGGCGGTAGTGCGCCCTCTCAGGGCGCAGTACACAACGATCAACCGATCGCGCGCAACAACACACCTTTCAGATAGCCCGTCTCCGGCACATTGAGCAGCTCGGGGTGGTCGCTGGAGGCGCCGGTCGCCGCGAGCAACTGGATGCGACGGCCGGAGTCGCGGGCGGCGTCGGCGAGCATGGCGTTAAAGATGTCGCGGCTGACGTGATACGAGCATGACGACGTGAACAGCACGCCACCGGGCGCCAGAATCTTCATCGCTCGCAGGTTCACCTCTTTGTAGCCGGCGACGGCCCGCTCGAGGTTCGCCTTTGTCTTCGCGAACGCGGGTGGATCGAGCGCGATCGTATCGAACTGCTCGCGGAGGCGCTCCAAATCTCGCAGCAGGTCGAAAGTATTCGCTTCACGCCACTCGATGTTGTCGATGGCATTGAGGCGTGCATTCTCGGCGCCCCGAGCCAAGGCGTCGGTGCTCTGATCGACCGCCAGCACCTCTTTCGCCTGGCGCGCGAGATGCAGCGCGAACGAGCCGTGATACGTGAAGAGGTCGAGGGCTCGACCGCCGGGCTTGGTCTGCCGGCCGACCAGCGCCCGATTCTCGCGTTGATCCAAAAAAGCGCCCGTCTTTTGTCCTGACCACGGAGCAGCAAGGTACTTCACGCTGTCCTCCAAGACCTCGACGACCTCGGGGACCTGGCCGGAGGCCAGGACAACCTCCTCGGGCAATCCTTCGTGGCGCCGTATTGCGGCGTCGTTGCGCAGCAGGATCCCCTCCGGATCGAGCGCCGCGGTGATACCGGCGATGATGTCGGCCCGTGCCGTTTCGAGTCCGGCGGAGAGCAGCTGTGCGACGATCCAGGGTCCGTACTTGTCGATAACCAGCGATGGCAGCGCGTCACCTTCCGCGTGCACGACGCGCCAGGCGCTCGCGGCGATCCCGTTGCGTCGCCCTGCGGCGGCCGCGATGCGCTGCGTCCACCACTGTGCGACGATCGGCTCCTGGCCGCGGGTGAGCAGGCGCAGCCGGATCTCGGATCTGGGCGAGTACAGCGCCTGGCCGAGAAACTTGCCTTTGCGGTCCGTGACCGGGACGATGCCGGGTGTCTTGTCCGGCTCCTCAGCGACATCGCTTCGGTAAATCCAGGGATGGCCCTGCTTCCAGCGCTCTGCTCCGCGAGCCGTGACCTTGACGGGCGGGCAGGCGGTCATCGGTCTGGTCTCAGCTTCGCCGCCTCTCTGAGATACATATGTTTGAGCGAGCGCTGGGGTTTGCTGCTATAGAAGTGCAGCAGCACCCGAATGCAGCGCGGCAGTCCCGCGGGCGGCGGAACGTTGACCTCGGCAGCGCCAAGGAGAGGCACCTCGGTCCAGCCGAGCCGCCGCGCGGCGCGAGCGGGGTAGTCGGCCGTGAGGTCGGGCGACGACGTGAAGATGGCGCTCTCCACGTCACCTGGCTCAAAGCCATTGGCATCGCGAAGCGCGGCGAGCAATTCCTGCGTCGCCTCCAGAATCGCCTCACTGGTGTTGGCGGTCGCTGTGGTGGCGCCGCGCAGGCCGCGCAGGATCTTGGGGGAAGTCATGGCGCTCGTCGATCAGTTGCGCTTGATGGTGATCACCGATCCCGATCTCTTCAAGGGGCGCGATCCGGTGGGGGTCTGCCGCGCCGCGGTGCGCGGCGGGGCCACGATGATTCAGGTCCGCTGGAAAGATGGCACACCCTCGGCCGTCGTGGAGTTGGCGCGGGCGTTGGTGGACGCGCTGCCCGTTCCCATTCTCGTCAACGATCGCGTCGATATCGCGCTTGCCGCGGGGGCCGCCGGCGCTCACCTGGGCTGGGAGGACGTGCCGCTCACTCCCCTCCGCCCCCATCTGCCGGCGGGGTTTCTGCTCGGCATCTCGGTTGGATCAGCCGATGAAGCGGCTCGCGCCGCCGGACTGCCTGCCGACTACTGGAGCGTCGGTCCCTGTTTCACGACACCCAGCAAGGCGGACGCGGGACCCGCGCTTGGCCCGGAGGGCTTCGCGGCACTCGCGCGTCTCGCCCCGGAGGACATTCCCGTGATCGGGGTCGGCGGCATCACGGCGGTGAACGCGCCGCAGATCATCAGCGGTGGTGCCGCCGGCGTGGCGGTTATCGGGGCGGTGCTGAGCGCGCCGGACCCGGAGAGCGCTGCTCGGGCGCTGGCCGCTGCCGCGCGCGCCTGATCGCCGCGAGGTGATCGGCGTACGACGCCGAGAAAATGTGCTTGCCGTCGGGCTGTGCGACGAAGTAGAGGTAGCCGATCGGGGCGGGGTAGAGCGCCGCGATCAGACTGGAGTCGCTGGGCTGATTGATCGGACCGGGCGGCAGCCCGGTATGCAGATAGGTGTTGTAGGGCGATTTGATCTGCAGCTGCCGCTCCCACACGCGACGCAGCCGGCGGCCGTGCGCATACACGACGGTGGGGTCGGCCTGAAGCGCCATGCCGCCCTTGAGCCGGTTGTGATAGACCGCGGAGACGTACGGCCGATCGGGACCGTAGCGGACTTCCGCTTCGATGATCGACGCGAGCGTGACGATCTCGTGCCGCGTCATGTGCAGCTCGAGGAGGCGCGCATCCCACTCGGGTTGCCAGCGCGCGATGAATTCGTGCGTCATGACCCGCATGAGGTCCCGCGCGGGCATGCGCATCGGCACGACGTACGTTGTCGGATACATGTAACCCTCGACGCCCGCGGGTGTGTCCTTGAGACCAAGTTCCCGTTCCAACGCCGTGTCGCGCATGGCCGCCTTGAACGCAGTGGGCGATATGCCAAGCCACGAGCGCGCGCGCTCGGCCACCTCGAAGCCCATCATCCCCTCGAGCACGGTGAAGCGCGTTTCCATCCCGCGACCTTTTTTGAGCGTGGTGACGATGCTGCTCCAGCTTTCGTCGGGGTCGAGGAGGTAGACGCCGCTCTTCAGGTTGGAGGGAAGCCAGCGCACACGCGCGTACAGGCTGAACCAGTCGCGGTTCTTGATGATCCCGTGGGCCTCGAGCGAATCGAGCGCCTGGTAGTACGTCGCGCCGCGGGGGATCGTGACGATCACCTTGTTCGCGACGGACTGATACGCGTCGGGTTCTGGCTTGCTGCACGAGAGCGCGAAGCCCGCCAGCACAACGCGGAATGCGGAAGTGGGAACGCGGAGCACCTCGGCGAGTTTCGATCGCCTGTTCCGCGTTCCGCGTTGCGCGTTCCCCGTTCTCACAGCGCCGTGCCCCTCTTCGAATCCATGTAGTGCTGCAGCAGCAATGCGGCGGCCATCGCGTCGAGGTCGGCCTTCCGCCCCCGCGTCGATCCGCCCATCTCGCGTACTGCCGCGAGCACGCGTGCCGTCGTCATCCGCTCGTCCCACATGGTGACCTCCACATCACGTACGCGCCGCTTGATATCATCGGCGAGCGCCTTGGCGGCGTGAGCGGCATCACCTTCGGCCCCTGTTTCGTCCAGCGGGAGCCCGACGATGATACCCGTGACACGGTGACGATTGACCAAATCGACGAGCTGCGCCATCGGGAAACGTTTCCCGGCGCGGCGGGTGAGAGTGGTGAGCGGTTGGGCGAGGGTCTGCGTTTCATCGGAAAGGGCGAGCCCAATCCGGCGCTCGCCCCAGTCGACAGCCAGCAATCTGCCGGACGGCTTCACCCTTGCGACATCGTCTGGAAGAACTCGTTGTTGGTTTTAGTCCGTTTGAGCCGCTCGAGCAGGAACTCGATCGCTTCCACCGGCGGCATGTCGGCCAGGAAGTTGCGCAGCAGGTAGACCTTGTTCAGCTCTTCCTTGCTGAGCAGCAGCTCTTCCTTGCGGGTACTGGAGCGCTGCACGTCGATCGCGGGGAACGTGCGCCGCTCGGCGATGCGGCGGTCGAGGATCACTTCGGAGTTACCGGTGCCCTTGAACTCCTCGAAGATGACCTCGTCCATGCGCGAGCCGGTGTCGATCAGCGCCGTCGCCAGAATCGTCAGCGAGCCGCCGCCTTCGATGTTGCGGGCGGCCCCAAAGAAGCGCTTGGGCTTCTGGAGGGCGTTGGCGTCCACACCGCCCGAGAGAATCTTGCCCGAGTGCGGCACGACGACGTTGTGCGCCCGGCCGAGGCGGGTGATCGAATCGAGCAGAATCACGACGTCCTTGCCGTGCTCCACCAGGCGCTTGGCCTTCTCGATCACCATGTCGGCGACCTGGACATGCCGGTCCGCGGGCTCGTCGAACGTGGAGGACACGACTTCGACGTTCGGTCCCTTCACGTTCTCTTCCATGTCGGTGACCTCTTCGGGCCGCTCGTCAATGAGCAGCACGATGAGGTAGACCTCGGGATGATTCTCGATGATGGAGTTGGCGAGTTTCTGCATCAGGATGGTCTTGCCGGCCTTGGGCGGCGAAACGATGAGACCGCGCTGCCCTTTGCCGATGGGGGCTAGGATGTCCATCACCCGCATCGACAGGTCGGCATCCTTCCGCTCCAGCTTGAGCTGCTGTTCGGGATAGCGGGGCCGCAGGTTGTCAAAGGCGACACGATGCTTGGCCTTCTCGGGCTCTTCTCCGTTGACGACCTCGACCTTGAGCAGCGCGAGGTAGCGCTCGCCTTCCTTCGGCGGCCGGACCTGACCTGTGATCGTATCCCCGGTGCGCAGATCGAAGCGCTTGATCTGGCTGGGCGAGACATAGATGTCGTCGGGGCCGTACAGGTAGTTCCAGTCGGCGCTGCGCAGGAAGCCGTAGCCTTCCGGAAGGATTTCGAGCACGCCCTCGCCGCGCAGAACGGTGTCGGAATCGAGGAGCGATTGCTCGATGCGGAAAATGAGATCCTGCTTGCGGAGCCCAGAGTAGTTGGTGATGTTCAGGCTCTCGGCCATCGCGTGTAGTTCCGCGACGGACTTTCTCTTCAATTCGGCGATATCCACGTGTGCTTCAGCTCCGTTAGTTGCTACGGCGGGGAAAACCCCGGGATGGGGGAGTGGTCCTTAGTTGAAAATGGAAACTTGGGAATTTGGCGGTGTGCGACGGAGTGATAGTAGGATACCGGTCCACGCTCGTCAAGTGCGGCCATGAGTCTGGTCCCATACCTCCGGGCGTGGCGGACTACACCTCTCCATGACCGCGAAGTCATTGACGGGCTTGTAGATCGGGCGCACGAAGGGCCGTCTCGGGAGCTCGCCGCCGCCCTCGCGCAGTGGCCGGGCACGTACTACTGGTCGGACGAGCCGGATGGCCGCCACGTCGTGCTCACGCGACCAACGCATAATGCTCGCGAAGCATGGGGCGTGCATGCCGCCCTGTTCATCGCCGTGCTCATCTCTATGACGTTTTCCGGTGGCGTATTGGCCGCAGCGCTCCCCGAGGACATGACCGCCTGGACCAGCGCTGCGCTGCTCCACGCCCTCACGCGCGGACTCTCCTTCTCGCTGCCGTTGCTCACGATCCTGTCGTGTCACGAGATGGGCCACTACGTGACGGCACGGCGCTATCAGCTCAATGTTTCGCCGCCGTTCTTCATCCCGGGTCCGCCCGCACCGTATGGGATCGGGACATTCGGTGCATTCATTCGCCTGCGAACCATCGTTAACGATCGCCGCCAACTGCTGGATGTAGGCGCGGCGGGACCCATCGCCGGGTTCATCGTTGCGGTTCCCGTGCTCTGGATCGGCCTCGCACACAGCCATCCCGTCGTCGAGCCCGGGGTGAGCGGCATGGTCGTCTACTTCACAAGCGAGACGTGGCAGCTCGGCGATTCCATCGTTACCCTCCTCGTGCGGCACTTGAGCGGGCACGCCTCGGAAGGGGGGGCGGTCGCGTTGAATCCGCTGGCCGTCGCCGGGTGGTTCGGCATCTTCGTCACGATGCTCAACCTGCTGCCGATGGCGCAGCTCGACGGCGGTCATATCCTGTACGCCGCTTTCCCGGCGTGGCACCGCCGCGTGGCCCGCCTCTTCTGGATCATCACGCTCGGGCTCTCCTGGATTTCTCTGACGTGGTTGTTCTGGGGGGTCCTGGTGCTGGTTCTGTCGCGGGGGCGCCTGGATCACCCTCCGGTGCTGGACGCCTACCGCCCGCTGCCACGTTCGCGACGCTGGCTGGTCTGGGTCAGCCTCGTGCTGTTCGTGCTCACATTCATCCCAGCCCCGTTTAGACGCTGAAAGCACCCATTTCAGTATTGCGTAAGTCGTAGCCATTTATAATGTTCTTTCAAACCAGCCCCTGGATCGGCATGCCAGCTCAACCTGCCCGATACACACCAGCTGCTACCGACACGGTCGTTCACGATCTGCCCCCCATCCGCTTCGACGGACAACCCATAGACATCCGTCTCTCCCTGCGCCGCAGCGAGGATGGTATCTGGCGTGGTCGCATACTGTTCGGCGCGGAAGGGACGGAAGCGGAGCGCTCCAGCGCGGAGATCTTCTGCGCCGCCACGGAGCAGGACCTGTGGCAGTCGGTGCGGGATCTGCGGGATCACCACCTCCGAGACCTGTACCGCTCCCTGCTTTGATGGCTGATTCGAAGGTCACGCTGTCCCAGCTGCGGCACGATTTGTCCAACCCGCTTTCGGCAATTCTCGCCGAAACACAGCTGTTGCTCCTTGCCTCCGAGAAGTTCGACGAGGAGACGCTGGCCGGCCTCAAGCAGATCGAGAGTCTGGCGCGCAAGATGCGCCAGATCCTGCAACCGATCGAGTGAGCCGCCGGCATCGCCCACGGTTTTGCCCTGGCACGGCATGGTGGCTCCCCCCCTCCAGCACCGTGCGCCAGTGGGCTGTGCGAGCGGCCTTCCTTATTAAGACGTCTCGGAGCGCCCGGGTGACGCGGGTCATAGCCCTTTCGGTTAAACGTCGGTAATTCGTTAGGCCCCTTGGCTCGTCGCAGGTTGTTTCTCCCAGCACTGAGTGGTCTGGTTGTGGCCTGTGCAGGCGGCCCACGGCCTGCTCCAGTCACGCCCGCTGAAATCCCCGCCCTCCAAGCTCAAATCGCGCAGCAGCCCGGCAACCCGGAGATCCGGTTTCGCCTCGCCACGGCGCTCATGGCCGCCGGTCGGTGTGACTCCGCCGTCGCGACCGCCAAGGCCGCCCAGCTCCAGGCGCCGGCCCACGCACTGGGCCCACTGGTGATCGGCCGCTGCCAGGAAACGGACGGCCGGTACGACCTCGCGTACGCCACGTATACCGACTTCGCCGCGCGGCATCCTCGAGCGCGCGGTGTCGCCGCGGTGCGCGCGGCGGCACAGCTGGCGCTGCGGGCGCAGGCGACCCAGACGGCCAAGCTCGCGCTCGCGCGCGAATCGACCCTGACGACGCTCCCCCCGGAGCCCTCGAGCGTCGCCGTTCTCCCGCTGACCATTGCCGGCGATTCCAGTCTGCAGCCGTTGTCGCGCGGACTTGCCGAGTTGATCACATCCGACCTGGCGCTCGTTCGCTCGCTGCGGCTGCTGGAGCGCATGCAGGTTGGCTCACTCCTGGACGAGCTCAAATTGAGCCAGAGCGCCCGCGTCGATTCGGCGACGGCGGCGCGCGTCGGCCGGATGCTGCGCGCTGAGCGGATGGTGCAGGGAGTCGCGGCGCTGACGGAGAACGGCCCCGTCCGGATGTCGGCAGCGGTAGTCCGTGGTGACGGCCAAGTCCGCGCCGGCCCGGAGGTCAACGGCACGTTCAAGCGGCTGCTCGACCTGGAAAAGGAGCTGGTGCTTGGCCTCGCGTCCCAGCTCGGCATCCAGCTCACGGAGGCTGAGCGGCAACGAATCTTGCGACAAGGGCCGAGGAATCTGGCGGCATTCCTTGCCTACAGTCAGGGACTCGAGG
>QHUJ01000127.1 GCA_003221895.1 Gemmatimonadota bacterium | reverse complement strand
GTCGCGAATCAGCGGACCCAGCTCCGGCCAGGTCCAGGGGGAGACGCCGCCGCTCATCTGCTCGCAGCGCCGCTCCGCCGATTCATAGCGGAGCGTCACGCGGTTGTTGGGCTCGGGGACTTCCACAAACCGGGCGACGGGTGGCACGTGGTGGAGCGTGCGAATGAATTCATTCGCTTTCGTGGCGAGATCGCGGCCCACTTTGATGAGCGGCACGAGCTCCCAGTCATCCGGTAGCGAGGCATCCAGCGCGGAGAGCGCGTAGGAGATGCCGCCCCACTCCTGGACCGCCGGCTGCGCGGGATCGCGACCATAGATCGTGTCCCACACCATCGACCCGATGACGCCGACGCGCTTCAGCGCTTTCCCTCCCCCCCCTGCCCCCCCCGGCCACCGAGCCCCCAGTGCTTCTGGATGAAGACGGCGGCGGCGCCAAACACACCGGCGGTGCCGGGAAGGGTGCCCGGCACGATGCGACAGGCTTCCCACGCCGGCTTGAACGCGCGTCGCTTCACTTCCCAGCGGAGGGGATTGAACAGCCGGTCTCCAGCCTGGGTGACACCACCGCAGATGACGACGACTTCGGGATTGAAGATGTTGAGGAAGCTCGCTACGGCGGCGCCGAGCAGGGACGCGGTTTCGCGCACGACCTCGAGCGCCCATTCGTCACCATCGTTCGCGGCCTCATAGACGATCTGTGCGGTGATCTTGGTGAGATCGCCGTTGACGTATTGCCCGAGCGACGTCTCGGTGCCGGACTCGATGCCTTCGATCGCGCGCGTCGCGATCGCCGGGCCGGACGCGTAGGCTTCGATGCAGCCGTAGTTCCCGCATTTGCAGTGCCGGCCGTTCGCGTCGATCGAGACGTGCCCGAACTCCCCCGCGACGTCGGTGACGCCATGGTAGATCTCACCGTCGATGACGATGCCGCCGCCGATACCGGTCCCCAGCGTGAGCCCGATGACGTACTTCGCGCCCTGCGCGGCGCCGCGCCACCATTCGCCGTAGATGGCGCAGTTGGCGTCGTTGTCGAGCGTCGCCGGGAGGCCGAGTCCCTCGCCCACCCGGTCCCGCAGCGGCATGTTGGTCCAGCCGAGATTGGGGGTGAGCAGGACGACGCCGGTCTTGGTGTTCAGCGGACCGGGTGAGCCGATCCCGACACCCTCGACCTTCTTTCCGGATTCCCTGATCGATGCCTTGGTAAGCTTGACGATGCGCGCGATCACCTGATCCGCGCCCTGCCCGGCCAAGGTCGGTTCGGAGACGACACCGTGGATCTCGGAGCCGTCCTCGGCGACGACTCCGGCGACCAGGTTCGTTCCACCGACATCAACTCCGACGACGTAGCGCACCGATCTCCTCGATTGCTGCGATCACGGCCTCGACGCTGAGGTCACGCATGCAGCGATGATGTCCCAACGGGCACTGCAATGGTCCATGGGGCGAACACGGCCGGCACAGCAATCCTTCAGTCCCTAACGCGACGTCGCCAGGCCGCACCGGGCCGAATCCGAATTCCGTTACCGTCGGTCCAAACAGCGCGACGATCGGCGTGCGCATCGCGGTCGCCAGATGTAATGGCGCGCTGTCGTTCGTCACCAGGAGGACAGCGCGCCCAATGAACGCCGCCGATTGTCTGAGCGTCAACCGCCCGCACGCGTTGACTGCCCGCCCTCCCGAGCGCCCGACCGCGGCGACAATCTCGTTGCCCAGCTCGACGTCATCACGTCCACCGACAACCGCAATCGCGACGTGCTTCGCGAGCGTGGCCGCCAGCGCCGCGTAATACGGCCACCGCTTGCTGCCCCAGATGGACCCCGGCGCGAGCGCCACAAAGGTGCCGTCGAGGAGCGCGGCGGCCGCCTGCTCATCCTCGGCCGTTGGCCGCAGGTGGGGAGGATAGGCACCGGGCGGCCCCTCCGCGAGGGCCAGGAGTCGATCGCTTTCGTGCCCCGTTCGGGGCTTCGGCCGTGCGTCCGTATAGAGGAACGACCATCCACCGGAAAACCCGATCCGCGCGGGGATGCGGGCTCGCCATGCCAGCGCGGCCGTACGGAGCGAGCGGTGCGGGAGATAGGCGCGCTCGTACCGCTGGGTTCTGAGTCGCCCGGCCAGCCTCCGTACGCCTGACCAACCGCGATCGGCGCCACGCTTGTCGTAGGGGATCACCTGCCTGACCGCGTCATGCGTTTCGAGCAGGGGTGCCGCGACCGGTGTGGTGACGACATCCACAGGACCATGTTGCGTTGCGAGCGCGGCGAGGAGCGGAGTGGTCAACACGACGTCGCCCAGGAAGGCGGTCTGGATCACAAGCACGCGAGCGTCCTGAGCGCGGACAGCGAGGGGAACCATGCGTGCAAGGAATTTGCACTACGCCGGGTCGTCGTGGATAGGAGTGCGACGGAGCGGCGTCTAGCGACGAATCCGGTGTCTCTCGCCGAGGATTAGTGGTGCAGCGGGTCGATGGCAAGCTGCGCCACGGCCCACACGGGGTCGTGATCGCTTGTGCCAAGCGTATCCCTCACTACTCCTGTCACCTTCGCACGACCGGGCGTCGCGACGCTGAAACCCTTCAGGAAAATGTGGTCCCAATTGAACACGGTCGTCGTGAATCTGTTGTGCTCGGTGGGCCATTGATAGCCACCCGCGACGAACTCTTTCCCGATACCGTGATTGTTCATGTCACCGGCGACGATGACGAACGGATATGCGGCGGCATCGGCGATGATCATGTCCGCCTGATCGCGCCGCTTGGAGGGCCGGATGTCGCTGGGGGTGCCGAGGTGCGCGCTGTAGACACGAACCTTGATCGTGTCGACGAGCACGGTGGCAGCGGTGGCGATGCGCTGGGCATGCCGCTGCCCCGCGATGTGCGGCAGCATCAGTTTTTCGTCCGCGACAATCGGCCAACGGGACAGGACGGCGTTTCCGAAGTCCTGCCGCGCCGCCTTGGGATGAACGACGGCAGGATAGTAGATCCACGACATGCCCAGCGCCTCGGCGATGCGGCGCGTACCCTCAGCGTCCATCTCCTGGAGGACGATGATGTCCGCCCCCGGCAATGGCGCGCGAGTCGACAGCACGTTGATCGCGCGATCGATGTGCCTGCCGAACTGCACGTTGTAGGTCACGACGCGCAACGCGTGCGGCCCGGGTGCTGAGGCCGGCCGCGCGGGCGCCACGCCGACGTACCGCGGGCCCAGCGCGCTCGGGTAGTTGAGTACGGGACGGCAGCCCGTGCAGGCGGCTGCCGCGATCATCAGCATGGCGGTCTGTCTATTCACGCTTCCCGACACAATGGCTCCTATTGATGGCCGGTCGCCCGGGTATCGGTCGTGGTCCCCGGCTGCAGCTGCCGCTCCAAAAAGCCCGCGGTGGCGTTGTCGACCGTAACGATGTTTGCATGACGCAGGAAATGATGTGTGTCGTCCGGGATCACCAGTGTCTCGAATCGGACGCCGGCCGCGGCGAGCCGCCGGACGAGGTCGGTGCTCTGTGAGAACCGGACGTTGCGATCGTCATCGCCATGGATCAAGAGCACCGGAGACTTCCAGCTGCCGACGGAGGAGACCGGTGATGAGCGCCACGCAGTAGCGAGCGCCGTATCCGCATCAGGAGACTGCTCGTAGCGTTGGCGCTCGAACGCTCGCGAGTAGGTGCTCCAATCGTGTACGCCGTGAATGTCGACGCCTGCTGCGAACACATCCGAATTGCGGGCCAGCGCCAATGCGGTCAAATAGCCCCCGTACGAACCACCGTAGATACCGATCCGACCGGCGTCCACCTGTGGCAGCGAGCGCAGGTAGGCGGCCGCGGCCTGAATGTCGCGATACTCCGCGGCTCCCCGCGCGCCGGCATTCGGCGGTTGGTGAAAGTCGTATCCGTAACCGATGCCGAGCCGATAGTTCACCGACAAGACGACGAAGCCGCGACTCGCGAGGTACTGATTGAGCGCGTACGCGTTCGAGTAATAGTCCGAGTAGTGCCAGCCCAGCAACATCTGCCGCGGCGGCCCGCCGTGCACGTAGACGACGGCCGGCTTGCGGCTCTTCCCGCCTTTGGGCTCGAACAGTTGACCATGAATCGTCAGTCCGTCGGCCGAGCGGAACACAACCTGGCGCGGCGTGACCAGGCCGGTCGGAAAGTCGCTGGGAATACGGTCCGCGCCGAGTGTGCGGACGGCGGCACGAGGGGTGAACGGCATCGCGGCCGGCAGTGGCGGACGCTGCGGCGTTGCACTGATGAATACGAGTGTCCCGCCGTCGCCGGTAATCGCGGGATTCCACTCCAGGCCGCTGCCTGGGGTCATGACCTCCGGCGCGGCGCGATCCACCGGGACGCGGACGATGTGACGCCGATCGATGTCGAGCGAGTCCGCTCCGGTATTGCCCGCGAACAGCAGCCAGCGGCGATCGGCACTGAGAGCAATGTGCTCGGCCATGTACCGGCCGGGGGTCAGCAGGAGTGCTGCCCCGCCGGCTGCCGGAACGGAGTAGAGATGCGGCCAGCCATCCTGATACGAAAGGAACACCACGCGATCGGACGCCGCCCAGGCGAGGTTCGTTCCTCCATCCGTCGTGGGCACAGAACCGACGAGCGTCTCGCGTGACTTCCACAATCTCTGCGCGGCTCCGGTCGTCGCGTCGGCGGTCCAGATTTCCCACGGGTTGACCCGCGGCGGCAACAGGGAGTCCGGTGCTCCACCGGCACCGGGCAGCCGCACAAATGCGATGCGCCGTCCGTCGGGCGACCAGCGAGGAGAGCGGTCGCGCGCGAACGCCGGGGCGAGCCACGTGACTGCCGTGCTGTCGTTCGTGAAGACGCCGATGAACGCGTGGTCGGTTCGATCCGCCACGAACGCGAGCCGGGAACCATCGGGGGACCAGCGCGGATCGCTGGCCTCGCCGCGCACGCTGAACAGCTGCTTGGCCGGGGCTGACCCGTCGATCGGTGCGGTCCAGATTTGGCCGCCTTTGACGAACGCGACGACATCGCTCCGTGGGGACACGACGGGTTCATCGCCGTCGCCGATCGGTTTCGGGTCTCCGCCCTCGAACGGTGCGCTGAAGATCTGTACTTTCGGAGGCACGGGATTCGAGCCGACGTTGACCGGCAGCGCGTCGTCCCAATTCGAGCCGTGATCGCCGCCGCGCACGTACACCACCCAGCGGCCGTTGGCGGACACCGCGACGCTGGTCAGCTCTTGCCCGTCATCACGGTCGTATTGAGTCAGCTGCCGCGCGGCGAATGTCGGCCCTTCGGCGACGTAGAGGTTGCGCCGCCCCTGCTCGTTGAAAGCCCATGCGATCCGGCTGCCGCTCGGCGCCGCGGTCAGCTCGGTGGGGTACGGGTAAGAACGAGCCTGCTCCAGCGTGAATTGCGCGAGCGCTGGGCGGGATAGTGCCGACACGGTCAGGGTGGCGAGGATGGCGATGCGCATACGGCCTCCTATTCGACCTGCAGCACTGCGAGAAACGCTTCCTGAGGGATCTCTACGGTTCCCACCTGTTTCATCCGCTTCTTTCCTTCGCGCTGCTTCTCGAGCAGCTTGCGCTTCCGGGTGACGTCGCCGCCGTAGCACTTGGCCGTTACGTTCTTGCGCAGCGGCCGAATGGATTCGCGCGCGATGACCTTGGTCCCGATCGCCGCCTGAATCACGACCTCGAACAGTTGGCGCGGAATCAGGTCCTTGAGTTTCTCTGCGATCTTGCGGCCCCACTCGTACGCCTTGTCCCGATGGATAATAACGCTGAATGCGTCCACCGCCTCCCCGTTCAACACCATATCGAGCTTGACGAGCTCGCCGGGACGGTACGCCAGAAACTCGTAGTCGAGCGAGGCGTAGCCGCGCGAGATCGTCTTCAGCTTGTCGTAGAAATCGAGAATGATCTCGGCGAGCGGAAACTCCCAGTCGAATTCCACGCGCGTGGGGTCGAGGTATTGCATGCCGCGGTACACCCCGCGCCTCTCCTGGCCCAGCTTCATGATACCGCCGATGTAATCGGATGGCGCGAAGACTCTCGCCTTGACGTACGGCTCCTCGACGCGGTCGACCTCGGAGCCGTGCGGCAACAGGCTCGGATTCTCGACCAGCTCCATCTTGCCGTCGGTCTTGTAGACGTGGTATTCGACGTTCGGGACAGTGCTGATCAGATCGAGATCGAACTCCCGCTCCAGCCGCTCCCGCACGATCTCCATGTGCAGGAGGCCAAGGAAGCCGCAGCGGAAACCGAATCCCAACGCGACCGATGTCTCAGGCTCGTAATGCAGGGAAGCGTCGTTCAGCTGCAGCTTTGCGAGTGCGTCTCGCAGCTCCTCGTACTGCTCAGCATTGGTAGGGTAGAGACCCGCAAACACCATCGACTGGATGTCGCGGTAGCCGGGCAGCAGTGGCACCTCGCGATGCTCGGCATCGAGCACCGAGTCGCCGGGCCGGGTTTCGCGCACGCCGCGGACGTTGGCCACGAAGTACCCCACCTCACCGGCCTCGAGCTGTTCGGCAGGCTTGTGCCCGAGCTGCAGATAGCCAACTTCATCGACTTCGTACACGTCGTCCCGATGGGCGCCGAAGGCGATCTTCATCCCGGGCTTGATCACGCCATCGACCACCCGAATCGAGGGGATCGCGCCCCGATAACGGTCGTAGTAGGAGTCGAAGATGAGGGCGCGCAGGGGGGCGTCGTGATCGCCGCGCGGCGGCGGTACACGCTGCACCACGGCTTGGAGCAGCTCCGGCACACCACGGCCCTCTTTGGCCGAGATCCTGAGGATTTCTTCGGGTTTGGTGCCGATCAGGTCGTGGATTTCGTGGGCGCGCTTGTCCGGCTCGGCCCCCGGCAGATCGATCTTGTTCAGGACGGGTATGATTTCCAGTCCCGCATCCATGGCGAGCAGTAGATTGGACAGGGTTTGCGCCTGAATGCCCTGGGACGCGTCCACGACCAGAATGGCGCCTTCGCAGGCAACCAGGGACCGCGACACCTCGTAGGTAAAGTCGACGTGCCCGGGCGTATCGATGAGGTTCAGCTCGTATAATTGGCCGTCTTTGGCGTGATAACTCATCCGCACCGCGTTCAGCTTGATCGTGATACCGCGCTCGCGCTCCAGATCCATGGTGTCCAGGACCTGGTCGCGCATCAGCCGCTTGTCGAGCGTGCCCGTGAGCTCGATCAGCCGGTCGGCAAGAGTAGATTTGCCGTGGTCGATGTGGGCCACGATGCAGAAGTTGCGGATGTGATCCTGTCGCATGCGGGGCTAAATATAGTCACGAGTTTTTCGTTATCTTTCTTCTACCTCTCCTGACATGCCAGCAATAACCGGATGGTTTGACCCCTCACCGAAAGGCGGCGCGCTCCGCCTCGCGGCGAACAGCTATCTCCCGGCAAAGGGCGATCCGCCGGTCCGGATGCCCGGCTTGCGTCGCGGCGATCTCCTCACGCTCGAGAACGGCCGGGTCACCACCGTCAACGGACTGCCCGCCGCCCAGCTCGACGGCCGTCCCGACTTCGCGTCACTCGGCGCGGTCCATCCGAGCCGGCCGCTCACGCTCGAGACGGCGCGCGCGTCGAGCCCGCGCACCGCCGAGACGCAACGCGTCGTCGATCTCATTTGTCCCTTTGGGTTTGGCCAGCGCGCACTGATCGTCTCACCGCCCAAAGCCGGAAAGACGATGATGCTGCAGGCGATCGCTGAAGCGGTCGCGGAAAACCACCCGCAGGCGTCGCTGCTGATTCTGCTGGTCGATGAGCGTCCCGAAGAAGTCACCGAGATGGTGGATTGGGGCAGGGGAGAGGTGATCGCATCGAGCTTCGACCTGCCCCACGAGCGCCACGTCGCCGCGGCGGAGATGGTGTTCGATCATGCCCGCCGCCAGGTCGAGCTGCAGCGTGACGTCGTGATCGTGCTCGACTCCCTGACGCGCCTCGCCCGCTCGCACAACACGACGGGTCGAGGGAGTGGTCGCACGATGTCGGGCGGGCTCGACGCCAATGCGCTGGCGAAGCCGAAGGCGCTGTTCGGCGCGGCGCGCGCGGTGCCCCCCCCCAGCGGCGGATCGCTCACCGTGATCGCGACGGCGCTCGTCGAGACCGAGAGCCGGATGGACGACATCATCTTCGAGGAGTTCAAAGGGACGGGTAACGCGGAGCTGCGACTGACGCGCGATCTGGCGGACCGGCGCATCTACCCGGCCGTGGACATCGCGGCGAGCGGCACGCGACGCGAAGAGCTGCTCGCCGATGCCAAGACCGTTGAGGCGAAACAAAAGCTCCGGCGGGCCCTGGTGGGGCTGCCGCCGGAGCAGGCGATGCAATCGCTACTACAGCAGATGAAACGCGCTGCTACGAATGCGGCGTTGTTGAATGCTTTGTAGACGACGACGAGCCTGACGAAACGGACACGACATGGCCGGTCGCAGCGCTGATCGTGACCCTCTCCGTGGTGCTCTTGCCGTTGGGCTTGATGCCGAATACCCAATCCAGCTTGCCATTCTTGCTGTACAACTTGACGCCTTCGACGGTCCCCGGGACGCGCTTCAGAGCGATCGCGCGAGCCGAGTCTTCACTGACCTTGGCCTTCCCGACGAGGCTGTCGGGAACTTGGCGCATGGGGGCCTGAGCCGAGAGGTTGGCGGTGCCCACCAAGGCCAGTCCGGCAATGAGGGTGATGGTGCTGAGCAGACGCATGGTACAAACTCCGAGAATGAGGTAGTGATTCGTGTCGCCATTTGAGACCACGGCACTCCCGGGATGGTCACTGCAGCTTGAAATCCCGCCCCCGGATCGCGACCAACAGTGTCGGCACAGCGAACAGGGTGATCGGGGTCGAAAGCATTAATCCTCCGATCACGGCCAGCGCGAGAGGCCGTTGGAGTTCGCTTCCCGCCCCGATTCCCAGCGCGAGCGGCAGGAGCCCGAACAGGGTGCAGAGGGTCGTCATCAGGATCGGGCGGAGACGCACCCTCGCGGCAGTCCGGATTGCCACGTCGAGCGTTACACGTTCTTTACGCATCTGCAAGCGTGTGAAGTCCAGCAGGATGATGCCGTTCTTGACGATGAGTCCCACCAGCAGAATCAGCCCCATGAACGAGGCGACGTTGAGGGCAGTTCCCGTGAGGAGCAACAGCAGGAGCGCGCCGACGAATGACACCGGGGCGACCAGCAGCACGACCAACGGCTCGACGAACGACTCGAACTGCACGACCATCACCGCGCACACGCTGACGACCGCGAGGACCAGAACCAGCAACAGCGCGCGGAAGGCCTCCTGCTGGCTCTCATACTGGCCGCCGAGCGCGACTCGAATCCCGGTGGGCGCCGCGTGCTCGGCGAGCGCCCGCCGCACATCGCGCATCACGCCGCCGAGCGAGCGGCCGCTCAACTCCGCGGTGATCGCGATCATCTGCTGCTGGTTCTCGCGCTCGAGATTCATCCGCGACTCGGCGGGTGTGAATGACGCGAGGCTCCCGAGCGGTGTGCCGCCTGGGCCGATCGGCAATTCGCGCAGCCGCAGGGGATCGAAGCGCACTGAGTCAGGCGCCCGTACTCGCACGGCGACGGGCCGATCCCCGCTGCGAATGTCGCCGGCCCGACTACCCAGGAGTGCCGCGCTCAGCGCATCGCCGACGTCTTCCGGCGTCAGTCCCAGGCGATTGGCTTCTGCCTGGTTCACTCGCATCAACAGCTCGGGCGAGGGCTCGCTCACGCCGTTGTAGAGATCCGCGAGCCCAGCGACGCTGTCGAGCGCGGGCTCCAGCCGTCGCGCGTAGGCCTCGAGCGAATCCAGCCGTTCCCCGAACAGCTTGATTTCCACGGGCTTCGCGGCACCCGCGAGGTCGTTGATGACGTCGGAAAGAATCTGGACAAACTCGATGTGCAGCCGCGGAACCGCCGTGTTGATCTGATCCCGGACGTCATCCATCACTGCAAAGATGTCCCGCGCTCGCCGGCCGGGCGGCTTGAGCCGCGCGACGATGTCCCCGGTGTTTTGCGACGTGGCGAACAGCCCGAGTTCCGCACCGGTGCGCCGCGACGTGCCTTCGATTTCCGGCGTGGCGGCAAGAATGCGTTCGGCGATGTGAACTTCGCGATCGGTCTCCACCAGCGCCGTGCCGCCGGGCGTGAAGTAATCGAGCACGAACGCGCCCTCGTCCATTTCGGGAAGGAAGCCGGTGCCGACAAGCCGCCACAGCACGATTCCCAGGGCCACGAGCGCCAGGGCCGCGAACACGATGCGCCGCGTGTGGCTCAGCACGGAGCTGAGCGCGGACTCGTAGCGTGGGCTCAGCGCGTCGAGCGTCGCCTGGGCGCGCGCCAGCGGTCCTCGCTGGCTGGGCTCGACTTCATGTGCCGTAACGAACTGCTCGGCCAGCAGCGGGATGATCGTGAGTGCGAGCAGCAGCGAGATGAGCACCGCGACCGTGAGCGTGGTCGCCAGCGCGGCGAAGAACTGCCCCACGACGCCTTGCAGCAGGCCAAGCGGCAAGAACACCACGACCGTGGTGAGGGTCGATGTCGTGACCGGCCAGATCAATTCCTGCACCGCCACGCGGATGGCTGTTGTGCGGTCACCGGTCAGCCGCAGATGCCGCGCGATGTTTTCGGTGATCACGACTGCGTCGTCGATCACCAGGCCAATCGCGATCGCCATCGCCCCGAGCGTCATCAGGTTGAAGGTCTGGCCGAGCAGGCGCATCACGAAGACGGTGAGGGCGAGTGTCAGCGGGATCGACGTGGCGCTGATCGCGGTGATCCGGCCGTGCCTTAAAAACAGCAACAGCACGATGACGGCGAGCGCCGCGCCGATCAGCATCGCGTCACGCACGGATCTGACGGCTTCGCGCACCAGCTGGGCCTGGTCGTAGATGGGCTTGAGATGCACGCCCGGCGGAAGCGTTGGCGCGATGGCCCGCATGATGCGGGCGACGCTGTCGGCAACCGCGAGCGTGTTGCCACCAAGCTGGCGAGTGATGTTGATGAGCGCCGCGGGCTTGCCGTCGCCGGCGATGATCCGCACGTGATCTTCGGTACCCAGCTGGATCGTCGCGACGTCGCGGACGTGCAGGCCGCCGCGCACAACCACGCTGCCGATGTCCTCGGCGGCGTGTGCCTCCTGGTCGGTCACGATCAGGTACTGGCGGTAGTCTTGCGCCACACGGCCCACGGCTTGGACCGTCACGGCCCGGCGAATCGCGTCGCCGAGGTCGCTGTAGGTGAGCCCGTGCGCGGCGAGCCGCGCGGGATCCGCGATCACTTCCAGCTCCCGGACGTCGGACCCCTGCACGTCCACGCGGCCCACGCCTGGAACCCTGGAGATCAGCGGCTTGATGTCGTAGCGCGCGAGATCGTAGAGCCGCGCGGGCTCACCGCCTTCGACGTTGTACGACAGGACGGGAAACAGCGATGGCGTCAGCTGCTCGACTTCGATGTCGAGGTCCGGTGGCAGCGAGCCCTGCACCTGATTCACTCGCGCCCGCACCAGCTGCAACGCCCGATCCATGTTGGAGCCCGGTGCAAACGTGATCGAGATCTCGGTGGCACCGCGAATCGTGTGGGATCGCACCCGCGTCACGCCGGGCACGATACTGACGGCTTCCTCGAGCGGACGCGTTACACTGAACACGATCTGCCGAGCGCCGAGCGTGGAGCCCTCCGCGACGATCGTGATGCGGGAGAACTGGAGCTCCGGATAGATCGCCGACGGCAATCGCAGCGCGGCCCAGACGCCGGCCACGCTCAACACGCCCAAGACGAGGTAGACGACGCGTCGCTGGCGGCTGAGGATATCGAAGAGGCTCACGGCTTGGACGCGCGCACCTTCACGCTGTCGGTGACGCCGTAGGCGCCCGTCGTCACGACGGTCTCGCCCGCCTCGAGGCCGCTCGTGATCTCCGCCCGGTTCTCGCTGCGCGCCCCCACAGTGACCGGACGCGCGTGCGCGATGCCGGCCGTGTCGACGACATAGACGCGGAATCCCTCACCTTCGGGCACCAGCGCCTCGATCGGAATGGTGACCGAGTTCGCGTGCACGCCCGTCACGATATGTCCGGACACCGATTCACCGATGCGGAGCGCTCGCGCCGGAGAGGTCCGGGCCACGCGGGCGCGCACGGCAACGGCGCGTGATGCGGAGTCGACGGCACCTGCCACGCTTGTGATGTCGGCGGAACCGAGATCCTCGGCGCCGGCGCCTTCACCGCTTTTCAGAGAGAGCGTGTCACCGGCGTGAATGCGCGCAGCCTCGGCCGGCGAAACGTTGAAGAGCACGTCGAGGGCGGTGGGATCGGCTACCTCGACGAGAGTCTGGGTCGCATCGACGGACGCGCCCATCACGGCGCTCATGCGCGTGACCACCCCCGCGAGCGGTGCGCGGAGCGTGGCGAGCTCTTGCGCCCGCCGTGCGGTAACGGCGGCCGCCTGCGCGGCGGCGAGGTCGGCGGCGGCCTGGTCGGCATCCTTCTGAGGTAGAATGCCGGCCTGGACGAGGCGTTGGGCGCGGGCGGTGGCGTGCTCGGCATTCGCCAACGTCGCCTCCGCGCTTTGCGCCGCGGCATCGAATGGTGCGCGCTCGAACTCGATGAGCGAGTCGCCCCTGGCCACACGCTGGCCGGCCACCACAAAGATGCGTGCGACACGCGTCGGGCCCGGGGGAGCGAGCGCGGCGTAGCGTCCCGGCCGCGCGCCGATCGTCCCAATCGCATTGATCGTTTGCGGGAACGCCTCCCGAGCGGCGACTGCCGTCCCTACCCCCACCGCAGTCGCCTCTGCGGCTTCCTGTTTGGCCCCGCCTTTGCAGGCCGCGGCGATCACCACAGCAAACACGGCTCGCGAATATCGAGTCATGGCTCGTTCGCACCGGTCGTCAGCCAACGCAGCGTGCGCGCCGCGGCGTCGGCTGCCGCGAGATCATCGATGTAGCGCGCCAGGATCTCGCGTGCGTTGCGGTGTGCTTCGAGCACATTCGCGAGCGCGACCGCGCCTTCCCCGTAGGCTTGGAGCGCCATGGCCGCGACGCGATCGGCGCTGGCCACGAGGGCTGCCGAGCGGCGCAGGCGATCGCGCGCGGCCGCCAGTTCACGGCGCGCCCGCGCGAGCGCGGCAGCGGTTTCCCGGCGCGTCAGATCGAGCTCCGCGCGGGCCCGATCGCGCTCGGCAGTCGCGCGCGTGATGTCGCCGCGACTCCAATTGAACAGGGGCACGGGCAACGAGAATCCGATTACCGGCAGCAGCTGATCGGGCGTCGGGCTGCTCGGATCGACCTTGTCGAAGCCCACCGCGATGCTGGGCGCAAAGCGGCTCGCGCGCGTGAACGTCACGGTCCGTTCGGCGGACCGCAGCGACGCCGCGGCCGCGGCAACGGGCAGCAGGTCACCGGGCTTTGGCGGCGCGATGGAATCGGGGGGCGGAACGAGCGAGTCCTGCAACGTGATCACCGGCGCATCGCCCGTCAGTCCCATCTGGAGTTGCAGCGACAGAAGCACGCTCAAAGCCGCGAGCGAATCATCGAGTGCAGTGTTCGCGAGCTGCCCGGCATTGACTGCGGCAAGGCGCACATCGAGCTCACTGACATCCCCCACGTCGCGCCGCAGCTCGGCGATCTTGAGCAGGCTGTCTGCATCCTCCGCGGTACGGCGTGACAGGCGCGCATGAAGGGCAGTGGCAAGGCTCCGCGTGTAGGTGGTGTCGACATCGAACCGAATCGCGGCCCGCTCGAACGCAAACTGGTAACGAGCGGCATCGCGCGCGGCCTCCGCGGCGCCGATCCGCGGCGATCGCAGCCACGGCATATCGAGCGGCAAATCGGCCAGCGCATGATAGTTCGGCGGGTCCTTCGTGTAACTGCCGGAGAACGTCGGGTTGGGAAACGCGCGAGCGGTTCGCACGCCGCCCAGAGCGGCGGTCGTGTCCGCCCGGCCCACGGCGATTCGTGCGCCGCGCGCGAGCGCGGCAGCGACCGCGTCGGCGCGGCTCACTGGCTGCTGTGCGCACAGCAGAACCGGGGCTACGATGAAAAGAAGGGACACGGCATCTCGCATGGTGAGAAACCTAAAAGTCGAACCTTACGGCAACCTTACACTGCGGCAGGGAAATCGATCTGAACGCGCGTGCCGGTCGTGTCGGATGAGACGGTGATTCTGGCGCCGTGCAGATCCGCGATCCAGCGCGCGATCGGCAGGCCAAGTCCGGCGCCCTCCGATTGGCTACGCGCGTTGTCGCCCCGATAGAACCGCTCGAAGATCCGCGGCAGCTGATCGGCCGGAATCCCGATGCCGCTGTCGGACACGACCACGGACCGCCGGCCGTCGCGAGCTGTAACGTCGAGCCGGACGTTCCCGCCGGGCGGCGTGTACTTGATCGCGTTATCAAGCACGATGAGCACAAGTCGCTCCACCAAATCCGCATCCCCGAGGATCCGCGACTCCTCGAACAAGCCGACGACTAGCGACACGCCCTTGCGCTCCGCCAGCGCCCGCGCGGCGGCAACCGCCTGGGACGCGACATCGTCCAGATACAGCGCTCCGCGCACGACTTTCCGCTCGCCGGCGTCCGCACGCGCCAGGGTCAGCAGGTCGCCGACGATTCCTCCCAACCGCTCGGCTTCACGCTCGATCGCCTGAAAAGCCGCCGCGTCTCTCGCGGCATCGCGTGGCTGCCCCAGCGCGACTTCAGTCCGGGTGCGGAGAATCGTGACCGGCGTGCGGAGCTCGTGCGCGGCGTCAGCCATGAAACGGCGCATCTGCTCCATCGACTGCTCCACCGGGATCGTCGACTGGCGCGCCAGCAGGAATCCGCCCACGGCGACGAGTACCAGGCCCACCAGTGCCACCGCGACGAATGTTCCGATCAGCCAGGCGTATTGGTCGGCGATGCTCGGCCGCTCCGCCGCCGCCACCGCCACATACGGCGTGCCGGACGGCGCGACGAACCGCTCGCCGTGGAGTCGCTGCTCCCGATTGCCCCTCACGGCGCGCGCCGCATTGAATCGGCCGGTGCGGCTGGCCGCGAGCGCCGCGGCTGTTATCCAGGCATCGGCTTGCGGAGGTGTAATCGGCCGGCCATCGGCATGGAACAGGTACAGATCGCGGTCGGGGATCCGCAGCTCCTCGACAGCGTCGGCAGTCTGGCCGGCCGCTCGCTCGGCCTCCCAGTCACTCGTGGCGCGCGTGATTGCTGCCGTCGCCGCCGCCAATGAGATGTCGAGCCGTCTCGACACCTGTACGCCGATCGCCCCGAAGATGCCGGCGCCGAGCACGAGCAGGATGAGGACGAACGTCGCGGCGTACCACAACGTGAGGCGCACGCGCAAGCGGGCGAGAGTCATGTCCCTGGTCCGATTCGGTACCCGGCGCCTCGAATGGTGTGAATGAGCTTTGGCTCGAAGCCGTCATCGATTTTGCTGCGGAGCCGCCGCACCAGGACTTCGAGCACGTTGGCGAATGGATCGTGATTGTTGTCCCAGACATGTGCGGTGATCGAGCTGCGGTCGATCACCTGCCCGGGATGGCGCAGCAACAACTCGAGCAGCGCGAATTCCTTGGCGGTCAGATTGATGGCGCGACCCGAGCGACGGACCTGACGCGAGGCGACATCGACCTCGAGATCCTCCAGACGGACGCGCTCCGGCGCGAGGGCGAGCGCGCGGCGGCGCGCCAGCGCCTGGAGCCGGGCCACCAGCTCGCGGAATGCAAATGGTTTGGTGAGATAATCGTCAGCGCCGACCGCAAGACCGCGCACGCGATCGTCGACCGCATCGAGCGCGGTGAGCATGAGAACCGGCACGGTGACGCCGCTGCGCCGCAGATCCGCGCAGAGCTCGAACCCTGTCCCGCCGGGCAGCCGCACATCGAGAATCACGACGTCGTAGTCGCCCGCGAGCGCCTGCTCGCGTCCGACGGAGAAGCTCGCCGCTAGAGTGGGATCGATGCGGTGCTCGCGCAACCCGTCACGCAGCAAACCGGCGAGCTCCGGGTCGTCTTCTACGACCAGCACCCGCACGGGAGCACCTTTTTAGAGCCTCACTGGCTCGTCACGATCTGCTTGTAGCTGTCCGGATTCCATTTGGGGCGCGCCGCCGCATTGGCTACGTCAAGACCAAGATAGAATACTAGTCGGGCAATGCGCGACTCCTTCTCGGCGTCGATCTTGTCCGGCGAGTCTCCGGGACGGTGGTAATCGTCGTGCGTGCCGCTGAAGAAGAAGAGAATCGGCACACCTTTGCGCGCGAAGTTGTAGTGATCGGACCGGAAGTAGAAGTTCTCCTGGGGCCAGATGTCATCGATGGCATGCATGTTGAGCTCGGGATGCGCCGCCGCAACCCGATTCAGCGTGGCGCCCAGGTCCGAATGCTCCTTCCCGATTGCCACGATGGTGTCTTTCCAGTTGCGACCGATCATATCGATGTTGAGATCGGCGACGATGTTTTGCACCGGCACCGGCGGATGCTCCGCGAAGTACGCGCTTCCCCACAGCCCTTTCTCCTCGCCGCTCACGTTAAGGAAAATGAGCGAGCGCTTCGGGCGTGGATTGAGCCGCGCGAACGCTTCCGCCAGCGCGACCACCGCGACTGTCCCCGAGCCGTCGTCATCGGCGCCGTTGCAAATCGAGTCCGCACCCTGCGCGCGACAGCCGCCGCTCCCCCGGGGGCCCGCGACGCCGATGTGGTCCATGTGGGCGCTGAAGACGATGTACTCGTTCTTGAGCTGCGGGTCACTGCCTTCGAGGACTGCGACGACATTGGGCGCGGAGTTGCGCTCCACGGACTGAATGCGCGCGTGGACGTGTAGCTGGGCGCCGCCTAAGGATTTCACCGTGAACGTGCTGCCCGATTGCGCCCCAGCGAAATCGGCGCCGAGCCGCGTGACCAGCTGCTGGAGCGTCGCAACGCGCACCGCGATCAGCAGGGGTGAACTGACCGGCCGGCTGGGATCACGTAGCCCGGCACGTGTGGTCCTGGTGACGAACTGAGACCAGATGGAATCGGACGCCGGGCTCGCCAGCACGATTCCCGCCGGCTTCCAGCCGATGACGCGTTGCCGCTCGCCGCGGTTGCGGGGGCCGGTCGCCAGAATGATCATCTTGCCCGCCAGCGCGGCCGTGTCTGCGGGCAAGGCGCCCCCCACCGCTCCGGAGACAAGCACGAGCTCGCCGGCGTAATCCCCGTTCTCGAACTGATTGTCGCCGAAGACGAAGTCCGTGCCGTACGTCAGCGAGGCATCACCGCCGCCATGCACGAGCACGACCGAGCTCTCGGCCACAATCTGCACGCGATCCAGCGAATAGCGCTGTTCGAAGCGCCCGCTGTCGCCGGCCGGCTTCAGCCCGAAACCTCGATACTCATGAGCGATATAGGCTGCGACCTCGTCGAGCTCCGGGCTGGGCGTGTCACGCCCGCGCATCGAGTCGTCCGCGATGATCCCGATGCGCCGCCGGATGTCTGCGGTCGTAATGGTCTGCACCGCCTTCTGCACGACCGCGTTCGGGGACGTTTGAGCCGCGATCACAGTCGGCAAAGGCAGGGACAACGCGACGGAGAGGAGGAGGCGATGCGAACGACGCACGGTTACCCCAGGCAAGGGAAAGGGACCGAAAGCTAACGCGCCCGACCGTCTGGGACTACGATCGGGCGCGTCCGGCTTGAGTCTGAAGTTCAGGGTTTGCGGCGCCGTACCTCAGGCTCGTTGCGAGCAGGTGGTGGAGGCGGAGGCGGAGGCGGCGACTCCCTCCGAGGCTCCGCTCGCGGTTGATTCCGCGGCTGCTCGTTGCGTGGCTCTGCGCGGCGAGGCTCCTCGCGGCGAGGCTCCTCCTTCCGGGGCTCCGCTTGCGGCTCGACGCGCTGCGGCTGGTCGCGGCGAGTGTCGTCCCGTCGCGGCTCTACCACACGGGGTTCGATCCTCCGCTGATCATCACTGCGGACGGTCGGCTGAATGCGTGGCTGCTCCAGCCGGTTCGCATCATCGGTCCGGTCGCGGCGCTCCGGCCGATCTCCGTTGTTCAGATTATCCCGACGATCAGGGCGGTCTTGGCCGCGGCCGGGCTCGTTATCGCGAGTACTACCGCTGCCGCCATTCTTCACGTCGCGGCCGCGGAAGTCGCTGCCCCGGCGGTTGCCGTTGTCGCCACCGCGTACGACAGGCGGAGGAATGATCCCGGCGCCGCCGAGGTCGCGTCCGGTGACGCCCCGGCGCGTGTTGTCGTTGACCGGCCGCTCGCGCTCGCGAGTGACGAACGCCTCGCGGTTCGGCCGGCTGTTGCCCCAGTCCTTAAAGATGAAGCGTGGCTGGGGGCGATAGGGCCGCACGAAGACGACGCGATCGCCGCCATAGTAGCGATATGGGTAGTACCAGGGATCGTCGTACACGTACATCCGGAAGCGCACGCACGACGTGTAGTAGGGGTCCCAGTACGAGTAGCTGACGTACGAGTGGCAGTCATAGCACAAGAACCGCGGATAGTCATAATGCCGCTCGACATTATACGACACGACGTCATAATCCCAATCGACGTAACCTTCTGGCTCAATGCGCTGCGCCAGATCGGTCATCGCGACGTAGGGATCGCCGCGGACGCGGCCGTCCGCGATCACGCGATAGTCCCAGTGCTCATTGGTCGCTATGTCATCGTACTTGAAGGGATCAGCGGACGCGACGGCAAACAGATAGCCGACGCCCGGATAATCATCGATCGAAAAGGCTTCGCTGCTCAGCTGGCGGCCGTCGACCTCGAATTGCCTGCCGCCGCGGGCGAAGTTGTCGTCCCACGGTTCACGAGGAAACAGAACGCGGACACGACCATCGGTATCCACACGGAAGATGGTGACGTAGGCGTCCTGATCGAGTTGGAAGTACACCCGGACACGCTCGCCGCGGGTATAGACGGCGTTATCGCCGCGGTCCGTGGACAGCTCGATACGGGGTCGGTAAACAGTGGAGTACCGGTGGGTTGGAGCCGGTACCAGAGCAAGACCGAGTAGCGCGATATGTGTAAGCATAGGTGCCTCCCGGCCCGCCGTTAGGCAGAGACTGTGCCAAGGCTAAAATCGACCTAAATTATATTGGTATAATGACTTGCCGGTCAAACAGCCAATTGCTTCTGTCCCCAGGTAAGGACACTTCATGGCGCCGCGGCTAGATCTGCTGGACCCCGCAGAAGTGGCTCGCCTGGGTGGCATCGAGATCGTCGCCGAGGGTGTGGTGGAGGGATTCCTGGCGGGCGTGCACCGTTCGCCATTCCGCGGTTTCTCCGTCGAATTCACCGAGCATCGGGCCTACCAGCCCGGCGACGAGCTGCGCTATCTCGATTGGCGAATCCTCGCCCGATCCGACCGCCTGTTTGTGAAGCAGTTCGAGGAGGAAACCAATCTGCGCGCTATGATTCTCGTCGACGCGAGTCGGTCGATGGCGTGGCGCGGGAACGCCGAGCGTCTCACCAAACGCGCCTACGCCGACCGGCTGGCGGCGGCCCTCGCGCTCATCTTGCTGCGCCAGCGAGATGCGACCGGCCTCGTGACGTTCGACGAGCAGGTGCGTCAAGTCATTCCCCCGCGCGTGAAGGCCGGTCAATGGACCCGCATCGTGCGAGGGTTGCTCGACACCCCCGATGGCTTGGGTACGGCGGCTCATGCCGCACTGCAGCGATTGACGGCGTTGCTCACGCGGCGGGGGATGGTCGTTCTGCTATCTGATCTGTTGTTCGACCGCGAGCTCGCGCTGGCCGCGCTACGCTATCTGCGGCACCGCGGTCATCAGGTGATCGTCTTCCATCTCATGGATCCGGCGGAGGTCGAGCTCGGCGGCCCTCCCGAAGTGCGATTTCGCGATCCTGAGTCAGCGGTGAGCGTCGTCGTGCGGCCACGCGAGCTCGCGCGCGCGTATGCGGATACCGTGCGCCGCGAGATCGCCGCATGGAGAACGGCGTGCCGCCGGCACGGCATTGCGTACCACCATGTGCAGACCGACCTGCCGTTCGGCATGGCCTTGCGCCTGCTGACGTGACATTCGTCAATCCGCTGGCATTGCTGGGACTCGCCGCGGCGGCGATTCCGGCGCTGCTCCATCTGCTGCAGCGTCGAGTTCCGCCGGAGCTCGAGTTTCCCGCGGTGCGGTATCTGACGGTGGCAGAGCGCGAGAGCGCGCGGCGCCTGAAGCTGCGCCATCTTCTCCTACTTATTCTGCGGACCACGCTGATCGTCGTGATCGTCCTGGCGGCCGCGCGACCACTCGTACGGATGAAGGAGTCGGGCGGTGGGGGGGGGGCGCACGAGCCGACGGCCATCGTCGTCATACTCGATAACTCCCCGTCTTCCGGTGCGGTCGTGGATGGGCGACTGGTGCTCGATCGCTTGCGGGTCGTCGCGCGCGGCTCGATCGGTCGTACCACATCTGCCGATCGTGTCTGGCTGATGTTGGCGGATGGAGTGCTCCGCGGCGGGACTCGTGAAGCGCTACTCGCCAGCGTGGACAGCGTCGCGACCGGCTGGCTGCGGCTGGATCTCGTACAGGCCGTCGAGCGCGCCGCGCGTCTGGTCAATGCGCAGCCGCTTGCGGGACGCGAGGTGCAGGTGCTGAGCGACCTGCAACGCACGGCGCTGGCGGATGGTCGAGCGGACGTGCCGGGCGGCGTCCGCGTGCTGGCACTCGAACCGGGACGAGCGGTCCCCAACCGCGGCATCGCAGACGTGCGCGTGACCGAGGGAGCGGCGGTGGTCGATCTCTCGGGCACGGCGGATGCGGCCTTGCAACCGGTTCCGGTGACCATCAGAATCGGCGTTGGCCGTCGCGATCGCGCGGAAATCGCCGCGCGCGGGTTGGCCACGCCGGGCTCGGCGGTGACGGTCGCGTTGCCGGCGCAATCACTTCCGGCGGGCTGGTGGGTGGGCGAAGCCGCGCTCGAGCCTGACGAGCTGCGCGCCGACGACCGCCGGCCGTTCGCATGGCGGGTCGCACCACCGGCGCGAGTGACCGCGACCCCGGGAGCGGGGGAGTTTCTGGCGGCGGCTCTGGCGGTGCTGCGCGACGGCAAGCGTGTGACGAGTGGACCTGACGTCGTCTTTACCGGCGGCGAACCGCTGTCGGGCGTGCAGACCATTACACAGCCTCCCGCAGATCCCGCGCTGGTCGGGCAGGCGAATCGAGCGCTCGCGGCGCGCGGTGTTCCGTTGCGGTGGGGTCAGACGGGAACGCCGGGGCCCATTGCGGCGCCGAACATCCCCGTTATCGAGGGCGTAGAAGTGACGCGACGATACCGCCTCGAGGGGGGGGGAGATCAAGTCCTCGCGACCGTCAATGGAGATCCATGGATCGTGCGAACGGGGAACATCGTGCTGCTGGGAAGCCGGCTCGACACGACCTGGACCGCTTTACCGGCGGCGCCGGGATTCGTGCCGTTCGTGGATGCGCTGGTGAATCGGATTGTCCGCGGTGAGGCGGACGTCGCTGCCGCGGAAGGCGCACCGCGCGTGGAGTTCAGCGTGCGCGGAGGAGACACGATTGGTGCGACCGTGTTCGGTCCCGACCCACGAGAATCCGATCTAACTCCGGCGCCCGCTGCTCTCGCAGCTACCGCACTGGGTGGTCGGGATCGCACCGAAGTGCTCAGCGATGCCGGATTCGCCGCTGAACTCTTCTCCGGCACCCGACGGGCCGAAGGCAGCGGATTTCTACTCGTCCTCGCGCTGTTGTTGGCCGCCACCGAGCTGGGAGTAGCCACCCGCACGCACTAATGCCCCTCGATTTTCTGCTGGACAGGTTCGACGAACTTCCCGCCACGCGGGCGCTGCTGGAACAGCTCCCGGCTGCCGGCAAGCGCGCGGGCGTCGGCGGGCTGCCCGGTTCGAGTGCGGCGGTGCTCGTCGCGACGCTCGTGCGACGGCTGCCGCAGCGGCTGTTCGCCGTCGTCGCTCCGACGCCCGCGGATGGCGAGCGCTGGCTCGCCGACTTGCAGACGCTGCTCGGGTCCGACGCTCCCGCGCTGTATCCCCAGCGCGAATCGCTCGGCGCAGAAGAGCCACACTACGAGCTGGCCGGTGAGCGAATCGAGACGCTGGAGGCGCTGCTACGCGCGGGGGGGCGGGGAGCCGTACGCGTCGTGGTCACCACGGCGCGTGCCAGCGCGGAGCGCACTGCGGTACCGGCAGCGCTCGCCCAGTCCCGGCTGCTACTCGCGGTGTCCAAGGAGGAACGGGGACTTACCGAGACAACGCAGCGGCTCGATGCGATGGGATACGCCCGCGTTCCCACCGTGACCGAGGTCGCCCAGTACAGCGTCCGTGGCGGCATTCTGGATGTGTACGGGTTCGGGATGGCATCGCCGGCGCGCATCGAGTGGTGGGGGGATGCAATCGTCTCGGTCCGCAGCTTCGATCTGGACACCCAGCGCTCAGGTGACGCGCTGGACCGGGTCACGGTGCTTCCCGTGAAATCCGAGCAAGTCACGGTCAATGGGGATTCGCAGCGCAGCAATTTGCTCGAGCTGCTGCCCTCCGACACGCTGGTCGTGGTGGATCAGGAGTCGGCGGTGGAGCGCGAGGTGGAGCGTGCCTGGCAGGATGCGGCGCACCATCTCGAGGTCGCGCGCCGCATGGGTGAGGAGCCACCGCCGCGCGATGAGTTGCTGATCGATCCGGAGACGTGGCGATCCGCGCTCGCCCGGCTCGGCCGGCTCGCATTATCGGACGCCGAGCTCGAGCGGCGCTTTCCACTGGCGCCGCCCGAGCACATCGACCGCGATCTGAAGCGGTTGCGGCAAATCGTCGCGAATCCACCACCCACTGTCATTCTCTGCGACAACGAGGGGCAGCTGGAGCGGCTCGAGGAGCTGCTGGGCACCGATCAGGCCACGCTCGCCGTCGGGGCACTCGATGGCGGATTCATCATGCCGGCGCAGCGAGTCCTCACCGACCACGAGATCTTCCGCCGAGCCAGGCGGCTGCGGCGGCCGCGCCGCTATCGCACGGCGGTCTCGACCGCGGCGTCGCGGCCGCTCACGCCCGGCGGTTATGTGGTGCATCTCGAGCACGGGATCGGCATTTACCGCGGACTGCAGACGATCGCGGTCGGTGCGGAAGGCGAGACCCTCGACGTCGCGGTGGTCGAGTACGAAGGCGGCGCTCGCCTGAATGTGCCGCTGTACCGCATCGATCAGCTGGAGCCGTATCGCACGGCCGCCAAAGACGGCGATGGTGACGCGCCGCCGCCTCGCTTGCACCGGCTGGGCGCGAAGACGTGGCAGCGCCAGCGCGACAAGACCCGCGCCGCGATCCGCGCCATGGCTGCGGAGCTGCTCGATCTGTATGCGCGGAGACAGCTGGCGGTGGGGTTTGCATTCCCAACGGATACACCGTGGCAGCGCGAGCTGGAATCTGCGTTCCTCTATGAAGACACGCCGGACCAGCGGCGCGCGTCCGATGAGGTGAAGCGTGACATGGAGCGCCCGCGCCCGATGGACCGTCTGCTCGTCGGCGATGTGGGATATGGCAAGACGGAAGTCGCGGTACGCGCCGCGTTCAAGGCGGTGCAGGCGGGCAAGCAAGTCGTCGTGCTCGTGCCCACGACGATTCTCGCGGAGCAGCACGGCCGCACGTTTCGCGAGCGCCTCGCCGACTATCCCGTCCGGATCGAGGTGCTGTCACGGTTTCGCAGCCCCAAAGACACGGCCGCCCTGGTGCAACGGATCGCGCAGGGTGAGGTCGACATCGTGATCGGCACGCACCGGCTGCTGTCTCCCGACGTCACGTTCAAGGATCTCGGCTTGCTGATCGTCGATGAGGAGCACCGCTTCGGGGTGCGGCACAAGGAGCGGTTGAAGACGCTCAAGCTCAGCGTCGACGTGCTGACGTTGACCGCGACGCCCATCCCACGCACGCTGCATCTCTCGCTCGCGGGGCTCCGCGATCTCGCGCTCCTCGAGACGGCGCCCAAGGACCGGTCGCCGGTGCTCACGTTTGTCGAGCCCTGGGACGACGCGTTGCTGGAGGAGGCGATCGCGCGGGAGCTGGACCGTGGGGGGCAGGTCTATTTCGTCCACAATCGTATCGAGACCATCGAGACGATCGCCGCGCGCGTTCAGGCGCTGGCGCCGCGCGCGCGCCTGGCTGTTGCGCACGGACAGATGCGCGAACAGGACCTCGAGGCCGTGATGGGGCGATTCGTGCGGGGTGACGTGGACGTCCTCGTGTCGACGATGATCGTCGAATCGGGGCTCGACGTCCCGAACGCCAACACGATGATCGTCGATCGGGCCGACCGCTTTGGCCTGGCGCAGCTCTACCAGCTGCGGGGGCGCGTGGGGCGCAGCCACCGCCGCGCGTTCTGCTATCTCCTCGTTCCCGACCTGGTTGATGCACAGGCGGAGGAACGTTTGCAGGTACTCGAGCATCATACTGATCTGGGATCGGGGTATCGCATCGCGCTGCGTGATCTCGAGCTGCGGGGCGCCGGAAATCTGCTGGGAGGTGAGCAGTCGGGGCACGTCCAGGCCGTCGGCTTCGACATGTATCTCCGCTGGCTGGAAGAGGCGGTGCGCTCGCTGAAAAGCGGCGAAGGGGGAGGGGCGAAGCGGGAAGAGTGGGCGCCGCCGGACGTCACGCTGGATGCTCCGGCGCACCTCCCCGATGATTACGTGCCGGATGACGACGCGAAGCTCGATTTGTATCGGCGGCTGGCGCGGGCGGAGCAAGGATGTGAGATTCAAACCGTTCGCGAGGAGCTGCGCGATCGATTTGGACCTCTTCCCCCGGATGCCGAGCGTTTGCTACTCGTTGCCGAACTACGCGCGCTGGGCGCGCGGGCGGGGTTGGAAACGGTCCTCATCAAGGGAGACGAAGCGCGGCTGACGTTCCGGCGCGATGCGGCGCCGCGGCTGGCCGGACTGCAGGTGGCCCTCGAGGCCGTCCAGTTCGAAGCGGAGGTGCGGCGCGCGGTGCCGCTCTCCCTCAGGCTCCGCCGGCTGGGCGGAGAATCGATCGGCCCCGGTCTGGTCCGGGCGCTCACGGCCGTTCTGCGGGATCACCACGCTTAATTAAGGAAAGAGGAAAGCGGATGCGACGTTTGAGTCTGGTGTCGTTGGTGCTGACGCCCCTGGTGCTGCTGGGATGCAACAGCCTGCGGGATGCCTTCACGCCGCGCGCCGATGTCGTCGCGCGCGCCAACGACCAGACGCTGAGTGTGGAGCGAATGGCGACATGGGCGAGCAGCGGGAAACAGGTCCCGCTCGATCCCATGGCGTTCAGCCGGCTGTCCCACATCTGGGTCGACTACTCGCTCTTTGCGCAGGCGCTGGCCGCCGGCCAGAACCTGAACGATTCCGCGACGATGCTCTCGGCGATGTGGCCCGTGGTGTCGCAGCTCAAGTGGGAGCACTTCCACGACAAGCTGAACGCGGCGACCGACTTCAGCGATAAGCAGGTCGATTCGGCGTACGAAGCCGGGGCGATGCGCATCTTTCAGCACATTCTCTTTCAAGTGCCGCCGAGCGCCGCCCCGAACGTCGACGCGCAAAAGCGCCGTCAGGCTGAGCAGCTGCTGCCGCAGGCCCGATCGGCGGGCGCGCGATTCGCTCAGTTGGCGAGCCGCTACTCGGACGATCCCGGATCGAAGACTCAGGGTGGGTCGCTCGGCCTCTCCGGTCACGGCCAGTTCGTTGCGGCATTTGAAGACGCCGCGTGGCAGCTTGCTCCCGGCGGGGTGAGCACGGTCATCAAGAGCCCCTTCGGCTATCACATCATTCGCCGGCCGCCCCTCGCTGAAGTGCGGGATTCATTCCGCACCGGCATCGAGGAGCGTCTGCAGTTCCACGGCGATTCCGTGTACCTCGACAGTCTGACGATCAAGCGGCGCATCGAGCCGGTGAGCCGCGCACCCGCGTACGTGCGGGCGGCGATGCAGGACATCGACGCCTCGCGCACGAGCGGCAGGACCCTGGTCAACTACCGCGGCGGCTCTGTCCGGGTGCGCGACCTCGTGCGCTGGGTGGGCGCGATGGACCCGTCGGTCGTGCAGGCGCTGCCACAGGCCACCGACGAGCAAATCAAACAGTTCCTCAAGGCGATCACGCAGCGCGAGCTGCTCGTCAAGCAGGCCGACTCCGCCAAGGTCACGCTCACGCCCGAAGATCTGCAGCAGATTCGCACGGAGCACGACTCCGCGCTTACGCTGCTCGGCTCGATTCTCAGCCTGTCGCCGGAAGTGCTGCGCGATTCGGTGGGGAACGGCCCGCACGACCGCGTCAACTTCGCCATGGGGCGAGTGAACGAATACATGGATCGCGTGGTGCAGGGCCGCGCCCGGTTCTTCCCGGTGCCGCCCTTCCTCGGCCAAACGCTGCGCGAGCACGCGGACTGGAGCGTGGACGAGGCCGGCGTGCGGCGCGCAGTGGAGCGCGCCCAACAGCTGCGGGGTGATTCCACCCGCGCGGGCGTTGGCGCGGCGCCCCGGATCGCCCCGGCACCCGGACCCGCGCCGATCGACACCACCCGGCGGCCGCCACGATGAAGATGCTGCTCGCCGTAATCGCGGGGTTCACGCTGGTATCGGCGGCGGGCGCGCAGCAGCCGATCGATCGCATCGTGGCGATCGTCGGCACGCGGCCGATTCTGGCGTCGCAGGTCGAGGAGGAGATGGTCCAGGCCCAGGCGCAGGGGCAGCCGCTGCCGCCGGACTCCGCGGGCCGCATGCTGATGCGTCATCAGATCCTCGACCACCTGATCGAGCTGGAGCTGCTCGTGCAGCAGGCGCAGCGCGACACGGCGATCAAGATCACCGACCAGGAAGTACTCGATCAGGTGGAGCAGACGTACCAGAACGTCCGGAAGCAGTTCCCGTCCGAGGTCGACTTCCGCGAGCAGATCAAGCAGGCGCACTTCGGTTCGGTGGAGGAATGGCGCCGCTGGCTCGCCGACGAGCAGCGGCGGCAGCTCTATGCACAGCGGTTGATCGAAGCGCAGCGGCAGAAGGGGAAGCTGAAGCCGATTCCGCCGACGGATGCGCAGATGCGTGAGTTCTGGGAGCAGAACAGAGCCCAGCAGCCGCGCCGGCCGGCGACGATCGGATTCCGGCAAATCGTGGTCCGCCCCATGCCCGACTCGGCATCGAGAGTCCGCGCCTTGCAGCTAGCCGAGTCATTGGTCGTGCAGCTGCGCCACGGCGGGGATTTCGCGACGGCCGCCAAGCGCTTCTCGGGTGACAGTGCATCGGCTGCGCAGGGCGGAGAGCTGGGGTGGTTCCGCCGTGGTGTGATGGTGAAGGAGTTCGAGGACTGGGCGTTCCATATGCGGCCGGGCGAGATCTCGGAGCCCGTCGAGACGGCATTCGGCTTCCACATCATCAACATCGAGCGGACGCAGCCGGCCGAGGTGCTCGGGCGTCATATCCTGATCGTCCCGGAGATCACCGCCGCCCAGATCAGCATCGCGCATCGTCTCGCCGACTCCGTGCACGCTGCGCTCGTTAAGGGCAGCGCATCGTTCGATGCACTCGCGAAGGGGCGTGCCGACCCGCAGGAGCAGAAGATCGTGGAAGACGCGCCCTTCGATAAGCTGCCGCCGGAATATCAGCAGGTGGTCGCCGGCGATACGACGCTGGGACTCAAGCCGGTGATCACCCTCGGCGCGGATAGCCCGCACCCGAAATTCGTCGTGCTCGACGTCACCTCGCGCCATCCCGAGGGCGAGCTCTCGTACGACGATGTCAAGCTCAACATCCGTCAGACGCTCGGCGACCAGCTGGCGATTCGCCATTTCATCGATCAGCTGAAGCGCCAGACCTACATCGACATCAGGCTCTGAGCATGGCGCCTCTTCGCCCGCTGCCGGCGCGGCCTCGCCTTGCGGTTGTCGTCGGTGATGCGCGCGGCATCGGACCGGAGGTTGTTCGCAAGGCGATGCGGCAGCCGCTCAATGCGGAAGTGCAGATCGTGGGCGGCTGGGACGACGACGGTGAGCGGAGCGAGTTGGAGGCGGGACGCGCCGCCGCGCAGTCGATCGAAGCGGCCGCGCGTCAGGCGCTGGCCGGTCAGGTCGATGCCATCGTCACGGGGCCCGTTCACAAGCAGGCGCTGCATACTGCCGGTTACCAATATCCCGGTGTCACGGAATTCCTGGCACACCTCGCCGGGGACGTGCCCGTCGCCATGATGCTCGCGACAGGACGGCTGCGCGTCGTGCTGGTGACGACGCATCTGCCCCTGCGGGACGTGGTCTCGACCATCAGCACCGAACGGATCGTCCAGGCCGGACGGATCACGACGGATGCGCTGCAACGGTGGTGGGGTATCGCGGAGCCGCGACTCGCCGTGTGCGCGCTCAATCCGCATGCGGGTGAGGGCGGCCTGTTCGGCGACGAGGATGAGCGGGTACTGCATCCTGCGGCGACGGCGCTCGGCGCAGCGGGCCCGCTTTCCGCCGACACCGTGTTCGTCAAAGCGCTGCGTGGTGAGTTCGATGCTGTGCTTGCGCCCTATCACGACGTCGGGATGACGGCGGTGAAGGTTTCGGGCTTCGGCACGGGTGTGAACGTGACGCTGGGTCTCCCGTTCATTCGGACGGCTCCCGACCACGGCACGGCATTCGACATCGCGGGAAAGGGCGTCGCGGACGCCGGATCGATGCGCGCGGCCCTCGAGCTGGCGGTGCAGCTCGCCGAGGCGAAGCGCGACGCGCCGGCTAGCCGGTCGGCTCCGGCACCTGCGTAGCGGTTGCCGGCCACACGCGCACTCGTCCCACGCGCCGGCCGTCCATCTCCAGAATCTCGAACGTTGCGCCCTGCAGGTTCACGCGGTCCCCGACCTTCGGCAGACGACCTAACCGTCCGAAGATCAATCCTCCGATCGTGGTGTAATCGGCATCATCCAGTTGTAGCCGCAGCAGGCGATTCACCTCGGCGATCTCCGTGCTGCCCGCGACGATGGGAACGCCTCCTTCGCCGGATCCCAGGCCGCCCGCCACGCCAGCCGTAGCAGTCGGCGGCGCCTGGTCATACTCGTCGTAAATTGGACCGACGATTTCTTCGAGCAGATCTTCCATCGTCACCAGACCGGCGGTGCCGCCAAATTCGTCGAGCACGATCGCCAGGTGCACCTTCTGGCGCTTCATGTCGGCGAGCACATCCTCGACCTCGCGTGTGCCGGGAACAAAGAACGCCGGGCGCGCGATGCCCTGCACCGGCGCTTCGGAACCCGACAGCAGGCCGCGGAGAATGTCTTTGGCGTGGACGATGCCGACGACATCGTCGAGCGACTCACCCGTGACGGGGTAGCGCGAGCGCCCCGCTGCGGCAACGCGGTCTGCGGCCTCGGCGAGCGAAGCCTCGGCCGGCAGCGCGACGATCGCCGTGCGCGGCGTCATCACCTCACGGGCATTCTTCTCGCTGAACTCGAAGACGCCCTCCAGCAGCCGCGCATCACCGGCGCCGAGTCCGCCGGTCTTGCGGCTCTGCTCGACGAGCATGCGCAACTCTTCGGGGGAATGAACGCGGTCGAGCTCGGGGTTCGAGCTCCTGACGCCGATCACGCCCAGGACCAGGCGCGCGCTCGCGTTCAGCAGGAAGTTGAAGGGCCGCGTGATCCAGGAGAACAGGATGAGGGGTGTGGCGACCCACCGGCTGGTTGCTTCCGGGTAGGTGATCGCCCAGGTCTTGGGGACCAGCTCACCGAATACGACGTGCAGAAATGAAATCATGCCGACGGCAACGACCGAGGCGACACCGCCGCGCGTCAGGAATTCGAGCCCGGCCGGGAGCGCTTTGAACCAGTCGCGGAACAGGTGTGCCACCGTCTCTTCGGCGACGAAGCCCAGCAGGATGGACGTGAGGGTGATGCCGAGCTGCGTGGCCGACAACATGCGATAGAGGTCGGTCACCGCCTTGCGGACGGTGCGCGCTTTGCGGTCGCCGCGCCGGATCATCGCCTCGATGCGCGTGCGGCGGGACGCCACCAGCGCGAATTCCGCGGCGACGAAGAACGCGTTCGCCGCTACAAGCGCGATCACGGCGAGGACCCGCATGGCCAGCTCGTTCACGCCCTAAAGTTATTATGTTTCCCACCGAGGAAACACTCGTGCTCCCCGCTGAAGCCCACTGCACCTATCGCGCGCCTATCAACGTCGAGACTCGACGGCGCCTGACGCTCGCGCTCACCATCACTACGATCGTGATGGTGGTCGAGCTGGCCGGCGGATGGCTGGCGGGCTCGCTCGCCCTGCTCGCCGATGCCGCCCACATGCTCGCCGACGTGGCCGCGCTCGGATTGGCATTGATCGCCGCCTGGATCGCGCAGCGGCCCGCGACGCCGGAACGATCGTTCGGATTCCTGCGACTCGAGATCCTCGCCGCGCTGGTGAACGGCGCGGTCCTGTTCGCGATCGCGATCGGCATCGGCATCGAGGCGTGGCATCGCTTCCGGGCACCGCCCGCGGTCAACGGTGCGCTGCTCCTCGGCGTGGCATTTATCGGGTTCGTCGCGAATCTCGGTGCGACGCTCGTCCTGCACCGCGATCACGACAAGTCGCTCAATCAGCGGGCCGCCTACTTGCACGTGCTCAGCGACCTGCTCGGCTCGGTGGGCGCACTCCTCGCGGGTGTTATCGTCCTGGTTTTTCATTGGACGGTGGCAGATCCGCTGATCTCGGTGTTCATCGGGGTCCTGGTGCTCGGCAGCGCGTGGCGGCTCGTGAAGGAGAGCACCGACGTGCTGCTCGAGGCGACGCCCGCGCACATTGCGCTCTCCGACGTGCACGAGCGCATCGCCTCCGTGCCGGGAGTTGAGTCGGTGCATGACCTGCACCTCTGGACGGTGACGAGCGGCGTGGTGGCAATGAGCGGGCACCTCGTGGTGAAGAATCCGACCGATAATCAGCCGGTGCTCGAGGCGGTGCAGAATCGGATGCGCGCGCTGGGAATCCAGCATGTGACGGTGCAGGTGGAGCGGGAACCGATTTGTGATTGAACGGGGCGCCCTTGTTTGGCCCCTGCCACCCTCTTATACTGCGCGCCTCAATTACGGGACCAGCAAGGACTTAACTCGGTGAAGATACGCAACATCGCCATCATCGCCCACGTCGATCATGGGAAAACCACGCTGGTGGATCAGATGCTCCGCCAGGCGGGTGTATTCCGCGCCAATCAGCAGGTGGCGGAGCGCATCATGGATTCCAATCCGCTCGAGCGGGAGCGCGGGATTACGATCCTGGCGAAGAACACTTCGGTGCGGTGGGGTGATACGAAGATCAATATCGTGGACACGCCCGGGCACGCGGATTTCGGCGGAGAAGTCGAGCGGATCCTGAGAATGGTGGACGGGTTTCTGCTCCTGGTCGACGCGGCCGAGGGGCCGATGCCGCAGACGCGCTTCGTCGCGGGCAAGGCGCTCGCGCTCGGTCTGAAGCCGATCGTGCTGGTCAACAAGATCGACCGGCCCGACGCCGAACCGCTGCGCGTGCACGACGAGGTGCTCGAGCTGCTGATGGACCTGGAGGCGACGCCGGAGCAGTTCAACTGCCCTTTCCTTTATACGTCGAGTCGTCTGGGCACGGCGACCTTGGAGCTCGACGAGCCGGGAACGACGTTGACGCCGCTGTTCGACACGATTCTCGGAACGATTCCGCCGCCCAAGGCGACGGAGGCCGGTCCGTTCCAGATGTTGATCTCGACGCTCGACTACTCGTCCTATTTGGGGCGCATCGGTATCGGGCGCATCGAGCGCGGCCAAGTCCATGTCGGTGATACGGTGGCGTTACTGGGCATCGGCGAGCCGGGTCCTGTGGGCGATGGGGCATTCGTGCAGGCCAAGATCGTGAAGCTATTCGCGTTCGAAGGTCTGGAGCGGACCGAGCTGGAGACCGCCAGCGCGGGCGAGATTGTCGCCGTCGCGGGCCTCGCCGGCGTCGAAATCGGTAAGACGGTGACGGCACCGGATCATTTGGAGCGCCTCGCCGGCATCGCGGTCGAAGAGCCGACGATCTCGGTGGACATGCTGGTCAACAACTCGCCGCTGGCGGGCCGCGAGGGCAAGTTCGTGACCGGCCGGCAGCTCCGCGAGCGCCTGTACCGCGAGCTGGAGCGTAATGTCGCACTGCGGGTCGAGGATACCGACACGCCGTACGCGTTCACCGTGTCCGGGCGCGGCGAGCTGCATCTCGGCATCCTGATGGAGACGATGCGGCGCGAAGGGTTCGAGTTCCAGGTGAGCCGGCCGCGCATCATTCCGCGGGAGGGCCCGAACGGCGAGCGGCTCGAGCCGTACGAGGAGCTAATGATCGACTGCCCCGAGGGGTACGTGGGGGTGGTCATGGAGAAGCTGGGGCCGCGGCGCGCCACGATGCTGGACATGAAGAATCCCGGCCTCGGCATGGTGCGGATGCGTTTCAAGATCCCGGCGCGCGGCCTGTTGGGCTATCGTTCGGAGTTCTTGACGGATACGCGGGGGACGGGAATCATCCACCACCGCTTTTTCGAGTACGATTTGTGGGCCGGCCCGCTGTCGGGCCGGAACCGGGGTGTGATGGTGGCGGACCGGGAAGGGGCGGTGGTGGCCTTTGCCCTCTTCAATCTTCAGGAGCGCGGTACGATGTTCGTACAGCCGGGCGACGCGGTGTACGAGGGGATGATCATCGCGGAGCACGTGCGGCCGGGTGATATGGATGTGAACGCGACGAAGGAAAAGAAGCTCACGAACATGCGGACCACGGCGTCGGACGAGATGATTATCTTGGAGCCGCCACGCCAGATGACCTTGGAGCTGGCGCTGGAGTACATCGAAGACGACGAGCTGATCGAGGTTACGCCCTCCTCGCTCAGGCTTCGCAAGCGGATACTGGGCGCCACGGATCGGCGCAAGCTGGCCCGCAGCGAGAAGCGGGCGCTGGAAGAGTAGTCGGAATGGGTCCTGGAGCAGGCGTTCGACAGAAACCTCAGCCGGAGGTGGGCAATGCTGGCCCGCGAGACGTCGACGAACTGGTCGCTCAAGCGCAGGAGCGACGACGTCGACGAGGAGTTCGGAGAATTCGAAGAGGACAAGGAGCTCGACGAAGACTTCGATGATGAGCTGGACGAGGACGAGCTCGACGAAGACGATGCCGAGGACGACGACTACGACGATCTCGACGACGAGTTCGACGAGGGGGAAGACGACGAGTTCCGGCCAAAGAAGGGACCGAAAAGGGAGTGGGAGTAGCCGAAGGAGGGCCTGTAGCTCAGGTGGTTAGAGCGCACGCCTGATAAGCGTGAGGTCGGTAGTTCAACTCTACCCAGGCCCATACCAATAAAATCAACAACTTAGGCCGCCTCTTGGCGGGCTTTTTTGTTGTCCTCCCACCAATCCGATAACTGTGTCCCATCGTGCCCTGTTTCCGCCCTAGATAGCGTTGGATGGGACCTATTACTCCTGCCTCCCTGCCTCCCTATCTCTTGTCGCTATCTCTCTTCCAGAGTTGTGAAAGATCATGCTTGATCGCGGGACTCCAGCGGGCTTAAAGTGGGGCATGGCTCAGGTCTCACGCACGGTCCCGGAAAGAATGAGAGCGATCGCAATCGACCGCTTTGGCGGACCAGAGGTGTTGACGATGCACACGCTA
>QHUJ01000019.1 GCA_003221895.1 Gemmatimonadota bacterium | reverse complement strand
TTGCGAGCTCCAACAAGAATGTCTATGACATGCGCGGATTGCCTGCCTTAGGATATGAGTTTGTTGAAAACGGACAATCCCTTTGTGCCCTTCAGTATTTCGGCGGATTATTCGATTTTAGACAGATTGTTTGGATGCACAGTAACCTCGACGCAAGAACGAAACTCATCCTGGCAGCCGCCATGACGGCTGTCTTGCAGCTGAGAACTCCGTAGGTACGTCTTCAGGGTTCTTGGGCACTTCGGCCAGGTGCGCCAGCGGCCCGAGGGTGTGGAGTACCGCGCCGACCGGCACGCCGCTAACTTTGGGTCCGCCGCCACCGTAGCTCAGTGGTAGAGCTCTCGATTCGTAATCGAGCGGTCGTCGGTTCAAATCCGACCGGTGGCTCTCTGCCTACCGCCTCTGCGGCGGAATCGGCAGCTCCAGCGTAAACGTACTCCCGGCGTCCGGCGTCGACTCCACCTCGATCGTTCCGCCAAACATGTTCTGCGTGATCTCCTTGACGACAGCGAGGCCGATGCCTGAGCCTTTGCCCGGTGGCTTGGTGGTGAATCCCTCCTCAAAGATGCGTTTCCGATTCTCCGGCGCGATGCCCACGCCGTGATCCTGAACGGCGAGCTTCAGCGTGTCCCCCTGTTGCTCGATCGTGACGGTGACGATCGCTTTCGGCGCGCTACTCGCGTCCACGGCGTTGCGGATGAGGTTGGTGAGCACCTGGTAGAACGCCCCAGCGTCACCGTACAGATAGACCGCATCCACCGACGAATGCCACTTGAGCGCGACGCCTCGCTTGCGTGCGAGCGGCCGCTCCAGCGTGACGCAGGACCGTACCACCGGCGTTACGTCGAAGCGCCCCAGCTGTGTGCCCGGCGCGCCGAACGGCCGGTCCTGGATCGACCGCAGATAGTCCGCGGCCTGCTCGATTCCGTCGGCGACGTTGGCGAGGTCGTCGAGCAGCTGGGCGCGGAATCGGGGATCGAGCGTCGACGCGTCGCGCAGCGCATCCAGGCTGAGATCGAGATTGCCCAGCGCAACGGCCAGGGGATTGCCTACCTCGTGTGCGATGACACTGGGCTGGCGTGCCAGCTCGCGCAGCGCGTCGACGGGCGGGAGGCGGGGCCGCGACGCGCCGGCGGCGATGCCCAGTACGCCCAGGCTGAGGCCCGCCAGCTCGAGGACCATCCGCTCGCGACTGCGTCGCTCGACGCCGGGCGGGTGCGGCGGGGGCGCGGCGGGCCGCACCCGCACCGGTGCGACACACCACCGTCCTCCGTCGCCGAGGCGGCAGCCGACCCAGCGGCTTTGCTGGATGAGCGGCGCGCCCCACTGTCGCAGGGTGAGGTCGAGATTCAGCTCAGTATCAGGCTGTTGCGGGTTGGGAACACTGCTGAACAGACAGGTGGCGTCGCCGTCGGGCGAGATCTCCCACAGCGTCACCACGCGGTCGTGCAAGGCAATAGACGCCTGACGCAGCACCTCGCGCTGCTGCGCGTGTGCTTCGTTTACCGCCTCTAGGCCGCCCTCCGTGGACATCGGATTCAGAAGATAGGTTCGCCTCGTGACCGTCGGTTAGGCCGTTTTTGCGGTATTGAGGGGTGCTGTTGCGGCACCGCCGATTGAAACACCTTGTAGCTCATGGAAAGCTCCGCACTCAGCGCCTGGGAATCCTTTTACGTCATCGTCGGCTCGTCGGCCGCCGCGCTCACTGGTCTGCAGTTCGTTGTCATCACCTTGGTCGCCGAATCGCGGGTGCGGCACACGCAGCGAGAGATGAACGCCTTTGGCACGCCCACGGTGCTGCATTTCTCTGTCGTGCTCCTGATTTCGGGGATCCTGAGCGCTCCGTGGCACGCGGTCTCGAAGCCTGCCCTCTGGATCGCGGGTATCGGACTCGCCGGCCTGATCTATGCCTTCATCACGCGCCAGCGCGTGCGCGCACAGCAGCAGGTCGCGGGAGCATACCAACCCACGACCGACGACCTCGTCTGGTACCAGCTCCTGCCGGCGCTCAGCTATCTGGGACTACTGGGTGCCGGCGTGTCGCTGTATCAGCAGCATCCAAACGCCCTCTTCGTCGTCGCGGGGTTGGCGCTCTTCTTGTTGTTGGTCGCGATCCGCAATGCCTGGGATACGGTGACGTTCATCGCGGAAGAACGCGGCAAGGCCACCTAGGGGCCATCGCAACTCCTCAAGTGGCTGCAGCGCTGCAGCAACGATCGGATCCGGTAGACCGGCTTCCAGAAGTTGCGTTGCTCGGGCGATTCGACAATCAAGCCTTAGTCGCGGCCTTTCTAGAACCGAAGGATTAGTTCTTCCGGTTAATCCTCTCGGGCGTACCAACCTCGACAACTCTGGGTTCCTGCCCGCATAATAGGCCGCTCAACCGCCTCTCACGGAGAGCCGCCCATGAAGAAGCGTCCACCCACCCCACCCACGTCGTGGTCCCGCCGCGAATTCATCGAGCTCAGTGCCGCCGCTACGGGCTTCTCGCTCGCCGCACACCCCTTCCGGTTTCGCCAAGTAGCCCCGAGCGACACCGTGCGTTTTGGTATGGTCGGTATCGGAATGCAGGGCAACGGCCTGCTCGGGACATCGATCCAGCTGCCCGGTGTGACGTGCGCCGGAGCCGCCGATCTCTACGACGGCCGGCACACGCTCGCCAAGGAGATCGCCGGCGCGAATCTCCCGACGACCCGTGAGTATCGAAAGCTGCTCGATGACAAGAACATCGATTGCATCGTCGCGGCGGTGCCCGATCACTGGCACAAGCGCATGGTCGTCGAGGCGGTCGGCGCGGGGAAGGACATCTATATCGAGAAGCCGATGTCCCATACGCCCGCCGATGGCGTCGCGATGGTCGAGGCGGTCAAGAAGAGCGGGAAGATTCTGCAGGTTGGCTCGCAGCGGGTCAGCTCGCTGATCTGCGCCAAGGCGAAAGAGATGGTGGCGCAGGGGATGCTCGGTGATCTGACACTCGTCGAGGGGTGGCTCGGCCGCAACGATCCGACCGGTGCGTGGGAATATCCACCGCCGCCCGACCTTTCGCTGAAGACGCTCGACTGGGATACCTGGCAGAACGACGTTCCCAAGCGGCCGCTCGACGCCAACATCTTCGCGCGCTGGCGCTGCTGGAAGGAGTACGGCACGGGCGTGGCGGGCGATCTGCTCGTGCACCTGATCAGCGGCATGCAGTTCATGCTCGGCATGAACGAGCCACCCAAGCAGGCGATGTCGGTCGGGGGGATCCGGCGCTGGAAGGACGGGCGCAACATGCCCGACGTGCACGCGACGGTCTACTACTACAGCGGCGACCTGCCGGTCTACATGCGGCTCAATCTCGGCACCGAGATGCCGGAGCAGTACCGCATTCAGGGATCGCAGGGCGTGCTCGAGGTTGCCGGCAACAAGCTGACCTTCACCCCACAGAGCGGCAAGGATCAGTGGCCGAGCTATTACACGGGCAGCTATCCGCGCGCGCTCCGCGACGCTTACCAGGCGCAGTGGCACAAAGAGCACGATCCGACACCCGGGCAGGCGCCGGCGCTGGAAGAAAGCGTGACCTTCACCACGCCGGACTTCGACGACACGCGCCCACATCTGTGGAACTTCTTCGAGGCGGTGCGGACGCGGAAACCGGTCGTGGAAGATGTCGTGTTCGGGCACAACGCGGCGCTCGCGTGTCACATGGCGAACGAGGCCTATTTCCGGCGTACGGCCGTTACGTGGGACGAGGGGACGAAGACAATGAAGGCGTGAGCCGCAGCAGCACAAGCGAATTGGCACTCAGCGGATAACGATCGCCGGTGGGCTGGGGCGCGCGCGCGGTATCGATCAGCGCGCTCCAGCCACCGTGGTCCGGCAGCACAAAATCGACGTCCGTCTCCCCGGCATTCACGAGCACCAGCATCGTGTCCCCTTTGATCGGCTCCCCGGTCTCGTCCGTCTCATCGGTGGCGTCGCCGTTGATCAGCATCCCGAGGGAGTGTGAGCGCGCATCCTGCCAGTCGGCCTGCGCCAGCTCATGGCCATCGGCGCGGAGCCACGTGAGGTCTTTGAGGCCGGGGTGCTCGATGACCTGGCCGTGAAAGAAGGTCCGCCGCCGGAGAACCGGATTCTCGGCCCGGATCGCGAACATTCGGCGGGCGAAATCGAGCAGCGCGCGACGCCGCGCGTCCAGATTCCAATCGACCCAGGTGACCTCGTTGTCCTGACAATAGGCGTTGTTGTTGCCGCGCTGGGTGCGCGCGATCTCGTCACCGTGCGAGAGCATCGGCACGCCCTGCGAGAGCGCCAGGGTCGCGAGAAGATTTCTCATGGCGCGATAGCGAGCGTCGAGAACGGCCGGGTCGTCCGTCTGCCCCTCGACACCCCAATTGCGGCTGAGGTTATCGTTGCTCCCGTCCTGGTTGAGCTCGCCGTTCGCCTCGTTGTGCTTCGCTTCGTAGCTCACCAGGTCGTGCAGGGTGAAGCCGTCGTGTGCGGTCACGAAGTTGATGCTCGCGTACGCGGCACGCTGGGTCCACTGGTAGATGTCGGCCGAGCCGGACAGGCGGGAGGCGAGAACGGCGATTTGACCAGCGTCGCCCTTCCAGAACCGTCGCACCGTATCGCGGTACTTGCCGTTCCACTCCGCCCACCCGACCGGAAACTTGCCGACTTGATAGCCGCCGGGGCCCACGTCCCATGGTTCGGCAATGAGCTTCACCTGCGACAGCACCGGATCCTGATGGATCACCTCGAAGAACGCGCTCAGCCGGTCCACTTCCCACAGCTCGCGGGCGAGGGCCGGCGCAAGATCGAAGCGGAATCCGTCGACGTGCATGTCGATCACCCAGTACCGCAGCGAATCCATGACCAGCTGCAGTGTGTTCGGGTGGCTCATGTTCAGGCTGTTGCCCGTGCCCGTGAAGTCCACGTAATGACGCAAGTCGTCGGGCTCCAGGTGGTAGTAGGCGCGGTTGTCGATGCCCTTGAAGGCGAGGGTCGGGCCCAGGTGGTCGCCTTCGGGGGTGTGGTTGTAGACGACGTCGAGGATCACTTCGAGCCCCGCCGCGTGAAACGCCCGCACCATCTGCTTGAACTCGGTGACCTGATCGCCGATGGCATAGCGCGCGTCGGGCGCGAGGAAGCCGATCGAGTCGTAGCCCCAGTAATTCGTGAGCCCACGATCGGCGAGGCGGCGCGCCGTGATGTGATGGTGGATGGGCAGGAGCTCGACACTCGTCACGCCGAGGGCACGCAGATGCTCGATGATGGGTTCGGTGCACAGTCCGAGGTACGTGCCGCGGAGGCGTTCGGGTACGTCGGGATGTCGGATCGTCATCCCTTTCACGTGGCATTCGTAGATGACGGTGCGATTCCAGGGAATCTTGGGCGGGTGGTCGCCTTGCCAGTCGAACGCGGGATCGATCACGATGCACCTGGGCATCGCGCCGCTCGAGTTGCGATCGTCCCGCGTCAGCTCCTCGTCGGGGCTGCCGACCGTGTAGCCGAACGGGGTGTCATCCCAGCGCACCTGACCGGTGATGGCCTTCGCGTACGCATCGAGCACGAGTTTGGCCGGATTGAACCGCAATCCGTCCTGGGGCTCGTAGGCGCCGTGCACGCGGTAGGCGTACAGCTGCCCCGGGCGCACGTCGCGCATGTAGCAGTGCCACACCTGATTCGTCCGCTCCGTGACGTTGATGATCTGTTGCTGATCCGCGTGATCGGTGCCCGCGAAGAGGCAGAGCTCGACGCCCGTGCCCTGCTCGGAGAAGAGCGCAAAATTGACCCCCTGGCCGTCCCACGTGGCGCCCAGGGGGTAAGGTGCACCCCGCCATACCCGCATGAGATTACGCCTCGGGCGTGAGCGAGACCTTGAATCCTTTGGCCTTCAAGCTCGCCATCAGCCCCGCCTTTTCCACCGATTTCATGTATGCCTCGTCCGGATCGACCAGTTTCTTCTCCACGAGCTCCAGCAACGCGTCGTTCAGCGTGTTCATGCCCAGCTTCTTGCTGGTCTGAATGATCGACGGAATCTGAAATGTCTTGCCTTCCCGGATGAGGTTCGAAATCGCGGGCGTGGTGAGCAGGATCTCGCGCGCCGCCACTCGGCCGCCGTTCGGCTTCTTGCACAGCGTCTGCGAGATCACACCCTTGAGCGATTCGGACAGCATCACGCGGACTTGCGCCTGGCGGTCGGCGGGGAACTGATCGATGATGCGGTCCACGGTCGACGCGGCCGTCGTGGTGTGCAGCGTCCCGAATACCAGGTGGCCGGTCTCCGCCGTCTCGATCGCGATCGCGATGGTCTCGAGATCGCGCATCTCGCCGACGAGCACGATATCGGGATCCTCCCGCAGCGCCGCGCGCAGCGCGCTCTTGAAGCTCTCAGTGTGGACGTGCACCTGACGCTGCGTGATCAGGCATTTCTTGTTCTCGTGCACGAACTCGATCGGATCTTCGATCGTGATGATGTGATCCGTCCGCGTCCGGTTGATCAGGTCGATCAGGGCACAGAGCGTCGTCGACTTGCCCGACCCGGTGGGACCGGTGACGAGCACGAGTCCCTTGGTGAGATAGCAGAGCCGCTGCACCTCCTCGCTCAGTCCCATCTCGTCGACCGTTACGACTTTTGCTGGAATGACCCGGAACACCGCCACCGGGCCTTTGCGATCGCGCGCGGCATTCACGCGAAAGCGCGCCAGCCCGGGTATTTCGTAGGCGAAATCGGTGTCGCCCGTTTCCTTCCATTCTTCGCGATTGCGCTCCGGCATGATCGACAGCACGAGCAGCTCGAGGTCGTTTACGCTCAACGCCTCGCCGCCCTGGCGCTTGATTTCGCCATGGGTGCGGAACAGCGGCGGCTCGCCCACTCGCAAGTGCAGGTCCGAGCTTGCCGACTGCACCAGCATTTTCAGCATCTTGCCGAGGCTCTGCTCGGCAGCCTGGAACTGGGACGTCGCGAATTCCACCGGCAGCGCAACGGGAGCGACTGGCGTCTCGATCCGTGGGCGCGCGTGCGGCGCCGAGGCTCGCTTTGGGGCAGACGGAGGCGGGGCGGCGGGGGCGCCGGGGGCGCCGGGGGCGGGGGGGCGCAGGGGGGCGGGAGCAGGCGGAGACAGCGCCGGTCCTGGCCGAACCGCCGAGATCACGGCGGTCAATCGCCCCGATTCCGGTACGATCCTGACCCGGACCAGGCCCTGGTTGGCCGCGTAGTCGAACTCGGTCTCCGAGTTTTGGTCGATCTTGTCCGCCGCCTCGGGCGGCGCCACCTCGACCATGAGCGAGTAAATGTGCTGGTCTGTGAGCGGCTGCTTGGAGACTCTGCGCGGCTTCCCGTCCTTGACGAGCGTGACCGGCTCGTCGGGCAGCAAATACAGCTGGTCCGCCTGCTCGCGCAGCATGACATCAACAAAGGGGTCAAGGCGAGACGGCATCGATCAGTCCTCGGGCCGCGCATACAGGACATGCGCGCGGTTGACCACGTGAATCTCGTCGGCGGTCGTGATGGCAAAGAAGGGCTCCGCCGACGCGTTGAGGTAATCGAGCAACCGCGAGTGATGCTGCGGCAGCTCGATGGTCGCCGACCCGGTGAGCCGGGATCCGTCGGCGAGCATCAGCTCGAGCCGGCCCGTCCGCGCGACCGAGAGCCGATCGGGATCTTCGGGCGTGGTGGTCCGCGGCACGGTAAGCGTCACCGTGCGGGCTTTGGTGACGAGCAGAACAGCCTTGCCGTCATCTTTGGGGCGAAACGGGAAGAACCCTTCGGGCCGGTTGAGCATGTCGAGCGCGGTCTCGTGGCCGGCGTGCTGCGGCACCCGCTCCATCACGTAGATCTCACCCGCTCGTTTGCCGCCACCCGTCTGGAGCAGAAGTGCGGGAATGGCGAGGCGCGGAATCGCGAAACCGGTACTCACGGCGTTCGGCATTGCACCGAGACTGGCGCCCGATTGCCACACGCGATGGTCTCATTCATGCCGCTGGCAATCGGCCCGCACGCGGTACTGTGCGCGGTCTCGGTCGCCTCAGCGGCCGTATGGCCCGCGGCGGTCGCGCAGTTGCTGCGGCCGTTGAACTCCATGCAGACCGTGCACCGTTCCGTGGCTCGCGCCGTAGACATGTAGACGAACAGCGCGATGACCACGAGGATGACCGCCAGAGTGATCAGGGTGGAGCGCTTCATGGCCCTCTCTCGGTGAGCGTGCAAAGTGGCAAACGCGCGCAGTTCGCGCCAGAGCCCGGCACGATTTATCGTGTAGGGGATGACTGGCGTCGTGCGGATAGTTATGGTCGCGTTCGACCTGCTCGCGGTGATCCTGATCATCATCGCCGGGTCGGCGTGGCGCAACCACCGCCGTGTCAGCGCGGGCGTCGGGCTGCTCGCCGCCGCGCTCTGCCTCTCTATCGGGATCCTGTGCGGCGCGATTACGGTCGGGATTCGCGGCTATCGCGCCTTCACGCATGAGGTCGTGGCGGCGACGATCAAGACGGAGCCGATCGGCCCCCAGCGGTTCCGCGCGACGGTCACACTCTCCGACAGCAGCCTTCACATGTTCGATCTCGCCGGTGACGCGGTGTATGTCGATGCGCACGTACTGAAATGGCGGCCCATCGGCACCTTGCTCGGTTTACCGACCGCGTATGAGCTCGATCGCATCGCCGGCCGCTATCAGGCGCTGAGTGACGAGCAGAACCTCGAGCGGACCGTCTATTCGCTCGCCACGCCGAAGCCGTTCAACGCCTTCGACCTCGCTCGTCATTACTGGGTGCTGCGCCCGCTGGTCGATGCCGAATACGGCTCGGCCACGTTCATCGGCGCAACGGCGCGGGGCGGCGCGACTTACGAAGTGCGCGTCTCCACCTCGGGACTCCTGGTGAGGTCGGTCCCGACCAGGTAACCTTCTCGCGGTGACTGAGAAGAAACCGAAACCCAACTACACCAACGCCTGGCGTGAGGCTCGCCAGCTCGTCTGGCAGCATCGCAGCCGGCTCGGCGTCGGGCTCACGCTGATGATGCTGAACCGGCTGGCTGGGCTCGTGCTGCCCTGGTCGTCGCGCTACCTCATCGACGGGGTCATCGGTCAAAAACGGGCCGACCTGCTCGGCATCATCGCGGCGGCCGTGGCCGGCGCCACCATCGTGCAGTCGGTCACGTCGTTCGGCCTGTCCCAGATCCTCGGCGTCGCTGCGCAGCGCGCGATCACGGACATGCGCAAGTCCATCCAGGCGTATGTGTTGCGACTCCCCGTCGCGTATTTCGACTCGACGAAAACGGGCATTCTGATTTCGCGCATCATGACCGACGCCGAGGGCATTCGGAATCTGGTCGGCACGGGACTCGTGCAGCTCCTCGGCGGGCTGGTCACCGGGACGATCGCGCTCGCCGTGCTGTTCTGGTTGAATTGGAAACTCACGGCGGTGTCGATCCTCGTCCTTGCCGTGTTCGGGGGCGGGATGGCCTACGCGTTCTCCAAGCTTCGCCCGCTGTTCCGCGACCGCGGCAAACTCAACGCCGAAGTCACGGGCCGCCTGGCGGAGACGCTCGGCGGCATCCGCATCGTGAAAGCATACCGGTCCGAGCGGGGCGAGCGACTGGTATTCGCGCGCGGGGCGCACGGCCTGTTTCGCAACGTGGCGACGACCATGACCGGCATTTCCGCGGTGGGGGCGTTTGCGCAGCTGGTGATCGGCGCCATCTCGGTGATCATGATCGTGGTGGGTGGCCGAGCCGTGCTCACGCAGCAGATGACGCTCGGACAGTTGGCGCAGTACGTCATCTTTGTGGGATTGGTCGCTCTGCCGCTGATCAACATCGCGTCCATTGGCACGCAGATCACCGAAGCGTTTGCGGGCCTCGATCGCATCTACGAGCTGCGCCGCGTCACGACCGAAGACGCCGACGATCTGCACCGTGCGCCGCTGGGGCTGGTACGGGGCGACGTCGCCTTCGAGCACGTCACGTTCTCTTACAAACCGGGCGTTCCCGTTCTCAAGGATGTGTCGTTCCGCGCGCGGGCGGGATCGACGACCGCGCTGGTCGGTTCGTCCGGATCGGGCAAGAGCACGTTGATCGGCCTGGTGCTGGCGTTCAGTCGGCCGGAGCAGGGCAGGGTGCTCGTGGACGGGCGCGATCTCGCCACGGTGCCGCTCGCCGACTATCGCACCCAGCTCGGCGTGGTGCTGCAGGACAATTTTCTGTTCGACGGCACGGTCGCCGAGAATATCGCGTTCGCGAAGCCGCACGCGACGCGGCGGGAGGTCGAGGCGGTCGCGCGCATTGCCCACTGCGACGAATTCATCGAGCAGTTCGACGACAAGTACGACACCGTGGTGGGGGAGCGCGGCGTGAAGCTCTCGGGTGGGCAGCGCCAGCGCATTTCGATTGCGCGCGCCATTCTCGCCGATCCGCGGATCCTGGTGCTGGACGAGGCGACGTCGAGCCTCGATTCGGAGAGCGAGGCCAAGATCCAGGATGGATTGCGGGCGTTACGGCACGGCCGGACGACGTTCGTCATCGCGCACCGGTTATCGACGATCCGCAGCGCCGATCAGATCCTGGTGCTCGAGGGCGGGCAGATTGTGGAGCGAGGGACGCATGAGGAGTTGTTGGAAGCCAACGGGCGTTACCGGCAGCTCTATGACAAACAGTACCATTTTGAACGAGACCGATTCATCAATCCGGGGGAGGATTTCACCCCCGAGCCGGAGCAAGTGACGGTGCCTCCGGTGGCTCCGCCGACGCGCCTCTAGCCTGCAGCTCCCAGCCGGCGAAGTGGCTTCAAGCTCGGAGCTTCCAGCTTGGAGCCACTTGCCGTCTGGGCAACTTCGCAACTGCTCTTGGAGCTTCGAGCTTGTGGCTGGGCTAGTTAACTGTCACTTGCCCACCCGTCATCGCAAACAGTGGCAGATTCGGCTGCGCGGTGCACGGCACCGCGAGTCCGATGAACGTGAAGCTGATCGCATCTGGCGTGTCATTCGCGGACTTGCCCAGATCGGCTATCCGGGTGAGCGCCGGCAGCCCGCTCAGATCGACACCGCCGACGCCGGTGCTTCCGGACTTGATGATTCCGCCAATCCACGCCTGATTGCCCGCGACGACGAGGCAGTTCACAGCGACCTGCACGCCGCCCTGTCCTTGCCCGAACTGATCGGACCATTCACCTGATACCGAACCATCCGCTTTCTGGATTGCCACGAGGGAGAAATTGGCGTCGGTGTTCAGGGTGACATCCTGGTCGCTGCCGCCGACGGAGACACGATGGATCACAGCATTGGCGCCCTGCGCGTCCGCGCTGATGGTGCCGAGCGATGCCGCCGGCGTCGTAGGCTCATTACACGCGACGACGAGGGCGACTGGAACGGCCAACCATGCGGTTTTCATGAAGCCTCCGTGCGAAAGGATGGTGCGGTGAACGGCACCAGCATCCTTCCCACGCACGAAGCGGACAACCACTGATGGGTTGGTGCTACGAGGTTCTGACGCGGTAGACACAAGAACGGGACGCAGTGTGCACGCGGTGTAGACGGATGTCGCAGAATGCACCTGGAAGCTCTCGCAGAATACACCTGGAAGCTCTTAGACCAGGGAGTGAAGTCGCCAGGGAAGTTGCGCAGTTGCGCAGACGGCGAAGTGGCTCCAAGTGGCAAGCCCCACGACGCAAGAAAAGGCTCCCACCGGCAAATAATCGATGCTGGTTGTCGCATTGCGCCTCCCATCTTGGCGTATGGGACACTTCAAGAAACTCATGGCATGGCAACATGCTCGTGCTCTCGCCCTCATCTCCAAGCCGCTGATCGCAAAGTTGCCTGACGACGAGCGCAGCTGC
>QHUJ01000089.1 GCA_003221895.1 Gemmatimonadota bacterium | reverse complement strand
GCGGCGCTGCCTAACACGCGCTTGAAGCTGGCGGCGCCCCTCCCCAATGATTGCGGATCGTGTCCTGGCCTGCGGTGTGGTAGAATTCCGTTTGTGAGTATTCGAGGTCGGCGCCGCAGCTTAAGCGCCATCCGTTAGGCGGCGGCTTGCCTGTTCAGTAAGTCCCACGATTCTTAGCGCGTGTACTTCCGCATCCTAGGTGAACTCACCGATGTCGAGACAATCGCCACCGGATCAAGCATTCGTGAGCTGCCGCGACTCCGGCGGCGCTACGGTCGTGGCCGGTGGCGTAAGCGGAAGGGAACGGCGCAGGTGGACCTGGGAGGCGGCGTTGTGCGCCTCGCTGAGCTTCATTGGTACGAGGCGAGCGGGATAGGCCCGCGCGAATTCAAGATCAAACGTTATCTTGACTGATATGGCCACTCGAGCGGGTCAACTCGTCCTGTGCCTGCGGAATCGGGGCTATGAGGCTTCCTTGGAGCGCCGCAAGTTGTACCAGGTCATTCCCGATCGGGACGCGGCGAAGCATGGGCAGCTCCGTGTGATCGATGAGTCTGGTGAGGACTATCTCTATCCGGAGAGCTTCTTTGCGTTCGTCAAGCTTCCCCCCACCATCCGCCGGCGAGTTCTCGCCGCCGCCTAACAGGCGCCTGAAGCTGGCGGCGCCCGTCCCCGATCGTCCGGCGGACATCCGGAATTCTGGTGCAGTAGAATTGCCTTTATGAACGTTGGAGTTTGGCGCCGCAGCTTAGGCGCGATTCGTTAGGCGGCCCCTCATCGTTGCATGTGACCAGCGCGGTGCTCAGACGGGTATTGATATCGGTGCTCTATGAGGACGGTTTCCATGTTCAGGATGCTGGCGCGGGGTAGGTTTCTCAGCCTTACACTCATTGCTGCCCTAGTCGCGTGCGGGAGCGCATTCGATCCAGAGGCTCCTCTAACAGGAACTTGGTCAGCGCCTCCGTTCGGAGACAACTCCACATTGGTCCTGCATCTGCGCCAAGTCGACAGCACCGTTTTTGGCGGTGGCGCTTATACCGTCAAGGTGTACGTGGATACAGTCCAGCGAACAGGTCCCACCTACAACGTTCGGATTACCGGGACGTACACGTCGACAGTGTCGTTGGTGATGCAGTACCGCTTGGGACCCGGCACGGCCGCGATGGCCTTCGGTGGCGTCTTGGAGGATCCCGAGCATCTGCGCGGCATCCTTGATTTTGGGGGCGACCGCAGGGACTCGGTTACGTTCACGCGGCGTTAGTGCGGGCCGCCTAACAAGCGCTTGAAGCTGACGGCGCGCGTAGATTGTGGAATGAATCTTTCTTCAGCGCGCCGCAGCTTAAGCGCGATTCGTTAGGCCGTTTGTAAAACCACTAGGCTTATCATGAACAACTTTGTGAGATCGGTTGGACGAACCCGCGCGCTTGTCGATGCGATTCTGGCCTCGGTATTTGGCCTTCTCGGTCTCTACATTACGGTGCGGATGATTTCCCAGGGCGCCGAGGTCTTTGGCGTGATTCTGATCGCTGGGTTGACTGCGGGCCTGTGGTGGCGAGCGGTGCGATGTTTCAAGCGCTTCCAGGAGGTGGCCGACGTCACCGAATAATTGCGCTTCGGTGCCGCAACGGCCTAACATGCGCCTGAAGCTGACGGCGCGGCCGCTCGCGGACTGCGCGAGCGACTCGCGCCTGGACCGGCCGCGCCGCAGCTTAGGCGCGTTTCGTTAGGCAGGTGCGACCACCGATGCAAAGCAAGCCTAAGCGAGAGGATCTTCTCGTCACACCGCGTCAGAAGGCGCTGTTCAAGATCCTCAGCGAGAGTGGAGCGACCGAGGACGGGGAAGATGCTGATGGGCGCCCGTTCAAGGACGCACCTCCATACGGCATGACCGTCATGCTCGACATGACCCTCAGCTCAAGCCCTGATGAGGATGAGCTGGCCGACGTTCTTTGCTGGGGCGATTCCCGTTCTCGGGAGCAGGCCCGGCCTCTGGCGCGCAAGATCCTGAAGCTCATCCACGGCGACGGTTCGGCACCTGCCTAACAAGCGCTTGAAGCTGACGGCGCGCGTAGATTGTGGAATGCATCTTTCTTCAGCGCGCCGCAGCTTAAGCGCGATTCGTTAGGCGGCTGCCTACGCGCTCTCGGCCAGGGTTACGGCTTGTCTTGATCTCGGCTCTGCTAGCCTCGGCATGCCACACGTATTCGTATCACCTCTTGCAAGTTGGTACGATTACATCGCGGTCGCCTCGCGGCGTTGCTAACACTCCCGTGCCAGCCATGTTCGTCATCGATGACACAGCCTTCGCCCGGAATCCTTGTGGGCATGGCACCCTCTTCACGATTGGGTCCGACACCCACATAGTAAATGACAACGGTGCGCGCCTGGACACGTCCGCACTCGCCGTTGGTCGGCGGGTGTCTGTATTCGTCACGGACAACACCATTCTTCTCGAATCCTGTCCGCCCGAAACAGTCGCCGGGAAGGTGATCGTCCATTGAGTTATCGATCCCGGCAGCCGCCTAACAAGCGCTTGAAGCTGACGGCGCGCGTAGATTGTGGAATGAATCTTTCTTCAGCGCGCCGCAGCTTAAGCGCGATTCGTTAGGCAGCGCTATGACACTCGACGACAGCGAAGAAGCGCTAAAGCACCTGCGTCGCGTGGTGTCGTTGGCCGAGCGTCTGCGTCTCCACTCAATCGCCGTGTACACGCATCAGTACAACTATCTAGCGTTCGGATCCTGGAGTCTGGTGGCCGGCAATCGACACCGCCGAGTGCAGCTGACCTGGGACGGCAAGGAGTTTGTCCTCTCCTGTGCCGCCTCAGAGTTTGGCGGGAGCAGCGCCCCCGCGTCCTGGCGGCCTTTGGAATCGAAGCACCTTGAGGGAGCTGATGCGGAGGAGATCGCTAGGGCTGCTGTGGATTTCGCAGTACGCGGACTCCGTGAAGGCGCTGCCTAACAAGCGCTTGAAGCTGACGGCGCGCGTACATTAGGGAATGAATTCTTCTTCAGCGCGCCGCAGCTTAAGCGCGATTCGTTAGGCCGCCGCCCCAATGGTCCCGAACGATCACAGTGCTTTGGCCAGTGAGTTGGATGCTGCTCATTCCCGCGCGCGCGCGAGCTATCGCGCCAAAGATCTGGGCGGCTTCATGACCCTGTTTGCTCCCGGGCTTCGCTATAAACAACCTGATGGTCGGACAATCGGCTGGGACCAGCTCGCCCACGATGTTTCCGCTCAATTCATGACCGTGGACGATGCTGAGACGAGTTACGTGCGCCAATCACTAGAGGTTGATACTGAAGGTGCTACCGAGGTACTTGAGCAGACAGCTTCGCTGACCACACGTAGGTTCTGGTTTTTCAAACGCACCCTCCATCTGAGTCGGCGCGGCCGCTATCGTTGGATCCGAACCACTGAGGGATGGAAGATTGGAGAGGTTGAGGTGCTCAATGAGATTGTCCGATCGGGCGCGGCCTAACAGGCGCCTGAAGCTGACGGCGCC
>QHUJ01000018.1 GCA_003221895.1 Gemmatimonadota bacterium | reverse complement strand
AGTGGTGGCTCGACGGCGTGCTGCAGGGCAGCTACAAAGACATCAGAAACTCATACGACTTCGACATGTTTCAGCTCAGTCCGACGTGGGGCGGCAACAGCGGCGCGCAGAAGCGCGAGACGGATCACTATTGGTACGACCACGTCCATCTGAGCACCCGAGAGTGAGTCACCCCCTCGGGATCTGGTCGGCAGGCGTCCTCATCGGACTGCGCACCCTGCGCAAGGAGCCCGTGCTGGGTTTGAAGCGGCTGGCTCTCCCGGTCAGTTACTGGCGCAGTCGAGAGTTCGCGTACGTGTGGGGACAGCTGCAGCTTGGCTCGGGCGCGCGCGTGCTGGATCTCGGCAGCCCCAAGGACCTTGCCGTGATGCTGGCGCGTCATCGCGGGTACGAAGTCGCCGCGACGGACATCCTCCCCGAGGCTATTTCGCTCAGTCGGCGATACGCAATGGCGCAGGGACTGGACGGGCGCGGGCCCGGGAGCGTGCACTCCGAAGTGCAAGACGGTCGCGCCTTGACGTATCCTGACGGCTCATTCGACGCCGCGTATAGCGTGTCCGTCCTCGAACACATTCCCGATCACGGCGACGAAGCGGCGATGCATGAATTGATTCGCGTGGTGAAGCCTGGAGGAGTCGTCGTCGTCACCGTGCCGTACGATCGGAAGTATCGCGAGACGTTTGTGGACGGGCCGGTTTATGAGCGCAAACCGGTCGGCGGCGAACCGCTTTTCTTCGAGCGGCACTACGACGCGGCCGCACTCGCCGATCGGCTGCTGGGATCGGAGGTCGTCGACGTGGTGGACTTGAGTTACTGGGGGGAGGGAGTCGTGAGAACGGAAGCGTTGCTCAACTGGCTCGGTCCCGTCGCGCTGCCGCTGTCACCACTCCAGGCTTTCTTCTCGACGCTGTCGCTCCGCCAGGTGGGGGGGGGGCCCGACGGGAACGGACGGGGCAGGGGGGTGGGGGGGGGCCGGCGCCACGTCATGGCGGCGTTCTTCACGCTCCGACGTCGGTAGTCCCGCGGACCGCGCATAGCGCGCCGCGCACGCCGCAGCGCCAATGGCATCGTAGGCATCACGTAATCCCTTTCCCACCATGCTCCAACTGTAGCGCTCGACTGCCGTGCGGCGGCCGTTTTGCTCGAGTCGCCGCCGCAGCTCGACGTCGCCGAGGATCTGCACGACGGCTTCGGCAAACCCGGCGGGCGTGTCGCGGATGAGGATGTTGTCCCCGTCGACTGCATCGAGCCCTTCGCACCCGATCGACGTCGAGACGATCGCCTTTCCCATCGCCCAGGCGTCGAGGATCTTGAGGCGCGTTCCTCCGCCGATGCGAATCGGGACGACGCAGCAGCCGGCTGCGGCGAGCGTCGGTCGAATGTCGGGAACCTGGCCCAATGCCTCCACGCGCGACTGGGCGTGGTAGCGCGCATGGTCCGCCGGGGCATGGCGACCGATCAACTGCAGCGACGTCATCCCGTCCACGGCGCGAACCCGCGGCCAAATCTCGGCGAGGAGGAATTCGACGGCATCTCGATTGGGGTAGCTGGAGAGCGTGGGGCCCACAAAGGTGACGCGCTTTCCAATGGCCCCGCAGCAGTGCGGCTGGAAATAGTCGGTGTCGGTGCCGTTGGGGACCACCACCGTCGCAGCGCCCGGTGCGAGCTCGCGGAGTCTCCGGGCATCCACCGCCGACATCATCACGTTCGCCGCGAATCGCGGGCAGAGCTCGCGCTCCAGTCGCTCGATGCGATCTGCCTGAAGCAGGAAATACCGTCGTTCCGCGGGACCGAGTTGCCGTGACCGGCGGCGCAACAGATCGGAATCGATATCGTGATGGGTGCACGTAATCGGCACCGCCGGCAGCTCGGGCAGCCAGCGGTGCAGGTCGAGGCTATCAAGGTGCACGATATCGGGCGTGCGGGCGCGCAACACTTTCCGCAGCCGGCGTGCGAACGCGCGGCTGTCGTATTCGAAGAACGTGTAGCCGCGGCCGGTTACGAGACTGCGGCCGTGATCCCACAGCCTGCGCACCAGCGAGTGCTCGCCGGGGATGGGGGTCGGCTGGGCGACTGAGCCCACGACCTGACGCAGCGCTGCCCACGAGGCCTCGAGCGCCCGTCGATTCGGCTGATGCGTGGTCCGGTAGAAGGCGACGAGATCGACGTCGTACGACTGCTGCAGCTGCATCAGAATGTTGAACGTGCGGGCCGCGACTCCCGTGTGCGGCGGGTACGGCAGGCATTGCGAGAGAAAGAGGACGCGTGCGCGCCGAGCCATTGCTCAATCCTCGCGCACTGCGGCGATCAGGTTCCTCGACACGGCGGGGTCGTAGCGGCGGGGACGCAGGATGGACCACACCTTGAGGCTCGGTGCCCGCTCGCGTCGCGCGAGACCCAACACGAAGCCCGCCGCCATCACCCCACCGGCGAGCAAGCCAATCGGTGTCCACACCATCCGCCCGCGCCATCCCTGCGCGCGAAACCGCTGGAGCAGATCGCCCCGCGTTCTGATGGTCGGGTCGATGAGGTTGACAACCGGTGGGGCTTCAGAGAAATGGTCCGCGCACCAGGCGACAGCGGCCGCGGCAGTCGACACATCGCAGATCGCAAAGGGCAGGCTCGATCTGCCCAGCCCGAGGTGCCAGTGGCCGAACAGGCGGCGCCCGAGGAGCCCCGGCATCTGCACGTCGGCCCAATCGATCAACGCCGCGGGACGAATGATGCGAACCTCGATCTTTCCGCGCGCCGCCGCTTCGGTCACAAGTCGCTCGGCTTCACACTTGCCCCACGTGTACGGGCCGAGTCGCTCCGCCTCTTCCGCGAGCGGCGTCTGCTCTGCCTGCCGCTCCCAGAAGGGGCGTGGGGGGCGCAGCACGGAGATGCTGCTGATGTGCACGAGACGCCGCACGCCCGCAGCGGCCATGCCGCGTAACAGCTGCCGCGTCGTGCCGACCGTATTGCGTTCATGGGCGTCGAACCCACCAGCCGTTTCGGCCGCGGCGTGGACCACGACCGTGGCTCCCGCCAGCGCGTCGACGGGAACCTCGTTCGCCAAATCGGTGCGCACCCATTCGTGCACGTTCGGATCGCTGGGCTGCTCGGAGCGGCCGATGCCGCGGACGCGAAGGCCGCGGCGCGTCAGCTCGCGGCTGATCACCCGCCCGAAGAAACCGCTCGCACCTGTGAGCACCGCCAGCGGCGCTGACGCGATCTTCGGCGCGCTCTTCGTGACGACTCTCGCACTGACGGGAGTGACGGCGCTGCGCACACTGGCCGCGAGCTGCTCGTACACCGCGGTGACATGTCGCAGGTGCTCGGCGGGGATCGGTGAGCGATCGCGCTTGGCGGCGGCGGCGTAGAACGCCCGCAGCAGCTCCACCAGGCCGGGATAGTTGACGCCACCCGTGAGACGGCGCATCAGGCTCGTCGTGCTGCGCCAGGCAAGCTGCCCCGACTCGATGAGCGGATTGACGATCTTCTCGACGGGGCTGGTGCCTTCGTTCCCCGCACCGAGCAGGATGCTGCGGTCGAAATCGACGGCGAGCGATCCCTTGCCACCGGTCATCGTGAGTGTCGCGGCGACGGGTCGGGCGCGCAGGCTGACGGTGAGCCGTCCGGTGACCTCTCCCTCGCGGAGCAGCGCGTGCAGGTCGGTGGGGGTCGCGGTCGCATGTACGATCTCGATCACCCGCCCGTCTCGCCCGTCCTGCGCGACGGATTCGAGTGCCGCAACCAACACGTACAGCGGATGCGGGAGGATGTCGAGCAGCTGCCGGCCTAGCGCTGCCGCCGGTGCTTTGTAGGGATGGAGCTGCGGCGGCCGAAACGCGTAGTAGCTGTCGACGAGTGTTACCGGCTGCAGGTCGGCGGCCGTTCGCAGCAGTTGGTCGAACGCCGGATTGCGAAGCAGCTGGTGCCCCGCGCAGATCAGCCGCCCGTGCTCACCCGCCAGTGCGAGGAGTGTATCCGCTTCCCGCGGCGTCTCGACGAATGGCTTCTCGACGTAGATGTGGGCTCCGGCCAGGAGCGCCTGGCGCGCGGGCTCGAAGTGCGCGCCCGGCGGGGTGCAGATATGCACGATGTCCGGCCGCGTCTGCTCGAGGAGTTCGGTGACCGTCGCAAAAGCGGAGGTCTCAGCCCGGGCGGCAAACGCGGCGGCCGTCGCGCTCCGCACATCCTGCACCCCTACGACCGTATGGGTGGTCGGGACGTGCCGCAGCGCCTGCCGGTGGTGGCCCGCCATGTTGCCGGCGCCAATGAAGGCTACACGCACAATGCAACCGCACTGGCGATGAATTCGCTGACGCCGATGAGGCCCTTGATGCGAGCCCGTCGCTCGGAGGCGGCGAGATCCTCTCGCCGCGCAGCCTGATACGAGCCCACCGCGAAGTCCACGATGCTGAAGCCGTGGCGGTTCAGGATCGCGCGGGCGCGAGGCGGCGTGAATGTGTGCGGATGGCCGGCATCAATCCGCAGCCGTGACAACGCCCGGTGCACGACAAAGCCCCAGGGCGTCCGGCAGTTCACCGTCAGGTACAGTGCGCCGCGCCTGCGCAGGACACGCTTCAGCTCGCGCATGCCTCCATGCATGTCGCGGACGTGATCGATGCAGTTCTCGATGATCGCCAGGTCGAATTGGTCGCTCTCGCAGGGCAGCGCCTCGACCGATCCTGCGCGATACTCGACCGCGGGATTGCGCAGCGCGACCAGGGTGGACTGGGCAGCGTAGTACGGCTCGAGCGGATCGATCGCCACGCGCTCCGCCGCCGGGAAGAATCCCACGACCCCGATGGGACCGCTCCCGACCTCCACGACACGCGCGCTGCCATCCGTCAGTTGCCCCAGCCCGATCGTGCGGAGCCGCTCCACCAGCTGCTCGGCGCGCCAGCGGTACCAGTCGAGCTGGGATTCGGATCCGGCCGCGATCCGGCTCGCCAGCGATGCCCAATAGCCGCCGTATTGCTGAGCACGTTGCCACCGCGCAGGACTCACCATATGCCCCGCGGGCATTGCAAGACCGGCGCCACGCGTGACCGACAATTACACTCGTGTCGCACCGTGCCGACTGTTGCATCGAAACCACACCTGGAGCGGCGGGGGCGGCCCACATGTTGCGGCAGCCATCGGCCGACCATGCGAGTCTTGATCACAGACGGAAACGAACGCGCGGCCCTCGCGACCGCCCGCTCCCTCGTCCGGGCCGGCCACTCGGTGTGTGTAACCGCTGCGACACCGCTCTCACTGGCGGGCGTGTCGCGCGGCGTGCGCGCGCGGGTCATCACCACCGATCCCCTCACCAATCCCGCAGGGTACGCCGCCGAGGTGCGCCGCGTCGCCGAGCAGGAGGGAACGACCCTGCTGTTGCCGATCAGCGACGCATCGCTGGAAGCCGTGCTCGAGCGGCGGGCGATGCTGCCGGCGCACATCACGCTACCGTTTGCCGATCTGGCGACGTACCGGGCGGCGTCCGACAAGGCATACGTGCTGGAGCAGGCGCAGTCGTGCGGTTTCGGGGTTCCGGAAACGCGCATCGTCGCCTCGAGTGAACAGTGGGACGAACCTATCCCTGACCGCTTCTTCCCCGGCGTCGTCAAGCCTCACCGGTCTGTCGTGACGGCAGGCAATAGTCGACGCAAGCTGGTGGTGACACGCGTTGCCGATGCCGCCGACTGCCGGCGCGTGCTGGCCGATTTGCCCCCGGAGGCATTCCCGGTGCTGGTGCAGCGCTGGGTATCGGGTGTCGGAGAGGGTCTCTTCGCGCTGCGGTGGGGCGGCCGAGCGGTTGCGCTCTTCGCTCATCGACGCCTGCGGGAGAAGCCACCTGCCGGGGGCGTCAGTGTCTACCGCGAGAGTATCGCGCTGGACAACCGGCTGGTGGGCCCGGGACTACGGCTGCTCGACGCGCTCGACTGGCACGGCGTTGCGATGATCGAGTGCCGGCACGAGCTCGAGACGGGTGACTATGTCGTCATGGAAGTCAACGGCCGATTCTGGGGCTCGCTGCAGCTCGCGATCGATGCGGGCGTCGATTTTCCCGAGCTGCTGGTCAGGTGCGCCGCGGGCGAGCGCGTACCGGAATACAGGGACTATCGCATCGGCGTCCGCAGCCGCTGGTTCTGGGGCGACATGGACCACTTCTATCTGCGCTTCCGGGACGAGCCCAAGTGGCGTGCCGCGCGTGACCTTCTCGGGTCCTTCCTGCGCCGCCATCGGAACGAAGTCTGGCGCTGGAGCGATCCGCTGCCGTTTGCCGTTGAGACGCTACAGTGGCTCGGTGCCCTCACTCCAGATACAGGCGATGCCACGTCGAGAAGCAGAGCAATGCCCACAGAATCTGTTCCTGATTCTGCCTTCCAGTGAGATGCTCGTGTAGCACCGTCTGTACAGCCGCGGGATCAAAGTAGCCGAGGCGGCGTTGCCGGTCGGGGGACAGCTCGTCGGTCAACAGCGGGCGAAGCTCCGAGCGGAGCCAGGCGGCGGTCGGTCCCACAAAGCCGCGCTTCGGCGCGCTCAGATGTTGTTTGGGCAGACGCGGCCGGAGCGCCCGCCGCAGCAACCGCTTTTTCTCCCACAGTGGCCCGATCTTCATGCGTTGTGGCAACGGGAAGACCGATTCGACCAGCTCGTGGTCCACAAACGGCACGCGAACTTCGAGCGAATGGGCCATCGAAAGGCGGTCGCTGAGCGCGAGGATGTCATCCGGGAGGAACGTCGAGTAGTCGAGGTACAGCCCCGCGGCGAGACCCGAGACCTGACCCTGCGACGCGAACACTTGCCGGAAGCGGGCACGCGCTGCTGTTCCTGAGATATGCGTGCGGAGCCCCGGTGCGTATAACCCGAGCCGCTCGTCGGTCGATAGCCGGCTCATCATTCCCAGAAATCGATCGGGAACCGAGCCGTTGCCCGTGTGCAGGAAGCGCTTCAGCCGGTCGACACCGAGCCCGCCGTCTCGCGGCTCAGGAATCCAGCGGCTCGCCGCCCCGACCACACGGCGGAACGGCTGGGGCAGCCTGGCGTAATGCTCGGTCGCCAGCAGGCCGATGTGGCGCCGGTATCCGGCAAACAGCTCGTCGCCGCCCGTCCCCGTAAGCGCCACCTTGTAGCGGCTGCCGACGGCCTGCGACAGCATCCACGTGGGGATCGCCGAGTCGTCGGCATGCGGCTCATCGAGCGCCCGGACGATCGGCTCGAAAATGCTCTCGACGTCGGGCTGGATGTCGATCACGGTGAGCTCGGCGCGGTGCCGCTCCGCCAGGGCACGCGCCAGGTCTGTCTCGTCGGCCATGGCTGAGCCGGATCCGGTGTAGCGCGCGGTGAACGCATGGGGGGGGGGCGCATCGCCGGCGAGGGCCATGCTCGCCACGACGGCTGAGGAGTCGAGCCCGCCGCTGAGGAACGCCGCTACCGGGACGTCACTCACGAGGTGTGCCGCCACAGAGTCGTCCAGCCATTCCCGCACCCGCGCCTCTGCGTTCGGTGGACTCGGGCGCTCGTGCAACGGGAACTGCCAGTACCGGCGGGTGACAACACCTCCATCGCGCCGCCACTCGAGCGTGTGACCGGGCTCGAGCTTGCGAACGTCAGTGAACGGCGACGCCGGCGCAGGGATGTATCCCACCTGGAAGAACGCGTCCAGCGCCTCCCAGTCGAGCGTGCGGGTCGTCAGCTCCGCGGCGTGCAGCGCCTTGAGCTCAGAAGCGAACGCGATTCCCCACGGAGCGGTGAGCACATACAACGGCTTGATGCCGAACCGGTCCCGCGCCAAGAGCAGCGTCTCGGCGGACTCGTCCCAGATGGCGAAGGCGAACATGCCGCGCAGCGCCGCGGTGCAGTCCGCGCCGCGCTCTTCGTACAGGTGCAGGATCGTTTCGGTGTCGCCGGACGAGCCGAACTGGTGGCCGCGCCGGATGAGACCGGCACGCAGGTCCCCGTAGTTATAGATCTCGCCGTTGAAGACGATGACCTTGGATGCGTCTTCGTTGAAGATCGGCTGGCGGCCACCGCTGAGATCGATGATGCTCAGGCGCCGCATGCCGAGCCCGACGCCTCTCCGAACGTAGAGACCCTCGTCGTCGGGACCGCGATGCTTGATCGCGGCACACATCCGGCGGACGAGCGACTCGACGGCGGCGCCCGGCCGTTCCGGGTCGCGATAGATGATCCCTGCGATGCCACACATCGACTCTCGCCGACAGCAAGACTGACGCCACGCTGGGAGTGTCGCCGGCATGCAACACCGCAGCGGCCGTTTGGGCGCTCAGGCAGAAGCACGGTCTGGCACAGCACGTGCCCAAGAGTGCCACCGTGTTCAAGAACATCGGCAGCAACTGGGTGGTGTCGCTGGCGACGATGGGCGCCATCTACTTCATCACGCCGTTTACCATCCACAAGCTCGGGGACGACGGCTACGGCACCTGGAATCTCATCAACGCCATTACCGGCTATCTGGCATTGCTGGCGCTGGGGGTGCCGATGGCCTCGGTGCGCTACTTCGCCGAGCATGTCGCGACTGGCAATCAGGAGAAGCTGAACCAGGCGATCGGCAGCTGTACGGCACTCTATCTGAGTCTGGGTGCCATCGCGCTGGTCGTGGGCGGCGCGCTGTATTTCTTCTTCAGCGCCTACAACATCCCGACGCCGTACTCCGCGGATGCACGCGTCGCCTTTGGCCTCATCGTCGTGTTCGTCGCGCTCGGCTTCGTGGGTCTCTTGCCGAACGGGATCCTCGCTGCCCACGATGATTTCGTGCCGCGCAACGTCGTGCGGCTGTGGGGCGTGGTGTTGCGTCTCGTCCTCACGTTCGGGCTGCTGGCGCTCCAGGCCTCGCTCACCATGCTGGCGCTCGTGCAGCTCGCCTGCCTGCTGTTCGACTTCGGGCTGTGCTGGCTGCTCATCCGGAAGCGCTACCCGGCCACGCGTCTGACGTTAGCCGATATCAACTGGGGGATGACGCGCTCGATCTTCGCCTTCAGCTTGTACGTTCTGGTGCTGAACGCGGGCATCCGTCTCTCGTTCGAAACCGATTCCATCGTCATCGGCGCATTCCAGAACGTGCGCTCGATTCCGTACTTCACCGTAGCCAACAGCTTTGTCGTCTACCTGATGGAATTCATCATCGCCATCGCCGCGGTCGTGATGCCGGCCGCGACCAGGCTGAAGATGCATGGCAAGAGCGCAGAGCTGCGGGAAGTGTTCCTCAAATGGTCCAAGATCGCGTTCTCGGTAACGCTGGTCGTCAGCCTCTTTCTCATCGTGCTCGGGCCACGCTTCATCGCGTGGTGGATCGATCCTTCGTTCGAGCAGCCCGCGGGGCAGGTGCTGGAGATCCTCATGATCTCGAACCTGGTGTTTCTGCCGATGCGCGGCGTGGCACTCCCGATTTTGATGGGATTCGGCAAGCCGGGGCTTCCGACAATCGGATTTCTCGCCGCCGGCCTGGTGAACCTGGGTCTCAGCATTCTGCTCGTGGGCCCGCTGGGACTCGCCGGTGTCGCGCTGGGCACGGCAATCCCCAACGTGGTGTTCGCGATCCTGGTGCACTGGCAGGCGTGCCGCGAGCTGGACACGCCCTTCCTGGGATCGCTGCGCTACATCTTCGCCCGGGCGCTGCTCGGCGGCATTCCCGTCCTCGCGCTGCTGGTGTGGTTCAAGCAGGGCCTCGACGTCCACGGCGTGAGCGGATTGCTGGCTGCGGGGATCGCGATGATGACGCTCGTGGCTGTCGTGTGGGTGTGGTATGTGTATCGACGCGATCCCTACCTTGACCTGCGGGCGCGGCTGCGCGCGCGGCTGCCGCGACGCAAGGCATTGAGCCGAGCATGACGCTCTGGCTGGTCGTTGGCGCCCTCGGCGTCGCGGCGCTCGTCGCGCTGGCCGAGATCGGCAGCCGCTGGTGGCTGCGGCATCGGTCCAAGTACCATGTGTGGCCGCCGCACGCACGCATCGAAATGCAAATGGATGCGGACGCGTTTCCCGAGCTGGAGCCCCGCTGCCGGTTCTACATCAACGCGGATGGCGAGCGTGGCGGCGACGTCCGGGCAGGCGAGCCCGGGCTCTACCGTGTCCTCGTGGCCGGTGGGAGCGCGGTCGAGTGTTTCGCGCTCGACCAGCCGTCCAGTTGGCCCGGCAACCTGGAGCGGCTGCTCAACGCGCCGGGCAATCTCGCGGTGCTCGGGGGGAGGCGCGTGCACGTGGGCAATATCGGCCACTCGGGTGTCGGGTCCGCCGAGCTGGAGATCATTCTCGATCGCGTGCTGCCGCAGTACAGCCACCTCGATGCGATTCTCATCATGGTCGGGGCGAGCGATGTCTATCACTGGTTGGAAGAAGGCGCCTCGCCGGCGCGTGCCCCCTCCTGCGTTGCGGAGTCACTGCTGTTCGCCGAACACCCGCAGCAGCGGTTTGGGTGGAAGCCGCGCGCGTGGGCGCTGGCCAAGATTGCCGGCCGCCTGCGCCGCCGCTGGTTCAAACGTGCCGAGGTCAAGGAAGGCGCTGGGGCGTGGTATGCCAACGCGCGTCACATGCGCGCTCACGCGACAGAGGTGCGCAGCGAGATGCCGGATCCGACGGTGGTGCTCGAGCACTTCGAGGAGCACTTCCGACGCCTGGTGCGTGCCGCGCAGACCAAGGCCGATCGTGTGCTCATCGCCAGGCAGCCGTGGTTCGATGGAGAGTATACGAGCGAGGAGTTGTCGCACTTCTGGCAGGGCGGCGTGGGCAAGGCGTGGAAGGAAAAGGTCAACGTCTACTACAGCCTGGGAGTCGTCAACCGCCTGCTCGCCTGCGTTGACTCTCGCGTTGCCGAAGTCGCCGATGCCCTCGGCGTCCGGCATATCGATCTCCGGCCGCTGCTGACGGCGAGGCTGCGGCATTACTACGACCATGACCATCACACGCCCACCGGCGCGGCGGTGATTGCCCGTGCGGTGGCCGACGCCCTTCTCGCTGGGTCCACGCGTGACAGTGCTTATCATCTCGATCGACACGGAAGAGGACAACTGGTCCCGAAGCCGTGACGCCGTAAGCCTCGCCAATATCCGCGAGCTGCCGCGGCTTGCACGGTTCTTCGAGCGCCTGGGCGTCCGGCCGACCTACCTGGTGAACTACCAGGTGGCGATCAATCCGGGCGCCTGCGGCGTCCTGCGGGACGTCACCGCGCAGCGCAGCAACGCGGAAATCGGGGCGCACCTCCACCCGTGGAACACGCCGCCGCTCGACGAAGCATTCGTGCCGCGCAACTCGATGCTCAGGAACCTGTCGGCCGATTTACAGCGCGCGAAGCTGGAGCGGCTGACGGCCGCGCTCGCGGACGCGTTCGACGCGAGACCACTGGTCTTTCGCGCCGGTCGCTTCGGCTTCGGACCGGAGACGATCGGCGCGGCGCTCGACTGTGGCTATCGCGTGGACAGCAGCGTCACACCGTTCTGGAGTTGGCAGCGCTACGACGATGGGCCGAGCTTCGTCGGGGCGCCGATCGGGGTGTATCGCCTGGCGCGCGGTGGGGATGTGAGACAGCCGACTCCTGCCGGTGAGCTGATCGAGATTCCCCTGTCATATGGCTTCAGTAGCGGGCCGTTCAGCGTTTGGGATCCCACGCGGCGCTTGCTCGAGAAGCCGGCGTTGCGCTGGCTACACCTGGCGGGGATCGTGGATCGGACCGGATTGGCCCGGCGCATCGTGCTCTGCCCTGAGCTGGCTTCGGTGGACGATATGCTGACCCTGTCGCGCCGCCTGCTCGAGCACGGCGCGCGGCACCTGCAGATATTCTTTCACAGCCCGAGTCTCACGCCCGGTCTGAGTCCCTTCGTCACCTCGCAGGCGGAGGTCGGGCGCCTGTACGATACCATCGAGGCGTACCTCGACGGCGTCTCGCGGCTCACCGATGTGAAGTTGGCGACGATCAGTGAGGCAGCGTCGCTGCTGGCGCCGCGTGAGGGACCCGCTGCCACGCGGGCGAGCGCCTGACGCGCCCTCCCCCGTGCGCAATTGCCCTCGCCACCCGTCGAGCAGCTGCTCCGCATCCGGCGACGAAGCGATACAACGGCCCGAACGCGGGCAGCGACGAGATGCCCACGAAGTAGAGCCCCGGCACGCTGCTCTCGAACCGGCCATTCAGGACCGGAATGGCCCGATCGGTCCGGATCTTGGCGCGGAGCGATGGGTGAATCATCGTCAGCCTGGTGAGATCGACCTTGTAGCCTGTCGCGAGCAGGATGTGATCGAGTGTCACCTGCGCGCCGTCCGATAGGGTCGCCTGGACCCTGCCATCCACCGCATTGCAGCTCGCGACGGTGCGATTCTCGTGCAGCGTGACCTTCCCGATGACGCGATTCCGCAGCCAGTCCGTCGCGCCGGATTCGTAGTTCGAGTTGTAGGAATCCTTCCAGTCCTGCGGAAACTTGGAGAACAGATACGGGAAATTGTCGAGGACCCAGTTGCGCCAGCCCGGGCCCACGGCGGCGCTGGGTGCGACGATACGTTCCCACCTGGTGCGCACGGCGTCGCGATCGGGGTTGAGCCACATGATCCGCCGCCGCGCGGCGACGCGCACGCGCGCGCCTGCTTCGTGCAGCAAGGCCGCGTATTCGATGGCGCTCTGCCCGCCACCGATCACCATGACGTCCCGGCCCTTGAACCGGCAGAAATCGCCGTGGTCGGAGGAATGCGAGACGAGATCGGGGCTGATGCCGTCGTATAACGCGAGCCGATTAGCGTAGGGACGGGGACCGGTCGCCATCACCACCGCCCGGCTCCCTACCTCGCGCCCATCCGCCAGCGTTATGTGAAACTGTCCGTCCTGCCGTTCGATTGACGTCACAAACGTCTCATCAACCTCAGGCACCGCCCGCTCCTTGAACCACAGCCCGTACTGCACGAACGTCTCGAGAGGCAGGGGATAGCTCTTGTCGTTGCCCGACTCCTGACAGAAGCGCTCGAGCCGAAACTCGCCGCGCGGGTCCGACAGGCTCGTGCACCACCACAGCGAGCGCAGCAGCATCCGCTTGGGCATGTGATCGCGCCACAGTCCCAACGGCTTGCCAAAGGCGGCGACCTTCAGGCCGCGTCCTTTGAGGTGCGCCGCGGTCGAAAGGCCGTAGGGGCCGGCACCAACGACGACTGCATCGTATACGGGGGCGCGCCTCACAGGGCCGCCTTCCCGAGAACCGCTTTGCGCATGCGTGATCCCAGCCTTTTGAAAGTCGTGCGGATGAAGCCGGAGGTCGCCCTGACCGCCGGCAATGGATCCCGCCAATCGAAATAGTCGTAGCCCATCGGCTTCAGGAACGTGACGCCGAAATCCACGATCGTTTTCACCGGCCGCGAAATGCCCGGCCTGCCGCGCTGCTGCAGGCAATCGACGGTCGCTTCGATGTCACCGCCGAGGTAGCGCATCCAGCCGCCGATGCGGTAGCCGTTCTGCTGCTCGATCGGCGCGCCGCTCGCCCACTGGTAGAGCAGGTAGGGGAAGTCCACACCGGCTCGCACCGCCACCTCGACGGACGCGGAGAGCCGCGGGTTGATCTCCATGAGGTACGGCGTCCCGTCGGCGTCACGGCGAAACTCGACCTCGGAGTACCCCTCGAGATCGAGGTCGCGCACCAGCGCCTCGGCGTGCCGTCCGGTGTCGCGCGGAATCGCGATGCTTTGCCGCAGGACCGAATTCCCGCCCAGCGGCGGATGGGTGCGCACCGCCCACTGCGCAAAGCGCGCGTACATCTGGCCGTTGGAGTACAGAAAACTCACGGCCTCGCGCCTGCCGCTCAGCAGCTGCTGAAACAGGACCGGCTCTTCGAACCGCGTGACCTGCTCGACTGCCCGGCGAGCCTCGGTGGCCGTGACCACCAGCACGGGAGCCACGCGCACCGCCTCCTGTCCGGTCCCCAGCCACGACTCGCTCGGTTTGACCACGGCCGGCAGCCCGATTTCCTTGAGCGCCGCCGGCAAGTCATCGACGGTGCGCACGACCGCCTCGCGCGGCACCGGAATTCCCAGGCGTTTCGCCCACACCTGGGTGCGCTGCTTGTTGACCGCCACCGCCAACGCCGGCTCGTTTGCCAACGCCAGGCGCACTCGTGGCTCGAGCTGGCTGCGGTGCTCCCGGAGCAGGGCGATCGTGCCGTCGTGCGACGGGATCAGGGTGCGCGCACCCGTCTCATCGATCCACTCCCTGATCTTGTCGAGATAGTCACCCGACGCCTCATCGGGGGGGGGCCCAAACACGAGGCGCCGGCCACACCAGCGCGATGCAAGGGCCGGCAGAGTCCGCTCCGTTCCGGCGGCCGCGACGCGCAGTCCCCGGCGGCCTAGCGACCGCACGGTCACGAGCGACTGCCGTAATGAGGCGTTGAGGACCAGCGCGTCGAAGCGCATCGCGCGCGCTGGGGGGCAAGAGCCTTGCCAACGTTCTGTGGTGGCCGCCATGAGGGGCCCCAGATCACGTGTTGCCCCGCCGCAACGGCGCGCGGCCACGTCTTGTCAGGGAACACGCGCAGCGCGGCAGCACGGAACTTGATCGGGCAGGGCCACATGATGCGTGTCGTCCATGTGGTGGCGCCGGGTGTCATTGGTGGCTTGGAGCGCGTGGTCCAGCTGCTGGCACAAGGCCAGGCCCACGCCGGGTACGACGTCCATGTCACTGGGATCGTCAACCCTGCCTGCCCGAAGCATCCGCTGCTCGAGACCCTCGCGGCGAACGGCGTGACGACGCATCCCATCGCCCTCCCCGGCCGGGCGTATCGGCAGGAACGGGCCGCCCTGAGGGAGCTGTACCGCCGTCTCGGGCCCGACGTCGTGCATACGCACGGCTATCGTCCCGACGTCGTGGACGCGGCACCGGCGCGCAGCGAGGGCATTCCCACCGTCACCACCGTCCACGGCTTCACGGGCGGCGACTGGAAAAACAGGCTGTACGAGCGGCTCCAGCGCCGCGCCTATCGCCGGTTGTTCGACGCCGTGATCGTCGTGTCGCGCGCTCTGGCCGGCCGGCTGATCCAGGACGGTGTCCCGGCCGACCGGATTCACATCCTGCAGAACGTGTGGCAGGAAACTGTGCCGCCGCTCAATCCCGTGACGGCGCGGCAGTTACTCCGTGTCGCTATGAACGAGTTTCGCATCGGTTGGGTTGGACGCCTCAGCGCTGAGAAGGGAGCGGATGTGCTCATCGACGCGCTGCGTCTGGTGTGCGATCTGCCGCTTGGCGTCTCGATCGTGGGAGAGGGCTCCGCGGGCGAGCAGCGATCGCTGCTGGCTCGGGCCAGACGCTCCGGCGTGGCCCATCGAATCCAATGGCACGGACTGGTGCCCGATGCGTCCCGGCTGTACAAGGGATTCGATGTGTTCGTGCTGAGCTCTCGCACGGAGGGCACGCCGATCGTGCTCCTCGAGGCGATGGCGGCGGGCGTGCCGATCGTGGCGACGCGCGTGGGCGGGGTGCCCGACGTCCTCACATCGGCAGAAGCCGTCCTGGTGCCGTCCGCCAGCCCGGTCGCCCTCGCCGCGGCCATTCGTGCCGTGTACCGGGATCCTGCTGCAGCGCACGCCCGGGCGCAGCGCGCGCGGGAGCGACTGCTCGCCGACTTCACCGTCCCACCGTGGGTTCACCGCTATGAGGCGGTCTATCGGCTCGTAACCGGTAAGACTGCGGCCGTCCCGGTATGAGCGCGCTGGCCGCTGTCGTCCTCGCCCTCGCGTTGAGCCTCTGCCTGTACACGTGTGTCGTGTATCCCGCGCTCCTCAAGGCTCTCGCCTGGTTGCGTCCTCGTGCCCAGTCAAAAACAGCGAACGGTGCGCGACCCCTCATCAGCATCGTCGTTCCCGCGCATAACGAGGCTGGAGTCATCGCGGAGACGCTCGAGCGGATCCTGGCGCTCGACTATCCGGCTCGTCAGATCCTGGTGGTGTCCGACGCGTCCACGGACGGGACGGACGAGATCGTCATGCGGTTCGCGCCGCGCGGCGTCGAGCTGCTGCGCCTGCCCGAGCGGCGCGGCAAGACGGCGGCGGAGAACGCTGCCCGATCCCGTCTCAGGGGAGAGATCATCATCAACACCGATGCGTCGGTACGGATCGACGTGGCGGCGGTTCAGCACCTGGTCGCGGCGTTTGACGATCCCTCGGTCGGCGTGGCGTCGGGTCGCGACATCAGCGTCTCGAACGTAGACGCCCGGTCCAATCCGGGCGAGCACGCCTATGTCGGCTACGACATGTGGGTCCGGGATCTCGAGACGAGCGTGTCCGGCATCGTCGGCGCGTCGGGATGTCTGTACGCGATTCGTCGCGAATTACACATGCAGCACATGCCGGAGGGGTTGAGCCGTGATTTCGGGGCGGCCCTCGTGGCGCGCGAGCATGGGTATCGCGCGGTCTCGGTTCCCGCCGCCGTCTGTTACGTGCCCCGCAGCCTTTCCCTTCGGCGCGAGTACCGCCGCAAAGTGCGCACGATGGCGCGGGGGCTGCGAACCCTGTGGTACAAGCGGGCGCTGCTCGACGCCCGCCGTCATGGGCTGTTCGCCTGGATGCTGTTCAGCCACAAGCTGTGTCGCTGGCTCATGCCGTGGGCCACAGTGCTGGGAGCAGCGGCGGTCGTGCTCGTGGCGCTCGCGCCCGGGCATCGTTGGGGCGCCGGCGTGCTGGCGCTCGGGGGAATCGCGCTCCTCGCGACGGCGATCGGGTGGCTGTGGCCCGAAGGGCGACCTATGCCGCGCCTGATTTCCCTCCCCACCTACGCGCTGAGCGGCAACATCGCCGCGCTCGAGGCCTGGGTCAGCGCTCTGGGCCCGGGTGGGACGGCGCTGTGGGAGCCGACGCGTCGCGGGCCGGATGTCGCACGCATACAGCAACTGTAGTGCGCATGCGACGATGTTTGCCTAGACGCGGATCGAAAATCCTCGCAGACAAGCGGCGTGGAAGGTATGGGTCTTGCCCCGTGACGGCCCGATGACTCCATCGCCTTTTCCGCTGATTCGCAATCAGCCGACCGGCTCTGTTGCCTCTGCTGCCCCCCCCCCTTCCTCCGCTGGGCTTCGACGCGGAAGCCCTGAGGGTCCGCCGGAGGGCCATGAAGCCGGCCCCGACTGGCACCGCATCGCCAGCGCGCTGCTGCGCTTCAAGTGGGTCGTGATCCTCGCGGTGCTGCTGGGTCTGGGCGCCGCGTTCGCGGCCACGCGCGTGCTGCGGCCCGTGTACCGAGCACAAGCCAACGTGTGGGTCGACGTGCCGGATCGCCGGGGCGAGAACCCCTCCGACGCGCGCGGCCCGATTCGGCAGGGCGCGCTGCTCGATGCCGACGCCTGGGTGGAATTGATGCGCTCCTACGTCGTGCTCGACCAGGTCGTGAAAGACCAGCGTCTGTACCTCGAGACGAAGCGGGCCAGCGACCGCGGGAACTTCGTCGCCTTCCGGGTGGACGACACGTTCCGCCCCGGCGACTATCGGCTGAACATCAGCGATAATGGCCGGACGTACACGCTCGCGTCCGCTGAGGGGAAGGAGCTGGAGCGGGGCACGGTCGGCGACTCGGTAGGGAACCGTCTCGGTTTCCGCTGGGTCCCCGCGGCGGGCAGCCTCCCGCCCGGCCGCACTATCGAGTTCTCGCTGATGACTCCCCGTGACGCGGCGTTGCGACTGGGCGAGCAGCTGGACGTCCGCATGGACCTGAACGGCAACTTTCTGGCGCTGGAGCTGCGCGGCGCGAACCCCGTCCTGATTTCCAACATCCTGAACGCCGTCTCGCAGCGGTACGTGGCCGTGGCCGCGCAGCTGAAGCGCGAAAAGCTGACCGAGCTGACGAAGCTGCTCGAAGACCAGTTGACGACGGCGCAGCGCAATCTCGACGAGGCGGAGACCGCGCTGCAGCGCTTCCGCACTCGTACGATCACGCTGCCGTCCGAACGGTCGCCGAGTGCCGCGGTGTCCGGTGACACCCACGACCCGCGGGCAGGGTTCTTCGACATCCAGGTCGAGCGCGACCAGGTGCGCCGCGACCGCGAGGCCATCGACAATTTGTTGGCGCAGGGCTGGGACTCCGGCGTACCGACGGCCGCGTTGTCGGCCATCGGATCGGTGCAGCATGCGCCTGAATTGTCGAGCGCGCTCAAGGAGCTGGGCGACAAGGAGGCGGAGGTCCGCACCTACCGCTACCACTACTCCGATGCGTATCCGCCGCTGCAGCGCCTGCTCGCGCAGGTGGGGGAGCTGCAGCAGCGCACGATCCCGTCGCTCGCGCGCGCGCTGTCCTCGCAGCTTGCCGCGCGCGCGACCGAGCTCGGGCGACAAGTGGACGCTGCCTCCCCTGGTTTGCGTCAGATCCCCGGCCGCACCATCGAAGAGGCGCGTCTCACGCGCAACGCACAGCTGAAAGAGCAGACCTACACGCAGCTGCAGCAGCGCTTCGATCAGGCGCGGCTCGCCGCGGAAGCGACCGTGCCCGATGTCCGCATTCTCGATCCCGCGATCGTGCCGCAGCGTCCGTTCAAGAACACGGCGCCGCGTCTGCTGCTCATGGGCCTCATCGCCGGCCTCGGGTTGGGGATCGTCGCGGCGCTCGTGCTGGACCGCGCGGACCCGAGAGTACGCTATCCCCAGCAGGTGTCGCGGGACCTTGGCCTGCCGATCCTCGGCGCGGTACCGCATCTGCGCGCCAAGGAGCCGGCCGAAGTCATCGAAGCGCTGCGCGGCATACGCCTGAGCGTCTTGCACGAGCACGGCCCCGGCCCCCTGGTCGTGACCATCACGAGCCCCGAGCAGGGCGACGGCAAGTCGTTCATGTCGGCGAATCTCGCGATGTCGTTCGCGGATGCCGGTCACAAGACGCTGCTCGTGGACGGGGATATTCGCCGCGGCGTGCTGCACCGCCGCTTCAAGCTCAGCCGCCAGCCCGGCCTCGTCGATTTCCTGCTCGACGAGATCGGCAAAGATCAAATCGTGCAGAAGACGGCGTATCCGCACCTGGCGCTGATCGGCTGCGGTACACGCACGTCCCGCGCGCCGGAAGTGCTCGGCTCGACGGCGATGAACGATCTGCTCACCGAAATGCGCGGTCAGTATGACGTGATTGTGGTGGACAGCCCGCCGCTCGCGGCGGGGGTGGATTCCTTCGTTCTGGGCACGGTGACCGGCACGCTGCTCGTCGTGTTGCGCACAGGGCACAGCCACCGCGACATCACCGGCGCCAAACTCGAGATGCTCGACCGCCTGCCGATCCGGTTGCTCGGCGCAGTGCTGAACGACGTGCCCCGCGGGGCCGCGTACGGCTACTACGCGTACTACTCCTACTATCTGCCGGGCTACGAGGCCGTAGACGAAAGCAAGCATGGCCGCCGCACCCCGGCTCCGACGGTGGTATGACCACATACTCCTGGATGTTGACTCTTGGACTGGCGCTCCCCCTGTCCCTCCCCCTGGCAGCGCAGACACCGGGTACACCATTCCAGGCCGGTGACCGCATCTTCCTCAAGGTCGAGGGAGACTCGGCCCTCTCCGACACCTTTACCGTCGTCACCGGGCCAGCCGTGCGGCTTCCCGAAATCGGCGAGATCTCACTCGCCGGCATCCGGCTACTATGCCGTTCCGGTTGACCTCGTGCTGGCGGATGCCCTGATGGTTGCGGGCGGCGCCACCAAGGATGCCCGCGTCGATCAGCTGCGCATCTTTCGGGGTGATGCCCCGCTGTGGAGTGGCAGTCAGCTCCAGGCACAGATCGCGCGGGGGGCTACCCTGGACCAGCTCGGCATGAAGGCCGGCGATCGCATTCAGGTGCCGTCAAAGCCCGATCCGGAGTCGAAGTGGCGGATCACCGGCCTCATCGTCACCAGCTTTGCGGCGGCAGTCGGCATCCTTGCTCTCACCAGGTAGCCCTAAGGCCGCACTGCAGGGGTAAACCTACGAACCAAAACCGTGTGCTGCAGGCACTGGCCGACTACCGCCTGGAGCGGCAGATTCCCTCTGCGGTCCTCGCTCTGCCCTGTTTAACTGTGCGCCCTAACACAGATTGCCCGATCAGATGCAGCGAGCGTATGAGTTCGCGGCGCGCTATGCCGTTGCCGTATTATGTGATGACGATCACGTTTTGACGTGAGTCGCGAGCGCCCTCAGGAGGTTTGGATGCCGGTGAGGCTGGTACTGGCGGACGACCATCTGGTCCTGCGGCAGGCGTTGAAGGCGCTGCTGGAGCGCCGCGGCCTCGAGGTCGTGGCGGACGAGGCGGACGGCCTCGCCGCGGTCGACGCGGTGAAGCGCCACACGCCCGACGTTGCGGTACTGGACGTCGCCATGCCGGTCATGGGTGGCGTCGAAGCCGCGCGCGAGATCGTGCGGCTCAAACCCGAGTGTGCCGTCATCCTGCTCTCTGGTATCGAAGACTCGCGCTTCGTCAAGGAAGCGCTGAAGGTCGGCGTCAGGGGTTTCGTTCAGAAAAGTCAGGGCGCTGATGACCTGGTTCGCGCCATCGAAGAGGTGCGCGCCGGCCGACTCTATGTGAGTCCCGGTGCGTCCCAGGCGATCGTCGAAGCAGCATCCACCCCGAGTGGTAGCAGCTCGCAACTCACCCCGCGCGAGAAGCAGGTGCTCGCCCTGGTTGGTGAGGGGAAATCGACGAAACAGATCGCCGAGGCGCTACACATAAGCGTCAAAACGGCGGAATTCCACCGCGGCCGCCTCATGAAAAAGTTGAACGTGCATGACACGGCCAATCTCGTTCGCTACGCCATTCGCGAAGGCTGGATTGCCCCTTGAAACCCGGGAGTTCCCCCAGGGTAGTACTGTTGCCTCACCCCTAAAGCCAGGGCGGATGACTCCTCAGCGTATCACGCCGGTCCCGCTCGCTCCACGGAGCGGTAGCGAACATCCGAAGTCTTCCCATCCACCCCACCCATTCGGCGGGGACGCGCGTTGCGTCTCCTGCAAGGTTCTCAAGACCGCGGGCCGCGGCGTGCTGGCGCGCTGGGCGAGGCGCCCGCGCTCGACGGGTCCGGACGAAGTCCACGCGTTGTTGGGTATCCTCTCGGACTCGGTCCATCAGGCCTGGCTCGACGAGACGCCGCAGGTCGATAAGCGCATCGACTCAGCCTTCGGACGGCGCCTGCTCGAACTGTTACGAAACGAGATCGTCGACGGGTGGCGCGACGGCGGCACTCCCGATTCGGAGCTGCTCCCGCTGCTCGTCGCGATGGAGCGGGTGCGCGTCGCGATCGAACCGAGCTGGGCGCAGACGTTCGCACAGCACCTCTCGGGATCCGACGGGCTGGCGTTGCTGATGGACGTGGCGCACGATCTGCGCTCGCCGCTCACGTCGATCCTCGTCCTGGCCGAGACGCTGCAGCGTGGCCAGAGCGGTGTGGTCAACGACGTGCAGCGCCGCCAGCTCGGCTTGATCTACACGGCGGCGCTCGGCCTTTCCACCGTCGCGAGCGACATCATCGAGTTCACGCAGGGCGGTGACCAGCTGGTGGACCAGGAGCCCGTGCCCTTCTCGGTGACGGCAATGCTCGAGTCGGTGCGCGACATCGCGCGGCCCATCGCGGAGGAAAAACGGCTGACCGTGCGTCTGCTCGCGCCCACCCACGATCAGCGTATGGGTCACCCGGTCGCGCTGAGCCGCATTCTGCTGAACCTCACGACCAACGCCCTCAAGTTCACCGATCAGGGCTACGTCGAGATCGTCGCGCAGGAGCAGGAAGGGAACCGCATAGAGTTTGCGGTTCGCGACAGCGGCCGAGGCATCCCGGCTGAGAAGATCACAACGCTGTTCCAGCCGCTGCGCAAGGGACAGGGCCGCCGCGCCCAGCTGTTCTCGCAGACCGGGCTGGGCCTCACGATCTGCCGCAAGCTCGCGCTGGCGATGAAATCGGAGCTGAAACTGGAATCGCGCACCGGGTGGGGCACGCGCTTCTACTTCGAGATGGATCTGCCGATTTGTGCGGTACGCCGTTCAGGGGCGCGGCCCGCACCGCGGCAGAGCCCGAGCCCGATCCATCCCGTGCGCAATAGCGGCTCCCACATGCCACGTCCGCCGCGCGACAGCAATCCCAACGGCAAGCGGACCAGCGACCCGACGCCGCGACCTCCCAAGGCGGTGTAGCGTCTTACCGAAGCTCCTCACGCGCTCGATCGAACAAATCGGACGGAGAAGCCAGATGCGGTGCCGGAGCGGCTCTCGAGCGGGGCGGGGCTGGTCGCGCCGGGGCTGCGCTGATGCCGGCCTTCAGTCGGATGGCGGCACTGCGGGAGACCGCGTCCGTAATCCGCTGCACTAATGCTTCGGCGCCGGTCTCATCGGTGGCGGGCGCGAAGACGGTGAATTCGGCGGGGCCGGTGCGGCCGACCGCGTCGGAGATGCGGCCGGCGCGTTTGACGGCGAGCGCCAGCTTGTCGGCCGCCGCGCCGGTGAGCGCGCCCGATCCATCGGTCGGCCGGAACACGGCGCACGCGAGCGCCATGCCGTGACGCGCGGTGAACGCCGCGAGCTCGTCCGAGCGCCGCGCCAGCCCGATTTCGTTGTAGAGCCCGCTCGCGCGGTCGATCATGCCCTCCACCCTCAGCTCGTTGAGCACCAGCTTGCCCTGCACATAGGCGCCGAGCCGCAGCACCAGGTCTTCCATGTCGAGGGGATCGCCGCGCAATTCCCACGCGCCGGCGCGCAGCGCCTCGAGCTGCTGCGCGCGCAGCGTCGGCCCGGCGGTCATGAGCACGATCGGTGTGGCCCGCGACACACTCGGCTCGGCACGCAGGGCGCGGCACAGCGCGAAGCTGTCGGTGGACCGGCGGTCGAGCGCCATGTCGAGCAGGATTGCGTCGGGGCGCTGGCGGCGCGCCTGCTCGACGATCTGCGGTCGCTTATCGATGGCGAGGACGCGATAGCCGCCCTGCACCAAGACGCTCTCGAGCGACTCGGCCAGCCACTTATCGGCGTTCGCGACCAGAACTAGCGGCTGGACGGCGGGAGGCATTGGCCAGTTATGTTACGCGATATGCGACAACTGGCTAGAGGCCTCTTCGGAATTCTGAGCCTCGTCGTGGCGTTTGGTGCATGTGCGACGTTCAAGAATGCCCTCCAATTCCAGAAGCCCGACGTGGAGCTTCAGGAAATCAACGTGACCGGCCTCGGCCTGCAGGGCGGCACGATGGACCTGGTGTTCGACGTCTACAACCCCAACGACTACCGCTTGCGCAGTACTCGGCTCGAGGTTGCCCTGGAGCTTGCTGGGACGGATTTCGGGGATGCCCTTATAGACAAACCCCTGGATTTCTCCCCGGTGAATCACAGCCGGGTGGTGATGCCGGTGCGATTCACCTGGGCCGGCGTGGGCGCCGCCGCCAGGTCCCTGCTTGAATCCCAAGAATTGCCCTATGGACTTACCGGGGCTGTGCTCCTGGACACACCTATAGGTGAACGCAGAGTACAGTTGAGCAGCAAGGGCAAGGTGCCATTGCGTAAGCTCGTGAAGTGAGAAGTTGCAAGGTCACAAGCCGCAAGAGAAGTTGCAAAGTTGCGCAGACGGCAAGTGGCTCCAAGTCTTGGAGCTTCAAGCTGGAAGCCACTTCGCCGTCTGGGCAACTGCGCAACTTCACTGAACTCTTGATTCTGGAGTCTTGAGCCTTGGGAGTGATAGCATCAAAAAGCTGATCGACATAAAATCGCCAACCGAGCGTGCCCCAACTTCTACCTGGGACAGGGCAAGGTCGAATCGCTGAAAGACGAGCTGGCGTCGGCCGGGGCGACCCTCATGTTGTTCGACGAATCCCTGACACCGCTCCAGGGAGTGAAGCTCGAGAAAAGCCTCGGGGTTCGGGTCATGGATCGCACCGAGGTCATTCTCGACATCTTCGCGACGCGGGCGCGCAGTCACGAGGCCAAGCTGCAGGTCGAGCTGGCGCAGCTCGAGTACCTGTTGCCGCGGCTGACGCGCATGTGGACACACCTGTCGCGTATCCGCGGCGGTATCGGCCTCCGGGGACCCGGCGAAACCCAGCTCGAAACGGACCGCCGAGTGATCCGGCGCAAGATCTCGACGCTCAAGAAGCGGCTCAAGGATGTCGCCGAGCATCGCGCCAACCAGCGGCAGGGCCGGCGCGACGTGCCGACCGCAGCCCTGGTCGGGTACACGAATGCCGGCAAATCGAGTCTCCTCAAGGCACTGTCCGGCCAGGACGTGTTTATCGAGGACCGGCTGTTTGCCACCGTCGACACCCTTGCCCGTGAGGTAGACGTCGGCGAAGGCTATCGCTATCGGCTGACCGATACCGTGGGATTCATCCGCAAGCTGCCGCATCACCTGGTGGCGTCGTTTCGGGCAACTCTGGAAGAGGCGGAAGACGCCGACTTGCTGCTGCACGTGATCGACGCGAGCCATCCGGGATGGGAAGACCAGCTCGACGTCGTGGAGCAGGAAACGACGAGCGTCTCACCGAAGCGCGTCATCCATGTGTTCAACAAGGCCGATCTGCTACCCGATCCGGACGGATTTCTCAACTCCGTTCGGGAGCATTACCCCCACGCGGTGCTGACCTCGACTGTTCCGCATTCCGCGTTCCGCGTTCCCCGTTTGGATGTCGAGGATCTGAGACGCGCGCTTCGCACCTCCGCCCAGGCACTCCGTCCCATTGCCGAGATCCGCGTGCCGGTGAGTGACGGGAAACTGCTCGCGGCGCTGCATCGCGA
>QHUJ01000017.1 GCA_003221895.1 Gemmatimonadota bacterium | reverse complement strand
CCGCCGCCGCCGGCGGGGAGCCCGACGCTGCAGCTCGTCGACAGTTTCGCATCCCCGGTCTATCTCACCGCGCCGCCCGGCGACTCGAGCCGGCTCTTCGTGGTGGAGCAGGGTGGCCGCATCAAGGTCGTGCACAACGATACGACCCGGGCGCGGCCGTTTCTCGATCTGCGGGGGAAGATTTCGTCGGGGGGCGAGCGGGGGCTGCTGAGTATGGCGTTTCATCCGCAGTACGCGACCAATGGCCGGTTCTACGTCTACTATACCAATCCGAGCGGCAACATCCGGATCGTGCGCTACAACGTCTCGAGCGATC
>QHUJ01000071.1 GCA_003221895.1 Gemmatimonadota bacterium | reverse complement strand
TCTTCCTCGACGGCGCTCCCGGGGCGGACGACACCACCGCGCCGTATTCGGTGCCCTGGGACACGACTACCGCGAGCAATGGCTCGCATACCCTCACCGCCGTCGCGCGCGATGCCGCCGGCAACAGCGCCACCTCGACGCCGGTCACCGTGACGGTGTCCAATGCTCCTGCGCCGCCGGCGGCGGTAAAGCGCTATGAAGAGACCGATCCGTCCGTGAGCTTCGGCCCTGGCTGGATCCGGGATGGCGGCCAGTTCGGATGGAGCGGGGGAAGTGCAATGGAGTCGCAGACGCCAGGCGCTCAAGCCACGTTCGCCTTCACAGGGACCTCGGTCACTTGGCTTGGCATGCGCGGGCCCGACAGCGGCATCGCTCGTGTCTCGATCGATGGCGCGTTCGTGTCCCAGGTGGACATGTTCGCGAGGTCGTACGAGGTCCACGTTCCCGTCTTTGTCGCGAAAGGCCTCGCCAGCGGCAGCCACACGCTGACGATCGAGGTGACCGGGCTCAAGAACACCGATTCGCAGGCAGCCACGTCGCCCTTCGCCGTCGTCGTCGTGGATGCCTTCGATGTGCCCACGCACGTCGTCTCGCACATCCAGGACACGGACCCGGACTGGAGCTACTCGGGCAACTGGACCTTCAACGACACCACCCGCTCGTGGAGCGGCTGGATGGCGTCGATCTCGTCGGGGCCGGGCGCGCAAGCTAGCTTGCCCTTCAATGGAACGTCGGTCAGCTGGATCGGCTATCGCGGACCCGATGCGGGGATCGCTCGCGTGTACATTGATGGCAGCTTCGTCGCCGAGGTCGACCTGTATTATTCGGACCCCAGGATCCAGGCGATCCTCTTCACCTCGCCAGCCTTGGCCGACGGGAACCACACGATCACGATCGAGGCGACGGGCCTCAAGAACCCCGCTTCCTCGGGGACGCTGGTGGTGGTGGACGCGATCGACGTGATGCGGCCGGGGACGCGCTTCGAGGAGACCGAGGCTGCCGCGAGCTTCTCCGGGAGCTGGGTGCAGGGTAACCTCAACCGGGCCTGGAGTCTGGGGACCGCCGCCGAAACCGGCGTCGCGGGTGCGTCGGTCACCTTCACCTTCACGGGAACCGAGGTCAGCTGGATCGGCTGCCGCAAGCTCTCAACCGGGATCGCCGATGTGTACCTGGACGGCGTCTTCCAGACCGAGATCGATACCTTCCAGGCTCCGCCGATCGAGGGCTATCAGCACACCATGTTCACGGCTTCGGGACTGGCCAACGGAACCCATACCTTGACGATCGTGGTGACCGGCCGCACGAACCCGGCCGCGTTCAACAACCTCATCGTCATCGATGCGTTCGACGTGCGGCCCTGACGCGAGCCGCCCCGCGGGAGCGCGCGGGCGGCGATGTCTCGTAGCTTCCAGGGGAGGGAGGTCATGCTGGAAGTAATTGAGACATCGGAGAGCGCGCTGCGGGACGTCGCGGTAGATGCATTCGACGTGACGAGGTGACGTCAGCGATCTTGTTACGGAGCCCTGACCGCCGCAGCGCAATTTCGGCGTGATCGCAGGTGATCCCATCGGCGCATGCCCCGACTGGGTTCATGGAGCACGTTCGTCATAGAGCGCGCATAGCGTGATCGTGGCGGGTGTGCTGGCCGGGCCCGGCCAGCACTGCTCAGACCCTCAAAGGGAGTTCGCCATGATCGAGTTCGCGTTCATCCGGTCGCGCAGTGTCCTCGGATTGTTCACGTTCCTCGCCGCCTTTGCCGCTCCAGCGGGTGCCGCGACGCAAGCTCGAATCAGCGACACCTACGGCCGGTTGCCGCTTCAGTTCGAGGCAAACCAGGGCCAGGCGCACCAGGACGTGCGCTTCCTCTCGCGCGGGCCCGGCTACAGTCTCTACCTCACCGCGGCCGAGGCCGTGCTCGTGCTCTCGCGGCCGAACCCGGAAGGAAAACACGACGGGCGCAGCGCGCCCGGGCAGCGCGAGGCGCAGGTGCAGGCGATGCCAGTGGCGCTTCGCATGAGCATCGTCGGTGCCGCGCCCGCGCCGCTTGTGAGCGGGCGCGAAGAGCTCCCCGGCAAGGCGAACTACTTCATCGGCAAGGATTCTGCGAAGTGGCGCACCAACGTTCCGACCTACGCCAAGGTCCACTACCGCGAGGTCTATCCCGGCATCGACCTCATCTATTACGGTAACCAGCGGCAGTTGGAGTACGACTTCGTCGTCGCGCCCGGAGCCGATCCCAAAAAGATCGGGCTCGGCTTCAAGGGCGCGGACAAATTGGAGATCGACGAGCAGGGCGAGCTCGTGCTGCATGTGTCCGGCGGCGCGATCCGCCAGCACAAGCCGGTCGTCTACCAGGAGATTGACGGCACCCGGCAAGAAATCGCGGGCAGCTATGTCCTTAGAGGCGCGAGCCGGGTCGGCTTCCAGGTAGCTGCGTATGACCGCAGCCGGCCGCTCATCATCGATCCGGTGGTGCTCTCCTATTCCACCTATCTCGGCGGCGGCTCCCACGACGAGGGCAACGACATCGCCGTGGACGCCGCTGGCAATGCCTACGTGACGGGTTCTACTCGATCCATCGACTTCCCGACAACTGCGGGAGCATTCCATACCACCTTTCACGGCCCGGCGTCGGGCTCGTTTCCAGATGTCTTTGTAACCAAGCTCAATTCCACCGGTTCGGGATTGGTGTACTCCACCTACCTCGGCGGCAACGGAGAAGACCTTGGTCGCGGGATCGCCGTGGATGCCGCGGGCAACGCCTATGTGACTGGCCGCATCAGCTCGAACGACTTCCCGACGACGACGGGAGCCTTTCAGGCCGCCAGCGGCGGTGGCGGCGAGGCCTTCGTGACGAAGCTCAATCCCACAGGCTCGGGACTGGTCTACTCTACCTACCTCGGCGGCAGTCGCGATGAGATCGGCATCCGGATCGCCGTGGACACGACGGGCAATGCCTACGTCACGGGTACCACCACGTCGCTCGACTTCCCAACAACCCCCGGTAGCTTTCAGCCGGCATTCGCCGGCGGCCCCCCCAGCAGCGGGGACCCCGCATTTAGTCCTCCCCCCACTGACGCCTACGTGACGAAGCTGAATGCGACCGGTTCCGCACTGGACTACTCGACCTACCTCGGTGGCAGCGGTAATGACCGCGCGCTAGGGATCGCGGTCGACGCGGCCGGCAGCGCTTTTGTAACGGGCTCCACGTTTTCGACCGACTTCCCGACCACGACGGGAGCGTTCCAGCCGGTACGCCGCGGCACCAGCTCTGACGCCACCACCTTCGTGACGAAAGTGAATCCAACCGGCTCAGGGCTCGCTTACTCCACTTACCTCGGCGGCAGTGGCGCGGGCACCGCCATCGCCGTGGACATTCCGCCCTCGTCTATTCCACTTACCTCGCTGGAGTTGGAGTCGCTGGAGTTGGACCGAGCAGCGGTATCGCGGTGGACATGCTCGGCAATGCCTACGTGACAGGCTCGACCGCCTCCACCAGCTTCCCGACGACAGTGGGGGCCTTTCAGCCTGTCTTCGGCGGCGGCATTTCCGACGCCTTTGTGACCAAGCTCAACTCCAGCGGCTCCGCCCTCGTCTACTCCTCCTACCTCGGCGGCAGCGGAAGTGACTCGGGGAACGGGATCGCGGTGGATGCTGATGGCAAGGCCTACGTGGCCGGCAGCACGTTCTCTGGGAGAGACGACAATAACTTCCCGACAACGGCGGGCGCCTTTCAACCCGTTTACCGCGGCGATCAATTCTCCGGCGACGCCTTCGTCGCGAAGATCACGCAGACGGCACCGGCCTCCACGCCCTTCACCGGAACACCCTTCGCGATTCCCGGCGCCTTCGAGGCGGAGGACTTCGACCTCGGCGGCGAAGGCGTCGCCTATCACGACAACGTCCCCGGCAACGCCGGCGGCCAGTACCGCCCCAACGAGGACGTGGACATCATCGTCTCGTCCGACTCCGCAGGCGGCGGTTACGTCGTCAACAACTTCGAGACCGGCGAGTGGTTGAGCTACACCGTCAACGTGCAGAACACCACCAATTACGACATCGAGCTGCGCGTGAGCAGCCAGTTCTCGACCAGCGCCTTCCACGTCGAGATCGACGGCCAGAACGTCACCGGCTCCGTCGTCGTGCCCAACACCGGCAATTGGAACACCTTCCAGTGGGTCGGGAAGAAAGGTGTTGCGCTCACAGCCGGACAGCACGTGCTCAAGGTCTTCGCCGACCAGCAGTACTTCAACCTCAACTCGGTACGCGTGCTGCAGAGCACGACCCGCTTCGAGGAGAGCGCCGCGACCTACAC
>QHUJ01000070.1:6236-7064 GCA_003221895.1 Gemmatimonadota bacterium | reverse complement strand
TGATGGAGGGATTCGTAGTTGGGAAGCCCCCCCCAAGCCAGATGCATCAGCGCATCGGGCTCACCCAACAACCGAAAGGCATCCAACGGCGGCGACCTTAGGTCGAAGACCACCACTGTGTGCCCTGCCAGCGTCGGCGGAAGATCGCACTGCGTCCGGCAAACCAGTGTTGGCGATATGCCGCGCCGTTCCAGCTCAGCGACGACATGTCGCCCGATGAATCCCGTGGCGCCAGTCAGCGCGATCTTCATCGCCCTACCTGCAGGTGCGGCACCGCGGTGACGAACTTGCCGCCCCAGGCTCTGATGTAGTCGAGCTGTTGTGTCACTTCATCTCGGAGATTCCAGGGCAGGATGACCACGTAGTCCGGCTTGTCCTGATGCAAGCGAACCTCGGGCACGATCGGAATCCGACTGCCAGGCATGAACTTGCCTTGCTTCGCCGGATTTCGGTCTACAACATAGGGAAGGAGATCGGACCGAACTCCGGCATAATTCATCAGGGTGTTGCCCTTGGCCGCTGCGCCATAGGCCGCGACCGTCCTCCGCCCCTCCCTGAGGTTCAAGAGAAACCCGAGAAAGTCGTTCTTGACCTTGTTGGCTTTGAGTTGGAAATCGGTGTAGTGCCCGACCGTCGTCATGCCCGAGCGCCCCTCGCACTCGAGGACCTGATTCACGCTAGCACTCGGAGCCCGCCGCCCAGTGTCGCGACGCTGCGCGAAGACCCGGAGACTGCCGCCGTGGGTGGCGTGCTCCTCCACGTCGAACACGGTCAGTCCGTTGACCGCGAAGATTCGTTGGACTACCGTCAGCGACAAATACGAATAGT
>QHUJ01000070.1:0-6216 GCA_003221895.1 Gemmatimonadota bacterium | reverse complement strand
TCGCCACGATCAAATCCGCTCTCTTGCCCCGCGCGACGAGTTGCTCGGCTAACCGCGTTCCGAAGAAATCCTCGACCACGGCGATCCCTTTGGCCCGCGCCGCTGCCGCAGTCCCGGCTGTCGGTTCAATACCAGTGCAAGGGATGCCCTGAGCCGTCACATACTGGAGCAGGTAGCCGTCGTTCGAGGCAACTTCCACAACGTGACTATTCGCATTCAAGCCATAGCGAGCCACCATCTCGTCCACATACCGCTTGGCGTGCGCCAGCCAAGTCGAGGAGAAACCACTGAAGTAGGCGTATTGGGAGTCGAACAGGTCGTGCGACCGTGCGAAGTCCTCGGTTTGAACCAGCCAACAGTTAGTGCAAACCAAGACCCTTAAGGGAAACCACCGCTCCGGTGCCTTCAGCGTTTCGCGCGTGAGATAAGCGTTGGAAGGTGGCGCGCTGCCCAGATCGAGCATCGGCACGTCGACTGCAGTTCCGCAATGGCGGCAATTCACACCGCGACTCCCGGGTAATCACGGGTCAGCATCGGCTGCGATGAATCGCGAGGCGAGAGTTCTGTGATCTCCTCCGGCCACCGGATCGCGAGCATGGGATCTCGCGCGTTGACCCCTCCCTCGGCTGCCGGCCTATAGGGCGCCGTGTGGAAGTACAAGAGTTCGCAGTCGTCGGTGAGTGCCTGGAACCCATGCGCGAAACCCTGGGCTATAAGCAACGTCTTCCGGTTGGCCGCCCCGAGCCGTTCCGCGTGCCAGCGGAGGAATGTCGACGAGCCGCGTCGCAGGTCCACCGCGACATCGAAGACCTCACCGCGGAGACAGCTGACGAACTTCATCTCCGCGTGCGGCGGATGCTGGAAGTGCATCCCGCGCACGGTGCCACGCTTCACTGTCAGCGTATGATTGATCTGTACGATGGTCTGCTTGGGAATTAGTTCGCTCAATTCGTCGGCGCAGAAGAGCCGCTCCAGGAAACCACGGGTGTCGCCGATCGGCCGGCGTTGGATCACCCTCAATCCGCGGAGCGGTGTGTCACTGATCTCGAAACGACCGCTCAAGACGGGCTCGCGGTCTCATATGCCTGGATTTCGTCGAGGCTGACGGCGCACATGTCTGCGCCTCGCTGCCACGCGCGGTGCCAGAAAACCGTGTGCTCCAGGGCCTCCCGGAGCGACCAGCGCGGGCTCCAGCGCAACTCGGCGCGGGCTCGGGTAGTGTCCAGTCTCAGCAAGCCGGCTTCGTGAGGATCGTCGGGATTCGGCGTCCGATCCACACGCGCTCCGTTGCCCCACAGCCGAGCGGTCAATTCAGCAACCTCCTTGACGGTGCCGTCATCGCGTGCATCGGGGCCGAAATTCCACGCGGCGGCGAACCGATCGCCGTCTTGACCGAGCAAACGTTCCGCTAGCTGCAAATAGCCGGACAGCGGCTCGAACACGTGCTGCCAGGGGCGCACGGCATTCGGGTTGCGGAGGCGTACTGGCTCGCCACTCGCGAAAGCTCGCAGACAATCCGGAACCAACCGATCAGTGGCCCAGTCCGCGCCCCCGATGACATTTCCGGCACGCGCCGTAGCGATGCGAGCTGGATGCCCTCCGTCGCCGTCGAAGAAGCTGGACCGATAACTCGCCGCCACGATCTCGGCTGCAGCCTTGCTCGCGCTGTAGGGGTCGTGCCCACCCAGTGGATCAACCTCGCGATAGGGATATACCCACTCGCGGTTCTCATACACCTTGTCGGTGCTGATCACGACGATGGCCCGTGCTGAGTCGCTCGTTCGCGCTGCCTCAAGCACGTTTGCCGTACCGGTGACGTTGCTAGCAAACGTGCCCAGCGGATCCCGGTAACTCTCCCGGACGAGAGGCTGGGCAGCGAGGTGAAACACGACTTCCGGTCGAGCATTGGCGAATGCCGCTTTCAGGCGGGCGAAATCCGAGAGATCAGCCCGGGTGTCCGTTGCGAGTATGGAATCGAGTCGGGCGACTTCGAACAGACTCGGGTTCGACGGCGGATGGAGCGCGAAGCCATGAACAGCCGCGCCGAGCCGGTGAAGCCACAGCGCGAGCCAGCCGCCTTTGAAGCCAGTGTGACCGGTGACGAGTACCGAGCGGTGTCCCCAGGCTGATTGCGCGCTCACCAGATCTTCCATGGCGCGCGGCCCGAACTCCACAGTTCCTCGAGCTGGTTCTTGTCGCGCAGCGTGTCCATGGGCTGCCAGAACCCCTTGTGCTCGAAGGCCATCAGCTGGGCGTCAGTGGCGAGCGCGGCTAGTGGCGCGTCCTCCCAGATCGTTTCATCGCCTTCGATCAGCTCCAAACACCTGGGGGAGAGCACGAAAAACCCGCCATTAATGAACCCTCCATCACCGCGAGGCTTTTCTGTGAAGCCGAGTACCCTCGCGCCCTTCAACTGCAGTGCTCCGAAGCGACCAGGCGGTTGGACGGCCGTGATCGTAGCCCATTTCCCGTGCGCTTTGTGGAAGGCGACCTGGGCAGTAATATCCACATCCGCAACACCGTCACCATACGTGAAGCAGAACATCTCCTCGTTCCTCACGTAGGAGGCGACGCGCTTCAGGCGGCCGCCCGTCATGGTGTCATCGCCGGTGTCCACGAGGGTCACCTTCCAAGGCTCGGCTTTTTGGTTGTGCACCTCCATCTTGTTTCGTGCCATGTCGAAGCTCACGTCCGACATGTGCAAGAAATAGTTGGCAAAGTATTCCTTGATGATGTAGCCCTTGTACCCGCAGCAGATTACGAAATCGTTTACTCCGTGTGCCGAATACAGTTTCATGATATGCCACAGGATCGGCTGCCCGCCGATTTCGATCATTGGTTTTGGTCTGAGGTGTGTCTCCTCGGAGATTCGCGTGCCGAGTCCCCCGGCGAGAATAATCGCCTTCACTGTTCCACGCGCGATCGCCCGGGTCCGCTCAGTGCCACGACCCTCACGTTGTCCATGTAGTAGGAGATGTCGTTAGGTCCGAGCCTTAACGCCCCGCGCCGTTTGCGGCTGTGGTAAAGATCCCGGCCGCGAGCCGCGCCGCTCATGGAGCTTCACTGGCCGTCGCTGAAAACAACTGTTCGAGCTCTTGGTAGCGCGGATACGTTATCAACACCGCTCGGTGCGGCCCTTGAAATACGAAGAACGCCCCCACGGCAACCGCGCTCGCACCAGCCGCCACCGCGGCCCGCACGTGTGCCAAGCTGCCGACCCCACCGGAGGCGATCAACGGCACAGACACCGCATGGCTCGCTTCATGAATCATGTCGAGATCCATTCCCTGCATCATGCCATCCCGGTCCACGGCGCTCACCAGCACCTCACCGGCGCCCGCCGCGGCCAGCCGCTGCATGTGCTCCACCCACGGCCAACGAAGCGTCTTGCCGGTTGCCGCCGCATACACCTTCCGATGCCCGAGCCAGCTCCTCTTCACATCGATCGAAACCACGACGGCCTGGGCGCCGAAGCGTTCCGCCAACCGGGTCACGAGCGTCGAATCGTCCAGGGCGCCCGTCTGCACGCACACCTGGGCTCGCGCGCCTCGCGGCTGGCGGTGATGTCGAGCACCATAAGCTCGTCCGCTTCTTTGTCGTTGAAGATCCGGATCGCGTTGATCGGATCACCGACATACTTAGGCTTCGCGAATCGCCGGGTTTTGACCAGCCCGCCCTGACGCAACAAGAGACACGGAATGACACGGTGCCTGAGCACCTACAGCGCCACGAAGTTTTTCATCAGCGTCATGCCGAATCGGTGACTCTTCTCTGGGTGGAACTGCACGCCGTATATGTTCCCGTGACTGAGCGCCGCAGTAAAATCGCATCCGTAGTGCGCAGTCGCGAGCACGTCCACCGCATCGTGGCACGTAGCGTAATAGGAGTGAACGAAGTAGAAGCGCTGCTCGCTACTGTCGGTCGCAATGAGTGGATTGGCCTTCACCACGGTGACCGTGTTCCAGCCCATGTGCGGGACCTTGAGATGCACATCACCGGCCGCATCGAACCGCTTGACCTCTCCGTCGATCCAGCCAAGGCCAGAGAACCGGCCTTCTTCGCTCGTTTTGCACATCAGCTGCATGCCGAGGCAAATGCCGAGCACCGGCACCTGCCTTCCCAGCACGGCCTCGTTCAATGCGTCGATCCATCCGCCGTCCCTCAGGCTCGCCATCCCGTTGTCGAAGGCACCGACACCAGCAAGGATGATCTTGCGCGCATTAGAGAGGTCGCGCGCCGATGCCACCAGCCGTGCAGAACCGCCGACTTTCTGTACCATCCGCAGGACGGATGCGAAATTGCCGATCGAGAGGTTCGGCAGGACGATGGGCTCGAGCGCGCTGGGGAACGCCCGCGCTGGACCAGGAGTCGGTGTTGTCATCATCCTAGAGCTCCCAGACCTCGACCGAGGAACGCAAGGACAGATCCATCTTCAGCTGAATCTCCTCGGCATGGCGCAACGTGGTAATGAGAACCGCGTCCGGCTCAAGCTCGTTGATCGCGTTTGGGGGCCCTACAACCAGCCCGCTCTTTCGAGTTCCCTGCTTCGTGGGGTCGTCATCCACCACGCCCACGACCTGAAGCCCCACGCCGCTGGCGACACGGTAAGTCGCTTCCATGACATCTCCCGCCCCGTAGAAGACCACCCGCTCCACTCCCCGACTCTTCAACTCTCCCAGCTTGGCTCGAATCCGCTGCTCCAGCCTTCGTAGGCTGCCCAGCACCGAGGAATAATGCTCGAGCACCAATCGCCTCTCGTAGCGCTGCCCGTCATCCGTCACCGTATATGCGAACGGTCGCACAGCGCGATTGGAGACTTGGACGTAGCCCGCATCGACCATGTTGCTCAACAGCCGGTTCACCGTCCCGACCGCCACACCGAGTCGCCGGGCGAGGGTCCGCTGGGAAATGTTCGAGCCGCGCCGAAGCTCAACGATGAGCAACTCACGGAGCTCGCCGTCCGGACGTTGCTGGACGCGCTTCAGTCCGCCCGCTCCCCGAGGGTCGAACGGCGACCCGCGCGACAGTTCAGCCGGCGAACCGTTGTTCGACGACGGAACATTGTGGCCAAACAACGAGGTCTCATGCGCATGGAATCAGAATGGTTTCGCGTGGGGTGTCTCGGCCTTCGGGCGAGTAACTACACGTCGACCCTGTCAGTCACAGGGCGCATCTGACGAAGCCCGCTTCCGACGGCGTACCGCCGGCTCAATCACTTCTGCTGTTCGGTGACCCGCTACCCAGCAGCCGCGCGCAGGAGTTCCCGTGGCAGTTCCACACTCAGGGCTCTCCGAAGCGCCGACAGGCGAATCACAACCCTCGCCCGACTCCGGTCCTCGATCAACGTACCGCGGATCCCACTGAAGGGGCCCTCCGTAACGAGGACTTCCTGGCCCTCGTGCAGGAACTCCACGGGCTCCGGGGGCGAGCCGCCCGCATTCACGCCGGCGACCAAGATGCGAATCGAATCCAGCTCCTCATCCCGTACCGGCGCCGGCGATCCGTCGTGACGAATGATGTCGACGACCCCAGGCGTCCGAAGTACTTCGTGCGTCGTGCCCACGTTGAACCGGGCAAACAGGTAGCCGGGAAACAGCGGGAACCCCACCCGTTTCCTGCGATCCGTCCACTGCCTCACCTGCTCCAACAGCGGGAGGTACGATTCGAAGCCCCGCAGTCGGAGCATACGATTCACTTGCTTTTCTGCCCGCGCCCGAGTCCGGCACGCGTACCATCCAGGGCTGAGCTGCTTGGCGGTCATCACTGCGCGACCACACGGAGCGGAGTCGGCCTTGGCGATTCCTCGAGCGTAAGCAGTTTTCCCTCGTCGGCCCGTTCTTCGTCACCATTGCCGGCGACAGGCCGCATGCTCACGTCGAGCTCCAACAGCTCCAGCGCGTGCGCCCCTGCGTACGCGCGGAGGGCCCGTAATACATCCACGGGTAGCTTCTTGGTGGCGATCAGAATGCGTCGGACCGCGTGGTGCTCGGCGACATAGGCCAGGCTATCCAGCCCGCCGAGTACCGGCACGCCATGGATTCGCTCGCCATGCTTGCGTGGATCGTCGTCCAGGAAGCAGAACGGCTGAAGATGTCGTTCGCTGTTATTGAGCAGCTCTCTGACCGCGAGCTCGCCGCCGTCGCCCGCTCCATAGATCGCGACCCGCTCCCCGTCGGAGCGCAGCCGCCGCCGCATGAACTCGAGGGAACGGAACGA
>QHUJ01000069.1 GCA_003221895.1 Gemmatimonadota bacterium | reverse complement strand
CTGGCCTGCCTGAACCGGCACTAGATAGGAGTCCGTGAACGTGGACTCGACCGTAACGAGATCCAGCGTGCGACACCCACTTGCTGAATCGAGCTTCCCCGAGCGATCCCCAACAGCGGGATCTACCGAGAGCACGCCGCGGAAACAGTCGGTCTGAACCTTCGGCGGCGTGACGGACGTGGGCCCTCTGCAGCCGTACAGTACTGGGACCGCAAGTCACGTAAACAGCACCATTCCGGCACGCATGCGATTCTCACCCTGCCAAAAACGGACTTCTGATCGTAAGACGCAGGTATAGCGACGCGCAAGATCCATGGCGCTTCCGCGAGTCGCGCAGTGTGTCGCGGCCCTGCAACAGCAAAAACACGAAGGTTACGAATCTGCTCGACAACCAGTCGGCAAGGCAGAGCGCGGCGCCAACCAGCGACGCCGCGCTCAGGACACCGTTAGAGCATTGCCTCAACTACAACTTCCGAGTCTGGCCGCGGATTTCTCCGTTCGGGTAGTCACCCGGTGTGTTGTTCCCGGGAAGAGCCCCATTACTCGTGTGAATGTTCACGTACGCGTCCCCGGCACGCATGTGCACCAGGACGCTGTCATTGACGACCGCTGAGCCTGAAGCGATGATGGTCTTCGTCGTGTAGCTCCCCGCGGTGGGAGACAGACTTTGCATGACTCCACCGCTTGTTCCCGCCGCGCCAAAATGAATGTGACCGATCGAGACGTTGCTGATGTTTTCCACCTCGACCTGCCAGCTGATAACATTGCCGAGGGCGGTGATCGTCGCCGAACCGGTCGCGGTCGTCGCAGTGGGTAGCGCTGGAAACTCATTCGCCCCATTGAGAGTCGCCTGGAAGATCTCGACATTCGATGGAATGCCGGTCGAGTTGTCCGAGCAGCTACCGACTACTGCGACTGCCGCGAACATCGTCAGCATGCGCGTTATACGCATCGCATCCTCCTTTAACAGTTTTCGCATGTGAAACTGCACAAAGTCTTGAGGCCCGACCCGGCCCTCCTTTCAGACCGCTGAGGGTTATTGGACGATGACCTTCGCTGTCATGAACGGATGCGGTGTGCAGTGGTAGGGAAACGCACCCTGCGCCGCGAACTTGAATGAGAAGCGATCTCCCGGGCTGAGACCGGGCGAGTCCCAGACACCGGTGTTGGACGTCGTGGTGTGCGGCTCGGTGCCGCTGGGCTCGCAGTTCACCCAGGTGACGGTCGCACCGGCGGGCACCGCGATGGAATCGGGATGAAAACCGAAGTTCTCGATCGCGACGACATAGTGCATCGAGTCGATGACCGCGACGGGCACAGTGCACTCGGCCGCCGGGTTGACCGATGGCCCCGCGCCGCGGTCGGAGAAGCATGCCACCGCGAACGCGCCTACAACACCGCACGCCGCGCCGGCGAGGACCGCCACGAGCCGCTTCACGGCTGCCTCACGACGAGCACGCCCTTCATGAAGGGATGCGGCGTGCAGTGGAAGGCGAACTCGCCCGGCTGTGTGAACGTGTGGGACCACGTCTTGCCCGGCTCGATAGCGCCCGAATCCCACGATCCGTCATCGGCGGTGATCGTGTGCACCAGCGGATCGGTGTTGGTCCAGACGATGGTGGCTCCGGCGGGGATCTCGATGCGGTTCGGTGCGAACGTCATCGTGCGTAATTCCGCGCGCGTCGCGTTGGCGGGAACCGCAACCGCGGCGCCGCCCTTCGCTGCCGTTGCTCCGTGCCGTCCGAAGTACCGACTCAACGTAAACGGAATCGTGAACTCAAACCCGCCGCGCACCTGATCGATCCCGCGCGACGCCCCCTGCAGCGTCGCGGTATTGGTGTTGGTCACTTGAATCGACAGCGTGTGTGGCGAGTAGGGAATGGCGAGCTGCAGCCCGGCGCCCCACGCCACCTTTTCCCCGGTGCGGCGGTCGATCAGGCTCGTCACGTCGCCCGCGAGCGCGACCCACTTATGCAGACGCCATGTCGCGCCCGCGCCGACCGCGTAGCGCGTCGTATCGCTGTGATAGCCGTTCGAGAGAAACCGGCCGACGGCCATGGCGCGGAAGGCGCCGAAACCGTGCGAAGCCGTCAGCTCGCCGTCGAAGCTCTCGGCTGCCTGGTTGTACCCGCCCTGCAGCGCGAGTCCGGACCGCCCGTAGCGCGCGAAGAACTCCCACTCATTGGGGAACGCGGCGGCGATGTCGGATGAGGTGGCGTAGTTGAAACCGATGAGCAGGGGAAGGGGAAGCTGATAGCTGAGCAGGAACGTCGGCGAATTCGTCACCTTCCGGGTCGGCGGATCGCCGACTCCGAATCGGTGAATGAAGTTGAACTGCAGCGTGCCGGGGGCTCCCATCCAGCCGCCCGAAAGGTTGGGCGGCCGCTCGAGCACCGACTGGCACGAGGCTACATCCGCGACTCCGGCAACCGCGAATAGGGCGCAGGATGCGCACACTGCGATCCGACGAAGCTGTGGCAACCGAGCCTCCTCATGTGAGAGAAGCACCCTCGAGGCGACGCAGCGCAGCCTCTTTGCCGACGACCATCAGCAGTTCGTTCACAGGCTCTGATACGGTGCCCCCGGTCAGCGCAATGCGAATCGGTTGAAAGACTTTCCCTGCCGGCACGTTGCGCTCTTCGGCCAGATTGCGCAACGCCGTCTCCAGCCCCTCGTGCGTCCACTCGGCATTGCCCAACGCGACGACACTGGCCGCGAGCGCCGCATGGTACCCCGTCGGGTCCCTGGCGATCTCCTTCTTTGCTTTCTCGTCGAGCGTTACAAACCGCTCATCCAGGCGCACCGCCACCTGTCTTGCGACATCGAGGGTGGTGCGCGAGCGCGTTTTCACCGCGGTAATGGCGCGCAGCGCGGCATCTCGCGTGCCATTGAGACCGAGCTTGGCCAGCTCCGGTTGCACGAGTGGATACAGCTCCTCCGCCGACTTCGCGGTGAGGTACTGCCCATTCATCCACTCGAGCTTTGTCGTATCGAAGACGGACGGCTTCTTGAGAGTACCGTCGAGCGAAAAGAGGTTTCGCAGCTCCTCTATGCTCATGATCTCGCGATCACCGCCCGGGCTCCATCCAAGAAGCGCGAGGAAGTTGCGCATCGCTTCTGGGAGAATCCCTAGGTGTTGATAATCTCCTACAGCCGTCGCGCCGTGTCGCTTTGAAAGCTTCTTGCCGTCCGGGCCATGGATCATGGGGACGTGCCCAAAGATGGGCAGCGACGCGCCAAGTGCGCGGTACACCGCGAGTTGCTTGGGTGTGTTGGAGATATGGTCGTCGCCGCGGAGGACATGCGTGATCTGCATATCGATGTCGTCGACCACCACGGCAAAGTTGTAGAGCGGCGAGCGATCCGAGCGGAGGATCACGAAGTCGCGAATATCCTCACCCTTGAAGCTGATTCGCCCATGGACCGCGTCCTCCCACGACAGCTCACCGGCGGGAAG
>QHUJ01000068.1 GCA_003221895.1 Gemmatimonadota bacterium | reverse complement strand
ACGACCACGATCCCGCGCAACGCGTCACTGCGCGTGCTGTCGGGTTTGACGAGCCGCACCCGTGATGCATCGGCCGAGTCGGGAATGACCACCCAGCGAACACCGGCGGGGATCGAGCCGACGGGCACGCTACTGGTCGCATCGGTGACGAAGAGCTCGCCACCCTCCGCGCCGCCGAGCGACGCGTAGGCCGCACCGACCGCAATGCCCACCCGCAGCTCCGGCTCTCCACTCGGCGCGGGTGGGGCCGTGGGCCGCCCGCCGCCCGGGCAGGCGAGCGCCGCGAACAGCGCGGCGCTAGCGGCCGCGCGCTTCGCCCAACGCGGCATCGAGCTCCCGGATCGTGAAGTCGATATCTGCCTCCGAGTGCGCACTCGACACGAAGCCCGCCTCAAAGGACGACGGCGCGAGGAAGACCCCTCGGGCGAGGGCCGCCTTGTGCCAGCGCGCGAACAGGGCCGCATCGGTCTGCCGGGCGTCGTCGTAGTTGTGCACGGGTCCCGCGGTGAAATAGAGACCCCACATCGACCCCGCGTGGCTCACGGAGGCAGGTACGCCATGGCTCGCCGCGAGGGCTGCCAGACCGGCGACGAGCCGGTCGGTGCGACGCTCCAGCGCGTCGTAGAATCCGGGACGTTCGGTCTCGAGCAGCGTCGCCAGGCCGGCGGCCATCGCGACTGGATTGCCCGACAGCGTGCCCGCCTGATAGACGGGCCCTTCTGGCGCGATGCGCTTCATCAAGTCGGCACGCCCGCCGTACACGCCGACCGGAAACCCCCCCCCGACGATCTTGCCCAGCGTGGTGAGATCCGGTTTGATGCCGAGTGACTCCTGAGCACCGCCCGCTGCCACCCGGAATCCCGTCATCACTTCATCAAAGATCAGCAGCGCGCCGTGCCGATCACACAGCGATCGCAGCGAGCGATGGAAGTCGGGTTCTGGAGCGATGAAGCCCGCGTTGCCGACGTATGGCTCGACAATGATCGCCGCGATCCGGTCGGCATGTTTGCGAAACAGATCTGCGACTGTACGGTCGTCGTTGAACGGGGCGGTGAGTGTGAGACGGGCGAGCTCGGGAGGGACGCCGGGGCTGTCGGGGAGACCAAGCGTCGCGACGCCAGATCCGGCTTTCACCAGAAAGCTGTCTGCGTGACCGTGGTAACAGCCTTCGAACTTGATGATGAGCTCGCGACCGGTCGCCGCGCGCGCCAGGCGCACCGCGGCCATCGTCGCCTCGGTGCCGCTGTTTACAAACCGCATCACCTCTAGGCTGGGCATGCGCCGCCGCACCGCTTCGGCGAGCTCCACTTCGGCCTCGCACGGCGCTCCATAGGTCCAGCCGCGCTCGGCGGCCTGGACGACCGCGGCGAGCACGGCTGGATGAGCGTGTCCCAGAATCAGCGCGCCCCACGAGCACACGTAGTCCACGTAGTCGCGGCCATCGACGTCGGCGATGCTGGATCCATGGCCGTGCGAGACGAAAAAGGGCGTCCCGCCGACTGCCCGGAACGCCCGTACGGGTGAATTCACCCCACCGGGCAACACCCGTTTCGCCCGGTCGAAAAGTTCGCTCGATCGTGTCACTTCAGCGCAGCCGCCTGGAAATCGTAGTCCTCACTCGCCGTGATGCGGGCACGCACAAACTCTCCTGGCTGGGCCCACCCACCCCGTTCCAGATAGGTCACTCCATCGACGTCATCGGCCTGCCACTGCACGCGCCCGGCCTTGACCCCGCTTTCCTCTTCGAGCCCGTCCACAAGCACATCGACCTCGCGCCCCACGAACCGCTCCAGACGCTCACCAGAGATGCTCCGCTGGACCTCGACGATTTCCGCGAGACGCTCTTGCTTGACGAGGTCATCGACGTCGTCCTCGTACTGCACCGCCCTCGTGCCTTCCTGCGGCGAATACGCGAACGCGCCCATCCGATCGAACTGCGCCTCCTCGAGGAACTCGAGCAGCGCCCGGAAATCATCGTCGGTTTCGCCGGGAAAGCCCACGAGACACGTCGTGCGGATCGCGAGATCAGGGATGGCGTTGCGCAGCCAGGCGAGCTTGGTTCGCAACGTGGCCAGCCGTTCCGGCCGGCGCATCCGCTCCAGCATCCGGTCGCTGGCGTGTTGAATCGGCATGTCGATGTACGGCACGATGCGCGACTCACGGGCCATCAGCTCCACCAGCCGCTCGCTGATCCCGGCAGAATAGACGTAGAGCAGTCGGAACCAGCGCACGGTGGTCGCACGCAGCAGCGCCTCGAGCAGATCCGGCAGCTTGGGGCCTCCCACTCCCCCAAAGTCCCTGCCCCAATGCCCGAGATCCTGGGCAACGAGATTGATTTCTTTGGCGCCCTGCGCCTCGAGCTGCTGCGCCTCCCGGACGAGCGGGGCCAGCGGCTCGGAGCGGTGTTTGCCGCGCATCAGCGGAATCGCGCAGAACGCGCAGGTGTGATCGCAGCCCTCGGAGATCTTGAGGTAGCGCACGTGCCCCCCCGGCTGGTCGCCGAGGAATTGGCGCACGCCGGGATGTGAAGCGACAGGATCGTCGATCAGGCCGCGCTTCGCCAGCTCCGGCACGAGGTGATGCAGCTCGGAGAATCCCAGCAGCAGATCGACTTCCGGGATTTCCTGCGTCAGCTCCTGCTTGTAGCGCTGGACGAGACAACCGACCGCCACGACCGCCTTGACCGCCGCGGTTTCCTTCAGCTTCGCCGCCTCGAGGATCGCGTCGATCGACTCTCGTTTGGCGGCGTCGATAAAGCCGCACGTGTTGACGAGAATGACGTCGGCGGAGGGCAGGTCCGGCGTGACGATGGCGCCGTGCCCGACCAGGTCGCCGACGAGCCGCTCGGAATCGACGGTCGCCTTGTCGCAGCCGAGGGAGATGACGCCCAGCTTCATCCGCGATAGTTCCCGAACTTCAGCTCGAGGCCGAAGTCCTGCGAGCGGAGGAACGTAATGACCTCCTGCAGCTCATCCTTGGAGGGCGCCTGCACGCGGATCTCTTCTCCCTGAATGGACGCCTGCGCTTTCTTGAATTTCTTGTCCTTGATGGCCTTCACGATTGCTTTCGCCTTTTCCTGCGGGATGCCTTGCGTGAGCTTGATCTCGCGCCGCACCGTGTCGTTCGCGGCGGGAGTGATGACACCGAGCTCCATGTTCTTTACGGGCACGCCGCGCTTGATCATCTTGGACTGTAGTACATCGAACAGCGCTTTCATCTTGAAGTCGTCGTCGGCGACGAGCGTCAGGGTCACCTTGGGGCGATCGAAGGCGATCGACGCTTTCGAGCCCTTAAAGTCGTAGCGCTGCGCGACTTCTTTGGAGGCTTGGTTGACGGCGTTGTCGACCTCCTGGAGGTCGGCGCCGGTGGAAATGTCGAACGACGCTTGGCTGGCCATAGGGCGGGAAAGATACCCGCCCCG
>QHUJ01000054.1 GCA_003221895.1 Gemmatimonadota bacterium | reverse complement strand
GTGGATACAACTCCTCCGCCGACTTCGCGATGAGGTACTGCCCGTTCATCCACTCGAGCTTTGTCGTATCGAAGACGGACGGCTTCTTGAGGGTGCCGTCGAGCGAAAAGAGGTTGCGCAGCTCCTCTTTGCTCATGATCTCGCGATCACCGCCCGGGCTCCATCCAAGAAGCGCGAGGAAGTTGCACATCGCTTCTGGGAGAATCCCTAGGTGTTGATAATCTCCTACAGCCGTCGCTCCGTGTCGTTTTGAAAGCTTCTTGCCGTCCGGGCCGTGGATCATGGGCACGTGCCCAAAGATGGGCAGCGACGCGCCGAGTGCGCGGTACACCGCGAGTTGCTTGGGCGTGTTGGAGATATGGTCGTCGCCGCGGAGGACATGCGTGATCTGCATATCGATGTCGTCGACCACCACGGCAAAGTTGTAGAGCGGCGAGCGATCCGAGCGGAGGATCACGAAGTCGCGAATATCCTCACCCTTGAAGCTGATTCGCCCATGGACCGCGTCCTCCCACGACAGCTCACCGGGGGGAAGGCGTAGCCGGATCGCGTCCTCCTCCATGTAGGCTTTGCCTTGCTTCAGCAGATCGTCGGCGACCTGCTGATGGCGCGCGAGCCGGGCGCCCTGGAAGATGGGCGCCTCATCCCAATCGAGACCGAGCCACGTGAGCCCGTCGAGGATGACCTTGGTGTTTTCGTCCGTGGAGCGCGCTTTGTCCGTGTCCTCGATACGCAGCAGGAACTTGCCGCCCTCGTGGCGGGCGAAGAGCCAGTTGAACAGGGCGGTGCGGGCGCCGCCGACGTGGAGGTAGCCAGTGGGGGAGGGAGCGAAGCGGACGCGGACGTTCATCGCGGCGGGGGAAGTTAAGCCTGCCGTTGCCCTGGCGCTACGCCGAGCCGGCGGGAGCATGGCGCCCACGCCACAACGGCGGACGCGACTGCGAGGAATCGGCCCGGGCATATCGCTTGCTGCGAAAAGGACGACTCGTTCACGGAGAGACCAATGCAACGTCAACTCGCACTGGTGATCGCGGCCGGGTTGCTCGTCGCCTGTCGGGACAGCGCTTCGCCGGTCGCACCCGTCGCAGACGTCGTGACCGCTTCGGCCGACCAGGGCCCGCCGCCCGAGTACCAACCGATCGCTCTGCAGTTGCCGGGCGACTACACTCGCGGAGTCGCAGTCGCGATCAACAATCACGGTCAAGTCGTCGCATATACCGAGACTGTCCAGGACGGTTTGTCGGAGTCTTCCCGCGCCTTTCTCTGGGACGACGGCACCACTCAGGACCTCGGCACGCTGGGCCAAGCACACACCGTCCCGACGGATATCAACGATCGTGGCCAGGTCGTCGGATGGTCGCGGGACAACGGGTCAACGGCCCACGCGTTCTTCTGGGACCAGGGCACGATCCAGGATCTCGGCGAGGTGGTGGTCTACGGCGGCGGCCAGCCAGTGTTCAATCAGGTCCGCATCAACGCCCCAGGCCAGGTGCTAGGTAACCGGCCGGAGGGCGGCGCGTTCCTGTGGGACGGGGGCGTGACCCAGAGCGTTTCACTCGCGTTCGGCGCGGACCTCAATGACAGGGGACAAGTGGCGGGGTGGGTGTTGTACGACAGCGCGGGGGTCCGCCATCGGCGCGCGGCCGTCTGGGATGGGGGAGTGGTGACCGAGCTCGGCACCCTTGGCGGGGCCGACAGTTGGGCGTGGGCCATCAGCAATAGCGGCTGGGTGGTGGGCGGGAGTTTCACATTACCGAACGAGTTCGGCGTTCCCGAACTGCACGCTTTCCGTTGGCGCAATGGTCAGATCGAGGATCTCGGCCGGTCAGGGGAGACGTCGAGCGGACGCCCGGAGGGCTGGCAAGCGTGGCTCGTCAACGAGCCGGGCCAAATCGCCGCGAAGAGCTTCGATGTCCCGTTCTTCTGGGATGGCGGCGTGACGCAGACCATCCATTGCCGCTGCAGCAGCTGGTACCCGATGGACATGAACGTGCATGGTACGATCGTGGGCTGGGGGGGATGGATCTGGACCGACGGCGTGCTGCACGATCTCGAGGGTGAGGTTCCGCACCGTGCCGTTGCCATCAACGAGCAGGGAGCAGTGGTCGGATACCAGCTCACGGTGCCGACGGTGTGGCTGCCGGTGCGGCACTGAGCAAAGACCAATGGCCAATGATCAATGTCCAATGATCATTGATCATTGGACATTCTTTAGCACGGAGAGGGGGGGATTCGAACCCCCGATAAGGTTTTAAGGCCCTATAACGGTTTAGCAAACCGCCGCCTTCAGCCACTCGGCCACCTCTCCAAATCCGCAGCGGTTGAACCTAGCGGCGTCCCCGGCAGTGCGGTACCCTCCCGATTGCCGCTTGTTTGCCGTTGGCCGGGTGAACCGCTTGGCCACCGCGGCCGAGAGGTCGGCTTCGTCGATGATCCTCGCTACCCGTGGTGCGTGGGCACGGCAGAGTATTAATGGGAGATATCGATGTTCACGAGGTGGTTCGTGCCGAGCTGCGCGGGCGTGCCGCCTCCCACTGGGAAGCCGACCACGTCGCCTGACGCCGCTGCGGAGAAGGCCATAAACGTGCCGGTCTGGTGATTGCGGAAGCTGCCGCTGACGAACTCCGTCGTACCGCTCTGACTCACGGAGAACGCGTCCGTCTTCAGCCAATCGACCGTGATGCGGCCCGCCGGACCGATGAAGAAGAAGTTGGGGTTCCCACTGATGTCCGTATCGAGTCGCAGGCCGTTCCGGGCGCTCCCCGTCAGATCGGCGTCGGGAATCGTCCCAGAACCCGTCGCGACCGTGTGGCAGAACGGGTCGCACCGCTCGATATCGTAGACGAGGAACACCTGCGGGTCCTGCACCGGACCTCCTCGGCTCACCTCGAGAAACCCGAACATGGTGCTCGGTCCCGCGCTTGTGTCGCCGAACGACACCAAGCCGAAGTCGCCCGAGCTCAGGAAGTGAACCTGGTGGCCGGCTCCGCCCGTGTCTGATGGCTGCGTCTGGGTGAGAAGTCCAGGGCTCGCAGAGTGGTCCGGCCCTGTGTAGGTGTCGCGGCAAGCTCCGAGCAGGAACGACGCGAGAAGGCTGGCAACGAAGGGAATAACATGACGCGGCATAACCCCTCCTACAACCCGTCGCCCGAGCACGGGTCGGTGTTCGGTCCGTACCGCTCGCCGGCGCGCGGAAGTGTCGCCGGTCGGCGCACGCGTGGACCCGGATCTCCCTTGGACCTGAAGCAAACATGAGAGCGCGCCGGCGGCGCGCTAGGGCGTTTTTGCGGAGTGAGGGATGCTTTTGCTGCATGTCCTAGGAATGCACGACGAGAGTTACACTTTCCCGACTGAATAGTTGTTAGCGCTTCTTAGCAAATCGCGTTCAATGGAGGAAGGTGCAATGGCCCGTGGGAATCTGCAGCACGCTGCAACCGTGTTCATCGTCGACTCCGTCGAGCCGTGCGTCGCTTTCTGGGTCGACCGCTTCGGCTTTCAGGTCGAGAATCAGGTGCCTGGCGCTGACGGCAACCTGGTCTTCGCCAGCGTAAAGCAGGGCGATATCGAAGTCATGTATCAGACGCGTGCGAGTGTGCTCGCGGACAACCCCGCGGCGGCCGCCGAGCTCAACGGACACTCCGCCTTGCTCTTCATCACCGTCAGCGACCTCGATGCAGCCGAACGGGCGGCCAAGGGCGCATCCGTAGTCAAGCCGCGGCATCAGACCTTCTATGGCAGCACCGAGTTCTACGTACGCGATCCGGGCGGGAACACGATCGGCTTCGCGCAGTTTGGCGCGCCCGCGAAGTAGAACGGTAATGCTCGTCCTTGGACTGCTCGCGGGGGCGTTGAACGCGCAGCAGATCGATACCGCGCGGGCGCTCACGGCGCTGCGCGAGGCCCAGCTCGCCTGCACGGCCGACTCGGCAAAGCTGTGGCACAAGAGTCTCTGCGGACCGATCGCGCTGGCCGACCGGCAGACTCGACTCGTGATCGCGAATGATACGGTGGCGGGTCGTCACTACCTGCCGCTCAATGACGCGTTCGTGCTCGTCCTGCCCGCGAATCAATTCATCGCAAATACGTCGTTTCACTGGGGCGATCGGGACTGGACGCTCGTGGCCCTGGCCTTCGCGCGGTGGACGAGCTCAACAACCACCTGGACTTTCGCGCAGGCCGGACGTGGCTGCGGCTCGAGTATCGCGCGCTGGCGGCCGCACTGCAGGCCTCGGACGTGCAAACGGTGGCAGGTCACGCCAGGAACGCACTACTCTTTCGCGCAATGCGGCGCTCGCTCTATCCCGGCTCGGACAGCCTCGAAACTTCCCTCGAGATCCAGGAGGGCCTGCCGGAATACACCGGCCAGCATCTCGCGATGCAGCTCACCGGCGAAGGGCGCAGCCGGGTGGCGCGCTACGTGCTCGATTACGAGAAGACCACACCTTCGTTCGTGCGCGCCTTCGCCTACGGGACCGGTCCTGCGCTGGGCGTGCTGCTCGACGGGATCACCCCCACCTGGCGCGACGACATCCGCACCACGCGCGACCTGTCGGCGCTGCTCGCCCGCGCCCTGAAGTACCAAAGCCCCAAGAATCTTCAGGCGACGGCGCAGCGGACCGCCGCGCAATACGGCTGGACCGACATCGATCGCGAGGAGGTGGCGCGCGACTCGACGCGGGCACCGCTGCTGCGCGACTACCGGGCTCGGCTCGCCGACGGACCGACGCTCGTGCTCAGGCAATCGAAGGATTCGCTCAGCTGGGGCTACGATCCGACGACCATGCTCGCGTTTGATTTGCGCACCACCATCTATCCGTGGGGCACCTTCTCCGCGCCGTGGGGAAAGCTCGAGGTCGAGAAGAACGGCGTGCTCGTGGCCAACGACTTCTCGATAATTCGTGTTGCACTGCGCGCGCCACCCGGTACGCAGGATCGCCTGGAAGGGGACGGATGGACGTTGACGCTCAATCCCGGATGGACGGTGAGGGCGGACAGCACCAAGGCCGGGAGTTTCGTGGTAACGCGCGGCAAATGAAGCAGGTCAGCTACGGCGGGTCGACACCTCGATTACGCCTCCTCCGTGACCCACTCCGTACCGCATCGTCGCATCGGGCCCGCTGAGGTGACGCAAACGCTGCACTTCGAGAACCGGGACATTGTGAAGGGTGCTGACGGTGCCAAATAAGAAGCCATCGACGTAGATCTTGAGCTCTCCGGCGGTGGGATCGCTCAGGCTGAGCGGCCCGCGGTTGTGGAGCCAGTTCGGCCGAAATTGCTGCACCAGGCTAAACGCGTCGGTCGCCGTCGATCCTTCGAACTCGTCGCGCTGCAGCAAGTCAGGGTCTCCCGAGCCTCTCTTGGGGCGCACGTGCACTGTGTCCGGCGCGGGCGGGAGCGTGGCTGGAGCAACCGCGGCGGGCGTCGGATTCGGCGGCGTCTCCAACGGCTGAGCCTCGGCCGGTAAGACAACCGCGACCGGTGGTGCCGGCGCGACTTCCGTGCGATACACGACCGTCCCGTTGTTCGACTTGATCTCGACGGCGCTGCCCCCTGCTTCGTGAAATCCGATGACCTGCGGGAAGGCGTCCCGGCCGTCGTTCATCTGCACGATCCGCGCGATCGGCATGCGAATCACCCAGTCGCGCACGATCCACGCGCCTGTCGGGACGCGCAGGAACTCGATGCGTCCGCCCGCGCGCGGATCGATGATGCGCTCGGGCAAATGCGTGTACGAGAACTCGAGGTAGCGGAGCTGGCCGTTATCGCGATCCACCCACAACGTGCCCTTGATGTCGGGGAGCGCCCGGTTCCGCACGGGAGTGAACCCGAGACCCACCAAGCCGCTCGCCGTCTTCGTTTCGAAACAGTGGGTACGCAGGAAGGGATCGGACAGCAGCACACCCGCGTCCGGACCGTAGTACGTCCAGCCTTCCTCCGTGACAACGACGTAGCCCTGGGCCTCGAGCTGCGTCGCGGGCGCGCTCTTGAACGGCACCTGCTGATAGCCGATCTCACTCCAGGCGGAATCGGGACCCTGGCGCTTGCCGCCGGCCGTCAGCTCCCGCTGGACATGCAGGATCTCGTACCAGTAACCCGATTCCCGCGACGTCCAGGCGACGGCGGCGAGCGCTTCCCGCACCTCTTCCCACAGCGCCGCGACCGACGCTCCCGAGTCGACGTCGCACTCGCGCTCGCCCGCGACGACGAGCTCTTTGAGCGTCACTGGAATGGGGTCGATCGCGGCGTTGTAGGTGGTGGTTCCGCCGCCCCTGAGCGCCAGGGCAGGGGAGACATAGGGCCGGAACCCGATGAGCTTGGACCGGACGTGGTAATTGCCGGCTGCCGGAGCCGTCACCACGTATTGCCCGGCGTCGCTGGTGATCGCGCGGGCGCGTTCGACACCCCGCTCATCCACCAGTGTCACAAACGCGCCGGCGACCGGCGCACGGCTGATGCTATCGACCAGCTGACCGCGGACTGTCTGAGCCTCGAGCGTGCCGGTCGAGAGGACCAGAAGAGCGAGCCAGAGCGGCCGCATCGGACCTACTTCTCGTGATGTTCCCACCAGCGAAGCCGCTGCGGCTCGAGTTTCGCCAGGCGGTAGAGGTTGCGTGCGAACCGGGCCACGAACAGCGCCACCATCCCGATGAGGATCACGGTGAGCGTCCAGTTGGCGACGTTCGCGACCAGACTGTGCGGGCGAGGGAAGAACACCAGCACCGTGTTGAGCAGGATCAGCAGCAGGCGCACCTCGGTGGGGCCGATGCGACCATAGGAGATCTTGAACACGCCGAACACGCTCGATTCGAGATAGACATTGATCGACAGGGCGAGATAGAGTACGACGAGGCCAAGCGCGATGGGGAGGTCGACATAGGGCGAGAGTCCGATGCCGAGTCCGATCACGGTGGTCGAGAACGCATCCACAACGTGGTCGAGATAGTAGCCGTACTTGGGACGTTGTGTATTGCGGAAGCGTGCGAGAGTGCCGTCGAGGCTGTCGCCCAGCCAGTTTACGACCAGCATCGCGCTCGCGACCCACAGCCAGCGGGGATCGTAGTTCGTCAGCGCGTATGCGGCTCCGACGCCGACCGCGCCCAGTATGCCGAGCACCGTAAGATGGTTCGAGCGGATAGTGCGCGGCACACGGGCCGCGAGCCACAGGAGCGTGGGCCGCTCCAGGTTGGCCAGCAGGAACGTCATCTCGCGTCTGGAGGACGCCGGTGATGCGGTCGCCGCCATCAGGCCTCCCGGGGAACGGAGGTTACCTCAACGGAGGGCACAGGATTCGAACCTGTAAGGGCTTGCGCCCGCCGGTTTTCAAGACCGGTGCCTTAGCCGTTCGGCCAGCCCTCCCGCGCTGTAACCTAGTGGTACGCCCATGGGTACAGAAGCGACGCGTAAGACTTTGGGCGTCTTGCGGACCCGCGCACTTCGGCATACGTTCGGGTCCCTTTAGTTCGGACACAACCGGGACCGACGATGTCGATTTCCCGATTTCTTTTTCGACGTATCTACGGCGGCTGTTTGGAACTAGCGCCACGGACCTCCCGTTACGTTGAGGGCTGTCCGGCCGAATCACACTTCCGGGAAAATTTTCGACCATGAAACTCTCCGAAACCGCCATTCGCCGTCCCGTGCTCGCCAGCATGTTGTCTGCCGCGCTGGTGCTCTTCGGGTTGATCGGATACACCCGGCTCTCGGTGCGCGAGCTGCCCGACATCGATCCGCCGATCATCTCGGTCTCGACCGTACTCCCCGGCGCGAACGCGCAAGTGGTGGAAACCGCGGTCACCGACGTGCTCGAGGAAGAGCTCTCCACGATCCAGGGCATCCGCACGCTGAGCAGCACGTCATCGGAGGAGACGAGCAACATCACGCTCGAGTTCACGCTCGACCGTCCGGTGGACGTCGCGGCGCAGGACGTGCGCGACAAGGTCTCCCGTGTCCGTGGTCGCCTGCCGGTCGACGTGCTCGAGCCGGTGATCGCGAAGCAGTCGGCCGACGCGCAGCCGTTCTACTGGCTCGCGCTCTCCAGCGACAACTACGATCTGATGCAGCTGTCCGACGTGGCGGACCGGCTCGTGAAGGCGCGGTTGCAGAGCCTGCCCGGCGTCGGCAGCGCCGCCATTTTCGGCGAGCGGCGCTACTCGATGCGGGTGTGGGTCGACCCCCAGGCGCTCTCGGCGCGCGCGCTCACCGTGCAGGACGTGGAGAACGCGATCGTCTCGCGCAACGTCGAAATCCCGGCCGGCCGGATCGAATCGACGCGGCGCGAGTTCTCGGTGCGCTCCCTCGGCGAGCTGAAGACGCCACAGGAGTTCGGGGAGATGGTCGTCGCGAGCCAGGGGAGCCAGCTGGTCAAGCTGAAGGACGTCGCGCGTGTCGAGCTCGGCCCCGAAGACGATCGCTCGATCTTCCGCTGGAAGGGGACTCCGTCGGTCGCCATCGGCGTGGTGCGGCAATCCAAGGCGAACCTGATCGACGTCGCGAGGCGCATCCGTGAGGAGCTGCCCGCGATCCAGCAGACGCTGCCGCTGGGGGTGAAGCTCGAAAGCGCGTTCGACGGCTCGCAGTTCGTCACGCACTCGATCGACGACGCCAAGCTGACGCTGCTCATCGCCGCGATCCTGGTCGTGCTGATCATCTTCGTGTTCCTGCGCAACCTCCGCGCCACGATCATCCCGGGACTCGCTATCCCTGCGTCGATTGTCGCGACGTTCGCGATCATGTATTTCCTGGGCTTCTCGATCAACAACTTTACACTGCTCGCGCTGACGATCGCGATCGGCATCGTGGTGGACGACGCGATCATCGTGCTCGAGAACGCCTTCCGGCACCAGGAGGAGCTGCACGAGTCACCGGAGGAAGCGGCGGTGCGCGGGACGAATGAGATCGGATTCGCGGTCATCGCGACCACGATCGCCCTGGTGGCGGTGTTTTCGCCGCTCGCGTTCCTGACAGGCACCGCGGGCCGGCTGTTGAGCGAGTTCGGCATCGCCGTCGCGGGCGCGGTCGTGATCTCGGGCTTCGTCGCGCTGACGCTCACGCCGATGCTCTGCGCCAAGATCCTGCGGATGCAGCACCAGCATGGCAAGGTCTTCCAGATGTTCGAAAGCGGCTTCAACGCGCTGGCGGAGCGGTACGCGCGGCTGCTGCGGCGCGCCGTCGATCACCGCGCGGCCGTCCTGCTCGGCACGCTGGCGGTCGTTGCCATCTCGGTCGGTGCGATTCTGATTTACCCGCCGACGCGACTCCAGAGCGAGTTGATCCCCAGCGACGATCGCGGCTTCTTCCTGGTCGTCGTGCGCGGGCCGGAAGGCGCGTCGATGCAGTACACCGACGGCTACGTGCGACAGGTGGAACAAATCCTCGGGCGCACGCCCGACGTGAACGGGTACTTCACGATTGTCGGCGGATTCGCGGGCGGGGTGAACAGCGCGTTTGTGGGCGTCATCCTCAAAGACTGGGGCGAGCGCCACACGACGTCAGACCAAATGATTGGCGGGCTCTTCCCCCAGCTCATGGGCATCGCCGGAGTCTTCGCGTTCCCCTACGCGCCCGGAGCGATCGGCTTCTCGCAGCCCATTCAGTACGTCGTGCAGAATCCGGACTTTGTGAAGCTCACCGAGATCATGGGACCGTTTGTCGGGCGGGCGCAGCAGATCAAGGGGCTCGCGAACGTGCAAACCGACCTCTACGTGAACAAGCCGGAGCTGCGAGTGACGTTCGATCGGGACCGGGCTGAGGATTTGGGCGTGCCGGTCCGCGACGTGGCCTCGGCGCTGCAGACGTTCCTCGGCGGGCGCCGAGTGAGCACGTTCACGCGCAACGACAAGCTGTACTACGTGATGGTGCGGCTCGATCCCAAGGATCGCGCGACCCCGAGCGACATGCGCGGGATCTACTTGCGGGGCAAGAACGGGCAGCTGGTTCAGCTCGATGCCCTGGCGAACGTCCAGGAAGGGGTTGGCGCGCGACAGATCAACCACTTCAACCGGGTCCCCTCGTTCACGCTGTCGGCGTCGTTGCTGCCGGGGCTCGCGCAGGGCGAGGCGCTCGATTCGCTCGATGCCGTCGCGAAGCAAATACTGCCTCCCGGAACCACGACGGCGCTCGCAGGAGAATCGCGCGAGTACAAAGAGAGCGGGAGCGCCATCTACTTCGCGTTTGTGATCGCGCTGATCGTGGTATTCATGGTGCTCGCCTCGCAGTTCGAGTCGCTGCTGCACCCGTTGACTGTGCTCCTGGCGGTCCCGCTCGCGATCACGGGCGCGCTGGTGACGCTCAAAGTCCTGGCGCTGCTGCAGCCAACCTTCGTGTCGTGGGTTCTCTCTTTCCTGAAGACGTCCATCTCGGGGACCACGATGAACCTGTATAGCCAAATCGGGATGATTCTCCTCATCGGACTGGTCTGTAAGAACTCGATTCTGCTCGTCGAGTATACGAACCAGCTCAAAGAGAAAGGGCTCGACACCGTGGCGGCCGTTCTCGAGGCGGGCCGTATTCGGTTCCGGCCGATTCTCATGACGTCGGTCGCCACCATCATGGGGGCGGTGCCGGTCGCCTGGGGTGTCGGCGCCGGGTCCGCGTCCCGGAAACCACTGGGATACGCGATCGTCGGCGGCGTGTTCTTCTCGACGGCGCTCACTCTGCTCGTGGTGCCGGCGGCGTACGTGGTGTTGGATGGCTTGCGCGGGCGGGTGCGCGCGCGGCGTGGGCGGTTAGTGCCGGCGCCTGGGGAGGGCGACTGATGCTGGCGTTGCTCCTCGCCCTGCAGGGGCCGCTCGCTCCGGGTCCGGAGCTGGCGCCCGCCGACTCGCTGCCGCGCGTGTCCCTCACCGACGCGTTGCAGCGGTCCGCGCGGCTCGACCCCAACTACGTCGAGGCGCTCGGCCAGGTGGATAACGCGGCCTGGGTGCGGCGCAACGCGTTCGCCGTCTTCTTGCTGCCCTCAGTCACGATCGGCGCGGTCGCGCAGCGCACCAACCCCGAGAGCTTCTTTTTCACCAATCAGATCGTGCGGGTGTCGACGACGTGGAATACGACCCTGATCGCGCGCTACGATCTGTTCACTGGCGGTCAGAAGATCGCCGAGCTGTCCCGCTCCGCCGCGGAGCTCGAGGGCGCGCACGCGGATGAGCTGCGCCAGCGCTTTGCGACCGCGGAGCTCACCGAGTCGGACTATTACGCGGTCCTCGCGAACACGGAGCTCGACCGCGTGGCGCGGGACCGACTGCGGCGCGCCGTGGAACAGCTCTCCGTGGCGCGTGCCCGCGTGGTGTCGGGTGCAGCGGTGTCCACCGATTCGCTCAACTTGCGACTCGAGCTGGCGCGCGCCCAGGTCGGGGCACTCCAGCAGGTAGCCGCACTGCGGGAGGCGCGCCTCGAGCTGGGTCGCCGCATCGGCGCCGCCGGACCGGTCGATGCGATTCCGCTCGATACCGCACCGGCTCCGCTGCTGCCGGTCACACTCGCCGACGCGATTTCGGAGGCGGCGCGACAGGGCCCCGACTACCGCCTTGCGGCGGCCAACGAGCGCGCGGCGAGCGCCGCATTTCGCGCCGAGCTGGGCAACTACCTGCCGCACGCGACGTTGACGTTCAATGCGCTCGCGTTCGACACGGCGTTTTATCCGAAGCTGTTCAAGCAGACGCAAGTAACGCTCGGGATCAGCTTCCCGCTGTGGAACAACGGGCAACGCGAATTGTCGCTCTCGCGTGCGCGCGTGAACAAGAATGTCGCTCGGGCGACGCGGGAAGACATGGATCGTGCCGTGCAGCACGATGTGACCGCGGCGTATGATGCCTACGAGACGGCACGTGCGAGTGCGCAGGTGGCGCGCGATGCCGTAGTCGTGGCGCGGGAAGGCTTCCGCGTGCAGCAGACGCGCTACTCCGCCGGCGCCACGACGATCCTGGACCTGATCACCTCGCAAGTCGCTCTTTCCGAAGCCGAAGCTGCGCGCGTGCAAGCGGACTACTCCACCCGGCTCGCTCTCGCCGGGCTCGAAAGCATTCTGGGCCGTCGACTCTTTAGCGATAAGGGAACTCCGTGATGTCGCCCCGCTCATTAGCTGTGTTGGTCGTGCTCGTGGCCGCGTGCAACAAGGCCAAATCCGCAGCTCCAGGTGGCGGTGCCGGTGGCATGCCCCCCAGCCCCGTCGAAGTAGCGGTCGCCATTCGTGACACGGTAGTCGACGCGATTCAGGCGACAGGCCAGATCGAAGCCGTGCAGTCCATCGAGCTGCGTCCCGAGGTACAGGGGCGCATCATCGATATCCTCGTGCGGGAAGGGCAGGTGGTCGACGCCGGAACCGCCCTGTTCAAGGTCGACGACGCGGAGCTGAAGGCGCAGGTCGCGCAGGCCGACGCGGAGCGCCAGCTGGCGCGACAGGCGCTTGAGCGTACCAAGCAGCTGATCGCGCAAAACGCGTCGTCGGCGTCGGATCTGGAGCAGTCGCAAGCGAAGTCCCAGAGTGCCGACGCGAACTATGATCTACTGAAGACGCGGCTCGACCGCACGGTCGTGCGCGCGCCGTTCGCCGGCGTCGTGGGCCGGCGGCTCGTCAGCATCGGTACCTTCGTCAGCAATCAGACGCCGCTCATCACGCTGCAGTCGGTGAATCCACAGCACGCCAGCTTCCAGGTGCCCGAGCGCTACGCCGACCGGCTGCGCCGCGGCCAGCTCGTGAGCTTCCAGGTCGCCGCCCTTCCCGGCAGGAATTTCTCGGGCGAAGTCGTCTTCGTCGATCCGGTCGTCGAGTTGCCCGGGCGCACGATCCTCATCAAGGCGCGCGTGCCAAACCCCGAGCGCCAGCTGCAAGCCGGCATGTTCATCGAGGCGCGCTTGGCGACGGATATCAGGCCGAATGCCATCGTCATCCCCGAGGACGCGCTGCTGCCGCTCGGCGGCTCGACGTACGTCTGGGTGGTAAAAGATGGAAAGGCCGACCGGCGCCAAGTCACGCTTGGTGTGCGCACGGCGGGGTGGGCGGAGATCCAGGGAGGCGGGATTGACGCCGGCGATCAGGTCGTCGTCGGCGGCCTGGAGCGGCTGTACCCGAACGCGCCGGTCATGCCGCAGGTGGTGCAGCGCTCGCGCGGGCGTCCGACGGGAGAGGAGTCCACCGCCACGAAGCCGGCGGATCCTCCTCCCGCGAAGCCCAAGTCCTAGTGTCCGCGCGGCTCCGGCAGCGGTTGAACCGTTCGATCGGTGTTGCGGAAAACGGCCTGGGCGATCTGCTGCATGCGGGCGGACTCCGCGCTCTTCGTGCCCTGCAACGCCTCGGCCATCGTGTAGTAGGTCAGTCCGTACAGCGACAGAATCCCCTCTGATGGCTTGTCCACCCAGCCGCGCGGTCGTTCGCGCGCGGCTGCGTCGGCGTGGTAGACATCGAACAGCAGCCTGCTGGTCCGCGGGAGATTCACGTAGCCGAGCGACTGGACGCCCTTGATGCTGTCCGACGGGGTCAGTTCGTGTTCGCGCAAGACGCGCGCGAACCCTTGACCCTCGAGTCGTGACGTCAGCCCGAATTGATCCCCGTACAACCCCACGGTGCGCGAGAAGTAGATCGGCCGCTTGCCGAGCTGATCCTTGATCACCTGCAGCACGATGACATCGGCCCGCTCGAGGTAGGGGTGGCCGAGCATTTGCGGATCGAGCGTGACGTTGATGGCGCCCAGGTGCGCGGTACGCTTGCCCTCGAGGATGTAATACGGCTCGAGCCCGGCCAGCTGCGCATCGGTGAAGCTCATGAGCTGGCCCGCGGGCTTCGGCCACTGCCGCCCCCGGTAGATCGCGGGTGCCGTGGCGGAGTCGAAGTCGTAGAGCGGACGCCGCTGCAGCTGCCGGACGTACCAGTCGGTGTTGGCGAGCGACAGGTTGAGGACCGTCACGTCCTTGCGGATGCCTTCCACCTCCTGCGCGTACCACAGCGGGAACGTGTCGTTGTCGCCGGCCGTGACGAGCACGCCGTACGGCTCGACCGACTGCAGCAGATCATAGGCGAAATCGCGCGCGAGGGTCTCGCCTTTGCGCGACGCGGTGAGGCGATTGCCGATCAACGGAATCAGCGCCACCGCGAGGACCGGCGTGCCGTACAACCAGCGGCGCGTGTCGTAGGGGTCGGCCGGGAATCGGTCGGCAACCCATTCGATCATGCTAGCCAACCCGAGCGCCACCCAGATCCCCCACAACGCGAACGAGCAAATGAAGAAGTAATCGCGCTCGCGCACCTCGTGCGCCGCGACCGGTTGATCGACGGTGTGTAGGGAGTACCCGTACTTGAAGTTGAGGTAGAAGACGAGCGCGAACGTGAATGCGACGACGAGCAACGTCATCCCCAGCGCGCTGCGCCGGTCGGCGCGCCAGTGACGAAACGCGCCGCCGATCCCGAGGACGAGGAACAGCGCGCCGAGCAGCCGCTGCGCGAGAGCCGACCAGTCGTGGCCGAACTGCCAGGTGAAATACTGCACGTAGTTCGCGAGCTGAGCCCCGTACAGCCATATCGTGTGGCCCGTGTTGGTCGAGCCGGGAGCCTGCGTCGGGTTATCGAAGATCGAGGGCTTGCCGTACTGCTGCCGCGACAGCACGTCCCACAGGGCGTGCCAGTTCGTCGGTTCGCCTTCGTTGATCGGGGGAAAGAAAGCCGCCCGGATCGGCAGATAGGCGTAGACCGACAGCCCGATCACCATGACGAGCAGTGCGACGAGGGCGAAGGACGTGTTCTTCGCAACCAACGCGGCGTAGAGAATCGCCAACAGGCAGAAAACGCCGGCGACGATGATGAACTCCCAGTGCTCCAGGCCCAGCGTAATCAGCACCGCCCAGGCTCCCGTCACCACAAAGAACTGTGACCACTCCACCGCGCGCTCGTCGTCCGAGCTGGGCCGTTGGCGTTTGAGGGGAGGGTAGAGCAATACCACCACCACCGAGCCGACCAGGACGCCCATCATGTGGTTCGTCGCGGTCAGCGAGAGGAGAAAGACGATCAGCAGCAGATGGTGATCGTGCGCTTCACCGGCCGGCTGGTCGTCCCAGCGCACGATGAGCCAGAGGATCAAGGCGATCGACAGCAGTGACAGCGTGTACACCTTTTCGTTCACGACCGACTGATTCCACACCGTAAACGACGTGGCGGAGACGAGTGCGCCCGCCACCGCGGCGAGGCGGCGTGGCCATGCGACGGGGATCACGCCTCGCAGCCAGCGCTCGGCGACGAGGAACCAGCAACCGGCGGAGACGGCGCTGGTCGCCGCCGCGAACAGATTGATGCGTTGCGCGTATCCCCCGACCCAGGGCACCAGTCCCCAGACGTGCGCCATCAGGACGAACAGCGGGTTGCCGGGCGGGTGCGGAATGCCCAGGGTGTAGGCCGCGGCGATGTATTCCGAGGTGTCCCAAAACTGCGTCGTCGGGGCGAGCGTCAGGATGTAGATGATGAGCGCGCCCAGGCTGACGGCCGCAGCCACGAGATACGGCGGCTGCTCCACAGTGGGGGAAATGCCGGGGATATCGCCGCCCGTCGCCCCGGTATAGGTGCGCACGCCAGCCTGCGTTGATGTCATATCGAGGAGTCGATCACGGAATGGCGTAGGAAGTGTTGGCCAGAATCGAATCGCGGACCGCGATCGCGCGCGACGCCACGGCGGGCTCTCGCTCCCGCAGCGCAGCCGCGATCGTGTCATACACGAAGACATAGCCGATCAGGCTGTTCTGCGACGGCAAGTCCACCCAGCCCCTGGGCCGCCGCCGCGCGGCGGATTTGCCGCCGATATAGATGTCGAACGCCAGTCGCTTGGTGAGCGGCACGTTCACGAAGCCTCGTCCCTCCAAAAACCGGATGCTGTCGTTCGGCACGACCGGCGCGGGCATCAGCCGCCGCACCAGGCCTTCGCCTATGAGATACGACGACAGGCCAAGCTGGTCGGCAATGTTTCCGGTCGAGGTCGAAAAGTAAATCGGCCGCTTGCCGAGCTGATCCTTGATGATCTGGAAGACCGCGAGCTCCGAGCGGTCGAGGAACGGTCGGCCCAGGACCTGCGGGTCCAGCGTGACCTTGATCGGACCGATAGTTCCCTGAGCCGCGCCCTGAAGGACGACATACGGCGGAAACGTGTCACCGGGCGCGCCGCGGTAGTAGGAGCTCATCCAGGGCGTGGTGGGCGCCGGAACGCCGGGGTACGGCCCCGGCGGGCGCCGCTGCAGCTGTGTGAGATACCAGTTCGTGTTGGCGAGCGACAGCACCATCACACTCACGTCCCGCCTGATTCCTTCGACCTCCTGAGTATGCCACAGCGGGAATGTGTCGTTGTCCCCGGTCGTGATGACGAGCGCATAGGGATCGACGGATGCGAGCAGGTCCCGGCCGAAATCGCGCGCGACCGTTTCGCCTTTGCGAGACGCGGTGAGGCGGTTCCCGAACAGGGGAATGAGCGCGAGCAGGAACACCGGTGCCACGAACGCCCAGGCGCGAGGCGAAGGTATCCGTGCCGCCAGCCACGCGCTGATCGCCGCGAGTCCGAAACCAACCCAGATCCCCCACACGGCGAACGAGGCGATGAAGAAGTAGTCGCGCTCGCGTACCTCGTGCGGGAGGCCGGCGGCGGAGAACCGCTGGGAGTAGCCCCACTTGAAGTTGAGGTAGAACACCAGCGCCACCGACAGCGTGACGACGAGTGCCGTCATCGCGATCGCCGAGCGCCGGTCGGCTTTCCAATGGAGCCGCGCGCCGAGCAAGCCGATCAGCGTGAACAGCGCCGTGAGGAGGCCTTGCCACACCAGCGAGAGATCGTGGCCGAACTGCCACGAGAAATACTGCGCGTAGTTCAGGAACTGCTGTCCGATCAGGACGATCGAGCGCCCCGGGTTGGGCTCACCGAGTGGATACATCGGGTTAGCGAAGATCGACGGCTTGCCGAACTGCTCGCGCGCCAGCACGGCCCGCAAATTCGCCCAGGTCCAGGCATCGCCTTGATTTAGGTACGGATCGAGATACGCGCGGATCGGAATGAACAGATTGACGCTGAGCCCGACGATGGCGACCACGAGGGCCGCGGCGAGGAAACGCGGCCGCAGGAGCACCCCAGGGTCGGTCCACAGGACGTAAACCAGCACCGCGGGCCCAACCAGCAGGCCCATGAGCTGGTTGGTGGCGGTCAGCGCGAGCAGATAGACGATGAGGACGAGCCGCCGACCACCGCACCCGCCAGCGCGGCGATGCGCCGCCAGGCCTCCGGCAGCGCGGTGTCGCGCAGCCACCGCTCGGCAATGAGAAACCAGAGTCCCGCCGAGAGCGCGCTGGTCACCGCCGCGAGCAGGTTGATCCGGCGCGCGTAGTCGGCGCCCAGCGGCAACAGCCCCCACACGTGCGCCACGATCACGAAGAACGGATTGCCGGGCGGATGCGGGATGCCGAGCGAGTGCGCGGCCGCCATGTATTCAGATGCGTCCCAGAACTGCGTCGTTGGGGCTAGCGTGAGAACGTAAAGAATGAGCGAGCCGATCGACACCCCGGCGGCCCACACCCACGGCGCCCTTAATGCGCCTATCTGCGCAGTGGGTGATTCCTCGAGATGGGTACGCGGCACCGTTGTCATAGGCTCCGAAATCTAGTGACGGAACTGCCGCATACCGGTCAGGATCATGGCAATCCCATGTTCGTCCGCGGCGGCGATGACCTCGTTGTCCTTGACAGATCCGCCCGGCTGAATGATGGCCGAGATCCCGGCCGCCGCCGCCTCGTCGACCCCGTCGCGGAATGGGAAGAACGCGTCGCTCGCCATGACCGCGCCGGCGGGATCGTGGTCCTGCTGGCGGGCCTTGTGGACCGCTAAAAACGACGCATCCACGCGGCTCATCTGGCCGGCGCCGATGCCGATGGCCGCCTCTTCTCGCGCGATCAGAATGGCGTTGGATTTCACCGATCCGACCGCCGCCCAGGCGAACCGGAGGTCGTTCCATTGCGCGTCGGTGGGCCGCCGGGTCGTGGGCATTTGCCACTTGGACTCGTCGGCGACGGCGCTGTAGCGGAAGCGGTCCTGGACCAGAAAGCCGCCCCGCACTCGCTTGTAGTCGAGGGTCGGCTCGTCGGGGAAGCGCTGCAGCTCGACGACGCGCAGGTTCTTCTTCTCCCGGAACACGGAAAGCGCGTCGGCATCGACACGCGGCGCGACGATGACCTCGACGAACAGCTCGCGCATCGCTGTGGCTGCGGTGCGATCCACGACAGTGTTGAACGCGATCACCGAGCCGAACGCGGACGTGCGGTCGGTGGCGAGAGCGCGCGTGTACGCGTCGGCGGCATTGCGTCCCAGCGCGATGCCGCATGGCGTCGTGTGCTTGATGATCACACAGGCGGCGCGCGCATCCTTGCCACCCTGCCACGGCGCAACCGCCGTGACGGCGGCATCGACGTCGAGGAGATTGTTGAACGACAGCTCCTTGCCGTGGAGCTGGTGCATGTCGCGGATTCCGTCTTCGCCCGTGACGTAGAGCGCGGCGCGCTGATGGGGATTCTCGCCATACCGCAGCGGCTGCTGCCGGTCGAGCACGAGGCTCAGCGTGGACGGCAGCGACTCCTGCGACCGCGACAGGTACGCGAGGATGGTCGCGTCGTAGGCAGCGGTATGGGCGAAGACCTTCGTGGCCAGGGCGTGGCGCTCATTGGGCGCGACCCCGCCGCTCTTGAGACGTGTGACGATGGATGCATAGTCGTCAGGGTCGACGATGACGATGACGGACTGGTGGTTTTTGGCCGCCGAGCGCAGCATCGATGGGCCGCCGATATCGATCTGTTCGATCGCCTGCGCGAATGTCGTCTCGGGCTTGGCGACCGTTTCGCGAAACGGGTAGAGGTTCACCGCCACCAGGTCGATCGGCGCGATGCCGTGCTGCGTCATCGCCGCGACGTCGTGCGCATTGTCGCGCCGCGCGAGCAGCCCGCCGTGCACGTTGGGGTGCAACGTCTTCACACGGCCGTCCATCATCTCGGGGAATCCGGTGACCTGCTCGATGGGAATGACCGCGATGCCTTCTCGACGCAGCGCTTCCGCGGTCCCGCCGGTCGAGATGATCTCGCACCCAAGCTCGACCAGCTGTCGTGCAAAATCGACGATGCCGCGCTTGTCCGAAACGGACAGCAGAGCTCTCATAGGGCGGTCAAGAAACAACTACGGCGGTCAAACCGCAATGCGGCGGGTCGCCCTACCAATCCTCAGCCACCGCTCGAATCAAGTCCGCGAGACTCACGAGGTCCCTGAGGTCAATGACCTCAGCGGGAGAGTGCGAGTATCGCAGTGGCCAGCCCATCGCCACATCGACGACGCCGTAGGGCGTGAACGTCGAGCCGTCGTTGCCCCCGTTCGTGGTCCCGATCTGCAGCGCGATGTTCCGCGCGCGCGCGATCTGGGCCAGCGAATCGACGTACGCGGGGGGAGTAATGGAGGAGTTGTCGAGCGCGCGGGCGACCGCGCCTGCGCCGAGCGGCGCGACGGCAAAGTTGGGCAGCTCGAGCGGCGAATCGGCCGAAACGAAAGTGTCGATCGCGTGCACCCGCCGGACCGTCGTGCCGAGCTGGCGCGCGACGGCCGCGGCGCCCTCGAGCCCGATCTCTTCGCGCACGCTGAACACAAAGATGACGGGATGCTTCAGCTTGGCGCGATCGAGCCGGCGGAGCGCCAGGATCAGGGCCGCGCATCCCATGCGATCGTCGAAGGACCGGCCGGTCGCGCGCGTCCCGGCGAGCCGTACGTATTGCTTTGGCATCGTGATCGTCTGGCCGATGGCCACGCCCAGCGATTCCGCGCCCGCGCGCGTCGTGGCACCGACGCTGACGCGGAGGGGCGGAGGAGTGCGACGCGTGAGCCCGGAGTCGCGCGGCAGAAAGATGCCGGGGATGTCGCCACGATCACCGTGAATCAACGCGGGCTGGGCCTCAAACAAGGAAGGGAAGAAGCCGCCGCGATTCCGGAGGGCGAGTGAGCCATCGGCGAGAATCGAGTCGATCCGGAAGCCGATCTCCCCGAGACTCCATAGCTCTCGACCAGCTGCGCCAGCACAGCCTGCGCGTCGGCGATGCGACTCGTGTCTTGCAGTGCGAGCACTGCTGTGAGTGCGAGGATCATCGTGACCCTGCGATCCATTGCACGACGTCCCTGACGAGCGCTTCGACATCGCTCAGGGCTACGGTCTCGACCGCCGTGTCGCCGTACTTCACGGGCACCGAGACCTGGCGACTCTCATCGAACGGACCCTGCAGGTTCGTCACCGTATTCAGGCCGGCGGTGTCGGCGTACAAGCCCTGGACCGTGAAGGCCACTAGGACGCTGCCGCGCACCCGAGGCTTGGTGAGCGCCGCCGCTGCGAGCGCGGCGCATGCGGAACGCCGGCCGGCGTTCGGCGCCGCGATCAGCCCCTTGCCGTAACGGGTCGGGCGCTTGGTCAGCGAGATGGGGGTCAGCAGGTCGATGCCGAGCGCCAAAACCTGACCGCGCGACGTCGCGCCCACGTCGATGTACGCGTTGTCCACCGTGAAGGGTGGGTCATTCTGCGTCGGGCGGCCGCGCGTCAGATGTGTCGATCGCACCCCGACGACGCCCGGAACAGCTCCTCGCCGGCCGAACAGCGTGACGCGATGACCCTCGAGCTGCTGATCGAAGAGCGGAGAAAGTCGCACGCCACCGCCCACGCGCCGCAGCATGAGATACCCATCATCCGTGATGTTGCCGACCACATACCCGATCTCATCGATCGAACAGGAGATCAGCCGCTTGGGCGTCCCGCTGCCGATCTTCAGCGTGACGTTGCCGGTCCGGTCGCGCGTGCTGCCGGGGAGGAGCGTCAGCAGGCTGTCGGTCATGGCTTGCTCGTAGCCCGTCACGGCGGTCATCGCCGAGAATCGCACGGCAAGGCTGTCCGGGTTTTGCAGGGCGAACACCATCAGCAGCACGTGCACTACATCCTCCTCGCCAGGTCCAGGACCACCCGCGGCAACAAGCGATGCTCCGCTTCCAGAACCCGCGCCGCCAACGTTTCGGGCGTGTCCGCAGGTTCGACCCGAACTTTTTCCTGCGCGATGATATCGCCGCGATCGAAGGCTTCGTCAACGAAGTGCACGGTCGCACCGGACTCCCGGGCGCCGCTCGCCAGCACCGCCGCGTGCACGTGATGACCGTACATCCCCGGACCACCGAAATCGGGCAGCAGGGCGGGGTGAATGTTGATCATGCGGCCACGAAACTGCGCCACGACGACCGGAGGCACCAGCTTCAAGTATCCAGCGAGCACTACGAGCTGCGCGTCGCGCAGTGCAACGAGCAGCTCGTTAGGATCGGCCGGGTTCGCGAGGACGGTGGTGGTGACACCGGCGCGACGGGCTCGCTCGAGCGCGCCCGCGCCGGGCCGACTGGAGATCACCCGGACGACACGGGCGACCGGCGAATTCTGGAGGGCATCGAGGAGGGTTTGCAGGTTCGTGCCGCCTCCGGAGACCAGGACGGCGACACGAACCGGCCCCTCCTCCGTGGTCACTGACTACTGCGATTGCAACGCGCGACCGACTTCGGCTTCGACCCCATGGTGACGCTGAGGGTGAACCTGCCCGTCGCGTAATGGTCCGTGGTGTTCACGTCGATTTCATAGTCCCCGGTCTGCGGGAACGTCGCCGTCAGGCGGGCGTTGCAGTTGCCGCCGCCGTCGTCGTCCTGGAAATCGCGGCCGCCGGTGATTCCCGGCCCGCGCAGGAACATATAGGGATCGAAGTCGTCCGACTCGAGATCGATGGTGATCGTCTGGCCCGCACGTCCCTGAATCACCCACGGCTGCGCGTATGTGCTGTCGCTGTTCAGCAGCACATCGTTGCGCGACAGCGTGCCTTCGCGCGCCTGGCCGATCTCGATCACGCGCGCGGTCACCGTCTCAGCGCTGCTTCCTCCCCGCGTCCGGCAATCAGAGTTGCCTGATTGCGGCACCGGCTTCGCGCCCTGGGTAATCGACAGCGAGAAGCTACCCGTCTGCCGCTGGGGGGACGCGGTGGTGTTCACGAGGATGCGATAGGGGCCGCTGCTCGGAAACACGCGCGACACGCGCGCCGAGCAGCCGGGGCCGCCGTCGTCGTCGATAATCGAGTGGTCGAGGTCGTCACCGCGGATGATCAACACCGGATCGAAATCGTCCGAGCTGAGGTCGATGGTGATCGGCTGTCCCGGCGTCGCCGTGAACTGATAAGACTTCACATAGCTGCTGTCGGGATACAGCGAATCGCTGCTCGTCAGCCGCCCGTTGATCGTTTCGCCCACGCGCACGACGGGAGCCGGTACGGCCGCGCGCTGCTCGGAAACATTCGACACCTGCCGGATCAGCGCGGTCGCCCCCGCCGCCCCCCCCACGGCCGTGCCCGTGTTGAAGCGGCAATTGCTCTTCGGTTCGGTCGCCGACTCGCCCTGCGTCACGCGCAGCCGGAAATGGCCGGTCTGACGGCGCGGCCGCGAGGCGCTGTTCACGATGATCCGCAATGGATGATCGTCCTGCGCGGTGTAGACGAGACGGGCGTTGCAGCCGCCCCCGCCGTCGTCGTTCTCGACGAGCTTCTCCCCGCGTCCCCTGGTGAGCAGGACGTAGGCATCGAAATCGCTCGATTCGAGATCCACGGTGAAGGCCTGCTTGGCGCGCACCGGCAGGATCCAGCGCTGGAAGTACGTCGAGTCACCGTTGAATTCAGGATCCTCCGACGTCAGCTCGCCGCTGATCGTCTGCCCGACGTCGACCATCCCCGCCACCCGGCCGAATCCGCGGCAGACCGTGTCCGCAGCGACCGCGCCACGGCCCGGCGCGACGGTCAACCGGTAGTCGCCGAGCTCAGCCGGCGCGCTCGAATTCGCGTAGAGGCGGTAGTTGCCGGTGACCGGCGGCACGAACGTCAGCCGCGCATTGCAGCTTCCGCCGCCGTCGTCGTTGCGCGCGAGCGTATTTCCCGCCGCATCGGCGATCAGCAGATTCGCGTCGAAGTCGTCGGAGGTGAGATCGAGGGCGATCGCGTCGCCTTTATTCGCGGCGAAGGTATACATCCGATAGAGTGAGCCGTCGGAGAACTTGCGGTCGGTTGGCACGAGCCGGCCGGTGACCGACTGGCCGACGCGAATCGAAGCTGGGCTCTGTGCGGACAAAGAAAGAGAACTGGCCGCAGCGAGCGCAGTCAGCGTGAGGGCGTAACGCACAAGGGCTCCTCGGCGAGGGGACCAGGGAGGGCGCGGGACCAATTTGGGAAAACCGGTCCCCAAATACAATCAGGACACCGGTTTCAGCCGCAAAATCTCGTCTACGGCCTGTCCCAGGTCTGCGACGACCATCACACCGATGGCCCGCGCTTGCCCTTGATGAAGGTTGCCCTCTCCGGTGGCGACCAGAATGCCGTGCCCGCCGAGGTCGCGCGCCGGCTGCACGTCGGCCAGCCGGTCGCCCACAAACCACGAGCGAGTGAAATCGATATCGAGCGCCTGCCGCGCGTCGTTGAACAGTTTGAGGCCCGGTTTGCGGCACTCGCACGGTCCGGTGTACTGCGGATGGTGCGGGCAGAAGTATGCCCCGTCGATATGGGCATCGTGTGCCTCGAGCAGCTCGACCAGGCGGCGTTGCACCGCGCTGTAGTCGAGGACCGTATACCGCCCGCGGCCGATGCCGGATTGATTCGTGACAATGACGACGAGATAGCCGTGCTCGTTGAGACGCTTGATCGCGTCGGCGGCGCCGGGCAGCAGCTTGACTTTCCCGGGCTCGTGGAGAAAACCGGCGTCTTCGACGATGGTGCCGTCGCGGTCCAGGAACACAGCGCGGTGGCCATCAGCCATTGGCTTTCAGTGCCGCAATGACGGTTTCGACCTGGTCGGGGAAAATCGTGCGCGCGTCGAGCAGCACGCGATTGCCGGCGACACGCGCGATGATCGGCGGATCGTTGGCCCGCAGGCGATGCGCCAGCTGCTCGGTCGGGAATCCGGCGAGCCAGGTCCTCAGCTTCGCGCCCGGGAATGAGCCGCCGCCGACTTCGGAATCGCCTTCGATGAGCTCGCCTCCGAGCGCCATGGCGCGCTGCTTGATCGAGTCGAGATCCTCCGTCAGCATCCGCAGAACCGGGATTTCCCGTCGTGCCCGTTCCGGGTCGCGATACAGGGCGAGCGTTGCCTCGAGCGCCGCCAGCGTGAGCTTGTCGGCCCGCACCGTACGCGCGATGGGATCGGCTCGGCACGCCGCGATCGCCGCGGTGCTGCCGACGAGAATCCCCGCCTGCGGCCCGCCGAGCAGCTTGTCGCCGCTGAAGGCGATGAGATCGGCGCCGGTCGAGACCGCTTCTTGAACCGTCGGCTCGCCGCTCAAGCCCCACGCCGCAAGATTCATGAGCAGCCCGCTCCCCAGGTCGTAGAGACACTGCAACTGTCGTTGATGCGCGAGCTCCGCGAGCTCGACCACCGCGACGTCGGCGGTAAAACCGGTGACCTGGAAGTTGGAGCGGTGGACCTTGAGCAGCAGCGTACTGCTCGTCGTGATCGCTCGCTCGTAATCGTGCGGATGGGTGCGGTTCGTGGTGCCGACTTCGACGAGCTTCGCACCGGAGCGCGCCATGATGTCGGGAATCCGAAACGCCCCCCCAATCTCGACCAGCTCGCCGCGCGACACGATGGCGTCACCACCCCGTGCCAGCGCGCTCAGCGCGAGCAGCACCGCGCCGGCGGCGTTGTTCACGACGAGCGCGTCGGCTGCTCCCGTCAATTCGACCAGCAGGTCGCGGCAGATCAAATGGCGCGATCCGCGCGTGCCGCGGTCGAGGTCGTACTCGAGCGCCGCGTAGCCCTGCGCCACGCGCGCGAGCGCGGCAATCGCGGCCGGGGCGAGCGGCGCACGGCCGAGGTTGGTGTGCAGCACCACACCCGTCGCGTTGATCACCGGCGCCAGCGACGGCACGGCAAGTCGCAGGACGGCCGCCTCGACGGCCGCATCCCACCCCTCCGCGGGGGCCCCACCCCCGCTCACGCGTGCCGCATCGACGGCTGCGCGCGCAGCCTTCAGCACCAGCGCGCGCGGATGCTCAGCCAGCAGCGCGGCGACGCCGGGGCCCGCGAGCAGCGCATCGATCGAAGGGAGCTGACGCCGGGGATCGCTCACGGGGGCGGGGGCGGGGGCGGGGGCGGTGGAGGTGGTGGAACTGGGGTGCGTGGTGCGCGGTGCGTGGTATCGGGAGGTGTCGGCTTGGGCACGTTGAAACTCACCTCGCCGGAGCCCTTCTTGCCGATGAGGTTCGTGGCATCGACGACGCGTACGACGTACCGCGTGTCGGGCTTCAATGGATGTGTCACCCTCACGACGAACCTGTCGGAGGGAATCGGACGCATCGCGAGCAGCCGCCGCACCAGCGCCGTGTCGACCGGAGATCTCTTGGGCGCCTGTTGGAGACGCCCACCGCGCGCGGCCGACGTCGGGGTGGGAGCTGGAGGTGGAGATGGGGGCACCGTCGGATGAATCTGCGGCCGTGCTGGGCGACCGGCGCGTCCTTGGGTAGTGTCTCGAGCCGTCGTGTCTTGCAGCTGCCGCAGGCTGTCGGCGTGCGCTCGCTCCGCGGTGGACACGGAATCGAATTCCCGGGCGGTGAACACTCCGGCGACGGCCACCGGAGTCGAATCGGGAAGCTCGACCACGTGGACGCGTGTCGTATCCAGTTTCACCGTGGGGTCGAGCGCCTGGCTGAATTCGATCCGGGCGGTCATCGAGTCGACGTGCGCCGCGGACCGGAGCCTCGGCGGCGTGGTGTCGTGCGGGAAGGTGTAGAGCGCGACATTGCTGGAAGTGTCGAGCGTCACGAGAACCGAGTCGTACGCCTCGCGCGGCCCGCGCCGCCGGTCGCCGTTCTCGTCCATAGCCGCGTACACGATGTAACGCCCCGGAGTCAGGTTCGTGATGTTGAACTGGCCGCCGGAATCGGCCAGGGTCAAGTACCCCACGCTGTCAGGCAGCGGGACCGCTTCGATCAGCGCCTTGACGAGAAAGCGCTGCTCGACCCACTGCAGCGCGAGCCCGCCGATGCGCGCGTGACCGATCTGCGGGCCGGTCGAGAAGATCACCGTCTTCGCGGTGTCGAGGCGGTTGCGGTGCAGGTCCAAAAAGCCCGGCAGAATTTCGAGGCGATAGACACGATGTTTCCATCCCTCCCGCGGCGCTACGCTGATTCGGTCGCGATGCCAACCCACCTTCACGGTGCCGCGCACGGGAGACAGCAGCACCTGTTTCTCCAGGCCGCTTCCCGGGCCTCCACCGGGCATCTCGTCCACGAGTTCACTGAATTGGATGGAGATCTCGTCCTTCCAGGACGGAACAACGCTGCCCGATTCGGGGCGCACGCTGACGATTCTCGGCGGCAGGGTATCGGCCGGCCCCCCGGGCGGGGTGCCGACACTCGCACACGCGCTGACGACGGCGACGACTACGAGCAGCCGAGTGATTTGAGCTTCCCGGCCAGGACGGTGCGCTGATCGCGCCACGCTTTCTCTTTTTCGCGCTCGCGCGCCACCACGTCCTGCGGCGCGCGGGCGACGAAACTCTCGTTGGTGAGACGGGCGGCCAGAGTCGTGAGCTGCTGATCGAGCCTCCCAAGCTCGTCCGACAGGCGACGGCACTCCTGTTGCACGTCGATCGTCCCTTCGAGGGCGACGATCACTTCGCTGCCGTCGCCGAAGACCGCATGGGCACCGACACCTTGCGAGCCGCCATCGAGGGCGAGGCTCTCGAGCTGGGCGAGCCGCACGATCGTCTCGCGCTCGCCGTCGAACATCGCGGGACGGTCGTTGCCCCGCGCCACGATCGTGGCCCGAAGCCGGGTCTTCGGTGCGACGCGATACTCGGCACGAATCGAGCGAATCTGCTCGATCGCGGTCTTCACGCGGGAGAACTCGCGATCGGCGACCGGGTCGTCGAACTCGGTGCGCGCGGCAGGCCACGGCGCCACGGCGAGCAGGTCGTCCGCCTGTCGACCCGGCAGCTTCTGCCACAGCTCCTCGGTAATGAACGGCACCACGGGGTGCAGCAGGCGCAGGATGGCGTCGAAGGCATACGCCAGAATCGCCGTCGCCTCCGGAGCAGCGCCGGTCGAAAGGCGCGGTTTGACCGCCTCCACATACCAGTCCGCCAGCTCGTTCCACGCGAACTCGTAGCACCGCTTGGCCGCCTCGTCGAGCCGGAACTGCTCCAGCGAGCTAGTGGTTTCGCGGATCATCGCCTGCGCGCGAGACAGGATCCAGCGGTCGGCGAGGGTGAGCGTGCGGCGATCCACCGCTGCGATGGCGGGGACCGTTTTCGGCAGCTGCCCCAGCACGAATTGCCCGATGTTCCAGAGTTTGTTCGCGAAGTTGCGGCCGGGTGCGAACGTGGTCTCGAGATCGTTCGGATCGAGAATGACGTCCGCGCCGAGCGAGCTGCCCGCGATCAGCGTCCAGCGCAGCGCGTCTGCGCCGTACAGCTTCACGACGTCGAGCGGATCGATCCCGTTGCCCAGCGACTTCGACATCTTGCGATGCTTGGTGTCGCGCACCGTGCCGTGGAGATACACGGTGCGGAACGGCGTCCGGTTGCCCATGAAGTGGTAGCCTGACATCAGCATGCGGGCGACCCAGAAGAACAGGATCTCCGGCGCGGTGACGAGCGTGTGACCGGGATAGAACCGCCGCAGATCCGGCGTATCCTGCGGCCAGCCGAACGTCGCGAACGGCCAGAGCCACGATGAGAACCAGGTGTCGAGCACGTCGGGGTCCTGCACGACCGCACCGCCGCATTTGGGGCATGCCGTGGGATCGACGCGATCCGCCCATTGGTGCTTGCACTTGGTACACGTGAACACCGGGACGCGATGGCCCCACCACAGCTGCCGCGAGATGTTCCAGTCCCGAATGTTGTCCATCCAGTTCTCGAACGTCGCGCGCCAGCGATCGGGCACGATGGTGAATTCGGTCTTCTCGTAACCGCGCATCACCGGCTCGGCGAGCGGTTTCATCTTCACGAACCACTGGTCGGAGAGCCGCGGCTCGACGACGGTGTCGCAGCGGTAGCAGCGCCGGACGGAGTGATGGTGGGGCTCGGTCTTGACGAGCAGAGGGCCCAAAAGCTTCACGATCTTCTTGCGCGCCTCGAAGCGGTCCAATCCCTTCAACGGCTCCGGCACGCGGGGCGAGTTCGGATCCATCCGGCCGTCTTCGGTCATCACGAGCGGCATGTCCAGCTTGTGGCGGCGGCCGATCTCGAAGTCGTTGGCATCGTGCGCGGGCGTGACCTTCACGAAGCCGGTGCCGAAGTCCTTCTCGACGCTCTCATCCGCAATGACCGGGATCTGCACGTTGGCGATCGGCACGGTGACTTGCTTGCCGATGTACGGCCGGCCCCGCGAGTCCTCGGGGTTTACGGCGACTGCGGTGTCACCCAGCATGGTTTCGGGGCGGGTCGTGGCAACGGTGATGTACCCTGTTCCGTCCACCAGCGGATACTGGATGTAGTAGAGATTCCCATCGGCTTCGTGATGCTCCGCCTCTTCATCGGAGAGCGCGGTCAGGCAGTGTGGGCACCAGTGAATCACCCGGTGGCCCCGGTAGATCAGCCCCTGTTCCCACAGGCGGACGAACACTTCCCGCACCGCGGCGACGTACTCCGGGTCGAAGGTGAAGCGCTGCCGGTTCCAGTCGCAGGAGCAGCCGATGATCTTGAGCTGCTCGATGATCGTGCTGCCCGTCTTGCGGACGTAGTCCCAGGTGCGTTTGACGAACTCTTCGCGGCCCAAATCGAAACGCGTCTTGCCTTCGGCCGCCAGCCGTTTCTCCATCACGTTCTGCGTCGCGATGCCGGCGTGGTCGGTCCCGGGCAGCCACTCGGCGGCACGGCCGCGCATTCGCTCAAAGCGAATCATCACGTCCTGGATCGTGTTGTTCAGGGCGTGACCGACGTGCAGGATGTCGGTGACGTTGGGCGGGGGAATGACGATGACATACGGCTCCCGGTCCGGGCGCGGCTGGAAGACGCCCGCGTCGAGCCAGCGCGTGTAGATCGCGCGTTCTACGGGGCGTGGATCGTATGCCATTCCTTAATATAGAAGCGGCCACTAGAATATCGTCCAATGCCGCCCACCGATGACGCCCTTCCGCCGAGTCGCATCGTCCGCTGGCTGTTGCTCGCGGGCGTGATTTTGTTTTCGGTGGGACTCTATTTCCGCTTCGGGCTCAAGGTCGAGCCGATCGGCACCGCCGCTCCCGCGACGACGGCGACGCCCTAGCGATGCCCCCTTCCGAGATTCAGGTCGTCCTGCCGGATGGGAGCACGAAGACCTTACCGGCGGGCGCGTCCGGCGCCGATCTGGCCAAAGCGATCGGTCCCGGCCTCGCCAAGGCCGCGCTCGCCATTCGCGTGAACGGCGATGTGCGCGACCTGCAGCGGCCGCTGCCCAATGGCGTCACGGTATCGATCCTGACGGACAAAGACCCGCAGGCGCTCGACGTGCTGCGCCACTCATCCGCGCACGTCCTCGCCACCGCGGTGCGGCAGCTCTTCCCCAAGGCGCAGATCGGGTTCGGACCGCCGATCGAAGATGGCTTCTACTACGACTTCGATATCGGACGACCGTTCACTCCCGAGGATCTCGAGGCCATCGAGAAAAAGATGGCCGAGGTCACGAAGGCGGATTACCCGTTCACCCGCGAAGAGGTCTCACGGGCCGAGGCCAGGAAGCGCTTCACGGACGATCCGTTGAAGCTGGAAAGAATCGGTGATCTCAAAGAAGGAGAGGTCATCTCTGTCTACACGGATGGTCCGTTCGTGGATCTGTGCCGCGGCCCGCACGTGCCGAGCACCGGCCGCATCAAGCATTTCAAGCTGCTCCATGCCGCGGGCGCCTATTGGCGCGGCGATGAGCGCCGCCAGATGCTGCAGCGCATCTACGGCACCGCCTGGTTCAGCAAGGACGACCTCGAGGGCTACATCCGCCGGCTCGAGGAAGCCCGCAAGCGCGACCATCGAGTCATCGGAAAACAGCTCGACCTCTATTCGATTCAGGAGGACGTCGGGCCGGGGCTGATTCTGTGGCACCCCAAGGGCGCCATTCTGAACTTCGAGCTGCGCCGCTTCATTGAAGACGTGATTCTGCAGCGGGGCTATCAGCTCGTCTATACGCCGCACGTGACGCGCGAGCAGCTGTTCCTGCGTTCGGGCCATTTGCCGCTCTATGCGGCCAACCAATTCCCGCCGATGGCGGCCGGCGAGGGCGAGTCCGAGGACGTGCGCTACCGCGTCAAGCCGATGAACTGCCCCATGCACATCCTGATCTACGCGAGCCAACAGCGCAGCTACCGCGATCTCCCGATTCGCCTCGCCGAGATCGCGAACGTGTATCGCAACGAGCGCTCGGGGACCTTGCACGGCATGCTCCGCGTGCGCGGCTTGTCGATGGACGACGCGCACATCTTCCTGCGCGAAGATCAGATCGAGGAGGAGATCTTCAACTTGCTCGACATCGTCGAGCTGGTGATGGGAAAGACGTTTGGCCTCCAGTATCGTCTCGACCTCGCCACGCGGCCCGATAAGAAGCTCGGCACCGACGCCATGTGGGAGGTCGCCGAGAAGGCGCTGGAGAGCGCGCTCAAGCGCCGCGGGTTGACGTACCGGATGGATATCGGCGGTGGGGCGTTCTACGGCCCCAAGATCGACGTCAAGTTCACTGACGCGATCGGCCGGGAGTGGCAGGGCGCGACCATCCAGCTCGACTACGAGCTGCCGGAGCGGTTCCAGCTCGAGTACACCGGCACCGACAACAAGCCGCACCGCACGGTCATGATGCACCGGGCCATCTTCGGGACGATTGAACGCTTCACGGGATTCCTGATCGAGCACTTCGCAGGCGCGTTCCCGCTCTGGCTGTCACCGGAACAGGTGCGCGTGCTGCCGATCGCCGACGCGCAGATGGCTGCGGCGCGCGCGGTGCACGAGACGCTGCTCAAAGCCGGGATTCGCTCGCATCTCGACGAGCGCTCCGAGACGTTGAACTACAAGATTCGGGATGCCGAGACGCACAAAGTGCCCTACATGGCCGTCGTGGGGCAGCGGGAGG